>NZ_JAUBVK010000004.1:172962-480811 GCF_036705795.1 Microcoleus sp. ARI1-B5
AACATCTATAATACACATCCAAAATATCTGTAAACCCGCCCCGCCCCACCGACAAACTAACAACACCTGCAATACAAATCCCGTAGGGGCGGGTTCACCAACATCTATAATACACATCCAAAATATCTGTAAACCCGCCCCGCCCCACCGACAAACTAACAACACCTGCAATACAAGTCCCGTAGGGGCGGGTTCGCCAACATCTATAATAGACATCTCCCAAAAAGCCTGTCAAAAACAGGCAGGATGCCTGTTCCACAATAATTAGTGGAGATGTCTAATTCACATCCAAAATATCTGTAAACCTGCCCCGCCACACGGTAAATCCGTAGGTTTGATATTAGGTCCGATCGACCCTAATATCCCGGTCGGGGCGGGTTTAATGAATCTCGGATTTCTGTCGTAGATATTGGCGAACCCGCCCCTACAATAATTATATCTATTTAAATCTTGCTTTTAAACTCTCAACACAGCTCTTTCGGGATTTTCGGGATTGGGAACTAAACGCTGATTTTTGCAATCTACCAGCAAGTCTAAAGTTTCTAACACAGTTTGACCGATTAGCACGATATCGCCTAAAACCATTGCCGCCTCAATCGTCTCGCGCCCTTCCATTTCAATAATTCTAGGCCCAGTAACTCCTACTGTTTCTTGTCGTCCATCAGCATACTTTGCTATTTCCTGACTCCGAATTCTTAAACCTAGGTGTTCGCAAACTTCTACAGGAATTGCTGTGCGTACTCCGCCAGTATTTATCACTGCTTCTGCTTCGCAAACGCGCACAAGATTGGGTTTGAGCAATCCTCGATTAACCAAGCCTTCGTCAATTGCATTCGTGAGCTTGACATTGACTCGAACTGCACCCATATTTTTGCTGATTTGACTTAGATCGCGATCGATATTTATCATACAACCTCTCTTGGCGTATAGAAAGCATACCTTCAATTCTAGCTTGAAATGCTTGCAGCTACAGGTTAAAACCTGTAGGCTGCAACCGCAAATTATCGCTAAAAATTACTAATCTTCAGCATAAATATAGCGATACAATTCGCTCGGATCGGGCTCGGGGCTGTTCTCAGCAAACTCCACCGCATCATCAATGACAGCTTCGATCTTTTTGTCGATCTCTTTTAATTCTTCAGCAGTTGCTAAAGTGCGATCGATCAAATCAGCAGCCAACTTCTTAATCGGATCGCGGGGGAACCAATATTCCTTCTCTTCCTTAGAGCGCAACTCATCAGGATCTGCCAAAGAATGGCCTCGAAAACGATAAGTCAAAGCCTCGATCACAGTCGGCCCTTCGCCGGCGCGCGCCCGCGCTACAGCTTCCTTCGCCACTTCCCGCACCGCCAAAACATCCATCCCGTCAACCTCGACGCCAGCCATGCCAAAAGCATGAGCTTTCTTGAAAATCAAGGGGTCAGAAGTAGCTCGTTCGTGGGCCATGCCGATCGCCCATTTGTTGTTTTCCACAACATAAAGAATCGGCAACTTCCACAAAGCAGCCATATTCAAACACTCAAAAAACTGCCCGTTATTTGCAGCGCCATCGCCAAAAAAACAAGCTGTCACGCCATCGGAACTCTCATCCCCCAAAGCTTCGCGCCGGTACTTCGATTGAAAAGCTGCCCCCGTAGCTACAGGAATCCCCTCAGCCACAAAAGCATAGCCTCCCAACAGCCGGTGTTCGGCCGAAAACATGTGCATGGAACCGCCGCGGCCCTTCGAGCAACCGGTTTCTTTCCCGAACAACTCCGCCATTACTTCCCGCGCCGGCACGCCCGCGCTCAAAGCGTGAACGTGATCGCGGTAGGTGCTGCTGACGTAATCGGTACTATCTCGGCGCATCGATCGAATCACGCCAGTTGAGACAGCTTCTTGTCCGTTGTACAAGTGGACAAAACCAAACATTTTGCCCCGGTAGTACATCTCAGCGCATTTATCCTCAAAAAAGCGCCCCAAAACCATATCCTCGTAGAGCATCAAGCCCTCATCCCGAGAAATAGTTACGCTCTGCGCGTCAAAAACTGGTAGAGTCCGTTCCATAAAAAATTAATACCCGATCGCCTTGGTAAACATCTAAATTTAAACCGACAGAGGACACAACCGCAGCAGAAAATGGTCGAAGATTTTGGCAGCAGCAGTTCAGAAGTTGTTAAAATCAGGGAAGCAGGGGGCAAAATGCCAGTCCCAGGCGGCGCCGGCTCCCGCAGAAACCCTCCTCAAGTTTTCACTAATGCTTTTGTTACAAACCAACCTTAGCTAAGATAGGCTAATTCAGTTGCTAGCGCTTTTTGGGGAAGTGGACGCTGTGTTAATTCCACTAGATTACTACCGGATTTTGGGTCTACCGATTCAAGCTACTGCCGAACAGTTGCAGCAGGCTCACCGCGATCGAACTTTACAGCTTCCGCGCCGGGAGTATTCCGAAGTTGCGATCGTCGCCCGCAAACAACTGCTCGATGAAGCCTGCGCCGTTCTGTCAGACCCAGACGGGCGCAAAGCTTATGATGCCAGTTTTTTAGCCAAAACATACGATCGAGAGTCGGAAGCAGCAATTGCAGCCAAGCAGAGGTCGAAAACCTCGGCAGGGGCAGCTACAGTGTTGCAAGACACGGGAGAAACTGCTGAGCCAGAGTCCAAGGCTTTAGACGCTGCTGCTGACCCCCACACTCCAAGTATTGAAATCGATGACAACCAATTCGTAGGAGCCCTGCTCGTACTGCAAGAACTGGGGGAATACGAACTCGTACAGAAGCTGGGTCGCCCGTATCTCAACAATGGCAGCATCGCGATCGACGAAGGCCGCTTCGGCGACCCCCAGCTCGTGCGGCCAGATATAGTTTTAACCGTAGCCCTGGCCTGCCTAGAACTCGGTCGCGAACAGTGGCAGCAAGGTCAATACCAAAATGCCGCCAAATCACTAGACGCAGGTCAAGAACTGCTGCTGCTGGAGGGCTTATTTCCAAGCGTGAGGGGTGAAATGCAAACCGATATATACAAACTCCGTCCGTACAACATTTTAGAATTACTATCGCTCCCGGAAGAAAAAGTCTCGGAGCGCCGCCAGGGACTGCAAATCCTGCGAGAAATGCTCGAAGAACGCGGCGGTATCGACGGCTCGGGGGACGATCGATCGGGTTTAGGCATAGAAGACTTCCTCCGCTTCGTCCAGCAACTGCGCAAACACCTAACCAGCAGCGAGCAGCAGACTCTATTTGAAGCCGAAGCCGGTCGCCCCTCCGCAGTCGCCACTTACCTCTCGGTCTACACCCTGTTAGCCCAAGGATTTGCCGCCAGACAACCCGCGATGATCCGCCGCGCCAAGCTGATGCTGATGCAGCTCGGCCGCCGCCAAGACGTTCACCTCGAAAAAGCCGTGTGTTCCCTGCTGCTGGGCCAGACAGAAGAAGCCAGCAGAGCCCTCGAACTCAGTTCGGAAAAAGAACCCCTCGCCTTCATTCGCGAACATTCCCAAGATTCTCCCGATTTGTTGCCGGGACTCTGCTTGTACGCCGAACACTGGCTGCAAGAAGAAGTGTTTCCCCACTTCCGCGACTTGGCTTCCCAGTCAGTTTCTTTGAAAGATTATTTTGCTGACCCGAAAGTCCAAGCTTACCTAGAAGCTTTGCCCTCGGATGCAGAAACCGCCAACGAATGGGTTGTCGTGCAGCCCCGATCGGGCAAACCCCAGGGGAAACTGCAACCAGCGGGCGATCGCCCGCCCGCACCTCCACAGCCGCCCTCCGCCAAACAGGTAGCCAGTAGTGTCACCTTGACCCCCGTACCGGTGGACACCTCCAGCGCAGCTTCAGCGCCGAAATACCAGGCAACGGCGGCAGGAATTGGGGCGGCGGCGGCCGTCTCTCTCCCGACAACTACGGCGGGACGCCCCGCAGCCTCGACCTCAAAACACCGCAGGCGCCCCCATTCAACCGGGCCCAGCGGAGCGATCGGTCAGGGGCTAACAGGCAATTTTGCCGATCGGGCGCGCACCATAGCAGCACAAATTTCGGCCCAAGTCAAGTCCCTGCCACCAAACAAGCTGGCTCTGCTTGTAGTCGCAGGTGTCCTGAGCCTGTTAATCCTGTGGTGGATACTCAGTCTGTTGGCGAGTGCCATGCAAGCCCTGTCGGGCCCATCCCTGCAAGGAGAACAAGCCTCCGTCAGCCTGGAAGCACCGCCCGTAGAAATCCCCGCCGCTTCTGCGGCCCCAGAGCCTCGCGCCGCCGCCGCCCCAGTCTCGGGAGAAATCACCGACGAAGCAGCGGGACAAATAGTACAAAGCTGGCTGTCAGCTAAAGCAGCGGCTTTGGGCCCCAATCACGCTGTCGAAGAATTACAGCAAGTTCTCACAGAACCGGCTTTGTCTCGCTGGCAATTGATGGCAGATGCTCAACAGAAAAACAACGCCCACCAGCGTTACGTGCACAAGCTAGAAGTTAAAGGAGTTAAGACAAATCCGACTAATCCCGATCGCGCGGAAGTAGAAGCCCAAGTCAGCGAAAAAGCCGAAACGTTCGATCGCGATCAGCTAGTTACTTCCCGCAACGAAAACCTGCGCATCCGCTACGACTTGATCCGCCAAGACGGACAGTGGCGGATTATGGATTGGCAAGTGATGAAGTAAGGCGTTGATAATTGGTAATAGTGTTAAATTAAGCCTAAAACCTTTTGTATCTCTCGTTTACAGCCGAGCCTAGATCCCCCTCGCATACCCCCTACTCCCCCTTCAACCAGGGGAGTAGGGGTTGACTTTGACGCTTACTCCTGTCCCCCCCTTGGGAAGGGGAGTAGGGGTCGAGTAGGGGGCAAGAATTCGGGGGGATCGAAACTCAACTAAAAGCGAGAGTTTTTAATAGTTTTAGTCGAAAATTGACACAAATTCATAAATAGGTAAGGACCAAAAAACATAGTATCTTGTAGGGGCGCGTGCCAGCTAAGAATATGTAATAAAAGCGAGAATATGAATGCAAAACCCGCCAGACCAATGTAATGTTTATTTGTCACCACTTACTTCATTTATAGTTACTAATTGCTAAATATCAAGTGCTGATAATTATTAATAAGTTTAATTGCTAAACTCGGAGTTATAACTTGCAGATTATTGTTGAAGGCTGGCGTTTTATTTATCATTCCTACTGCGTAGCCAATCAATTTCAACTGCTAGAAATGCTGGCTCGTCCGCGAAGACAAATAGAGCTTTTCCACCGGGATATGCCCTACATAGACGCAGCTTGGGAAACAAAAATTAGTTTGTTCGATCGCCCAAATGAAACTTTACTCCGCAGCATTAACAGCCCTGCGGTAAATCAGTCAGCGGATGTTACGCTGCGAATGTACTGCCCGTGGGACTTTGCAGCATCCAGCAGCGCCGAAACTTGGGTATTTGCAGCGACAGAATGGGGGATTGTTACCCGTACAGTATTGCAGGCGATCGGCGTTAGGTCGATCGCACAAACCCCCGTTAATTCAGAAGTAAAAATTATCACACCATCGGCGTGGTCAAAAGCCGGCTTAATTCGCAGCGGTGTTGAGGGCGATCGCATTGCCGTGGTACCTTTGGGGGTCGATCCTGAGATTTATTATCCTGCTGCGGGCGATCGGCGTCAATCGCTCAGGGACAGCTTCGGCTGGTCAAACTATTTTATATTTTTAAACATCGGCGGACAAACCGATCGCAAAGGCATTCGCCCTTTATTAAAAGCCTTCGCTGCGGTAGTTGACAAATATCCCCATGCCAGATTAGTTTTAAAAGGTTCTGAACTGCTTTATCCGTCGAGAGACGAGATTGCTGAAGGCTGCCGAGTTGTGTTGAACGATGCGGAAAGAGCGAGGGTTTTACCGAGATTAATTTATACTGGCAAGCAGCTATCTTTTGCTCAAATAGCTGAGTTTTACCAAGCAGCGGATGTTTATGTTTCTCCCTATTTGGCTGAAGGTTTTAATCTGCCGGTGTTGGAGGCTGCGGCTTGCGGTTTGCCGGTTATTTGCACGGCGGGCGGCCCGACTGATGATTTTACGCGATCGGATTTTGCACTGCGGATTGAGAGTAAATTTACGGCTGTGGCGATCGACGGGGAAACCTTATTTATGTTAGCTCCTGAGTGGGAGCATTTGACGGATTTGATGCTCAGGGCGATCGAACAGCCTGGAATAGCTGCAAATGCTAGGGTTGCGGGTCCGGGTTTTGTGGCGGATAATTTTTCTTGGAGGTGTGGAGTCGATCGATTGTTTGAGGTGATTGGAGGGGATAAAAAGAGTGAGGAGAAATCTATTTTTGAGCCAATAATTTTGTAGTTTGGGCGTTTCAATCCCTAGTAGGGGTTTAGGTTGATTGCAATATTAAAACTGAATTGATGAAATATCTTGAGATATTGTTTCAATCCCTAGTAGGGGTTTAGGTTGATTGCAATCCGACTCTCATTTCCTCCCCTGCCAGCGGGTGAACTGAAGGTTTCAATCCCTAGTAGGGGTTTAGGTTGATTGCAATCCGAAATTTCGGACATTTTGGGAAAGCCCCGGACTGGTTTCAATCCCTAGTAGGGGTTTAGGTTGATTGCAATTTCCGGCGCAACAGAGTCGATATCCCTTTCCCATGCCACGTTTCAATCCCTAGTAGGGGTTTAGGTTGATTGCAATCTGGGTCAAAGTCAAAAAACAGTAAGACTTTTGAGTTTCAATCCCTAGTAGGGGTTTAGGTTGATTGCAATTCATCCAGACGCCAGGGCTGGAGAAATTAAGCATTTGTTTCAATCCCTAGTAGGGGTTTAGGTTGATTGCAATCTTTGCATGACATTTTTAACTAAGTTCGCAAGCTGGTTTCAATCCCTAGTAGGGGTTTAGGTTGATTGCAATTCACCCTAAAACTTCATGCAAATTATTGGACTTGTTTCAATCCCTAGTAGGGGTTTAGGTTGATTGCAATCTTATTGGGACGGTTGGCTTAAGGCTGCTGGCGACGTTTCAATCCCTAGTAGGGGTTTAGGTTGATTGCAATTCTAGGGCTGTCCGGTTCTCTTGCAGATTCGTGGTTTCAATCCCTAGTAGGGGTTTAGGTTGATTGCAATTTGAGGGTCAAAACTGCTGTTGGAATTTTGAATGTTGTTTCAATCCCTAGTAGGGGTTTAGGTTGATTGCAATTTTGTTAGCTCGGTTAGTGCGTTAATCTGGCTTGTTTCAATCCCTAGTAGGGGTTTAGGTTGATTGCAATACTGGAAGCTAGCTATCTCTTTAAGTTGCTGCTTTTGTTTCAATCCCTAGTAGGGGTTTAGGTTGATTGCAATCTAGCTAATTCAAGGGCAACTGGCTGTAAATCAAATGTTTCAATCCCTAGTAGGGGTTTAGGTTGATTGCAATGTTGAGAAGATGGGGGATTTACGACGGAGGCAAAGTTTCAATCCCTAGTAGGGGTTTAGGTTGATTGCAATACATTCTCTACCAGCTTCCAAACTGTTACCGTAGCGTTTCAATCCCTAGTAGGGGTTTAGGTTGATTGCAATTTTAGGTTTCAAGTTGGGGGATAAGCCCGCGATCGTTTCAATCCCTAGTAGGGGTTTAGGTTGATTGCAATCCCGGAGGGATATGTCGTTGCGGTGGGCAACGTTTCAATCCCTAGTAGGGGTTTAGGTTGATTGCAATAAGGAGGACTAATATCATGAACGCAATTTTTCAGTTGGTTTCAATCCCTAGTAGGGGTTTAGGTTGATTGCAATGCTTCTTGCCATTTATCACCGTGCAGCCTCTTCGTTTCAATCCCTAGTAGGGGTTTAGGTTGATTGCAATCTAAATCCTGACGAAGCCTGTTAATAATCGGACTTTGGTTTCAATCCCTAGTAGGGGTTTAGGTTGATTGCAATGTGTTCGCAGAAACGCTAAAGCTTATGGTTATTACGTTTCAATCCCTAGTAGGGGTTTAGGTTGATTGCAATTTTTGGGTGATTCATAAGCTTTGCTGCGGGGTTTTGGAAGTTTCAATCCCTAGTAGGGGTTTAGGTTGATTGCAATACATCATTTTAACTTGCGACTCCATCCAGGATTCCGTTTCAATCCCTAGTAGGGGTTTAGGTTGATTGCAATTCGCAGTTCCTTGTGTCCTACAAGTCGCACTTCGTTTCAATCCCTAGTAGGGGTTTAGGTTGATTGCAATCCTTGATCGATGTTCCCGACCAGTTCCACAACTTCTGTTTCAATCCCTAGTAGGGGTTTAGGTTGATTGCAATCCCAATAGCCCTAGCGGAAACCGCACCGACATTAACTACTTGTTTCAATCCCTAGTAGGGGTTTAGGTTGATTGCAATGCCAAAGAGCGCTAGCAAACCGCCTCCGACAGCAGTTTCAATCCCTAGTAGGGGTTTAGGTTGATTGCAATTCTACTTATTGGTGGGGTACTAATAATGCAGCAGGTTTCAATCCCTAGTAGGGGTTTAGGTTGATTGCAATATGTGCTTCAGTTAAATGTTTTGTCGCTGCTAATAGATCCGTTTCAATCCCTAGTAGGGGTTTAGGTTGATTGCAATAGATGACACCAACGTGCCAATAAATACCTTCGTAGTTTCAATCCCTAGTAGGGGTTTAGGTTGATTGCAATGTTTCTGGTGCAAGTGCTACAAGCACTTTATTGTTTCAATCCCTAGTAGGGGTTTAGGTTGATTGCAATAATGATACGTAATTTGCGTGTCTTCTTCTAGTTCGTTTCAATCCCTAGTAGGGGTTTAGGTTGATTGCAATTTAGTTCGACTACCCGGATAAGGATGGCACAGGGGTTTCAATCCCTAGTAGGGGTTTAGGTTGATTGCAATTTATCAAGGATGGGCGATATATTACACAGTTACGGTTTCAATCCCTAGTAGGGGTTTAGGTTGATTGCAATGTTTCGGGATTGCTGGAGTCGTTCTCAGGAGCCTGCAAGTTTCAATCCCTAGTAGGGGTTTAGGTTGATTGCAATCGATCGGTCTTTGGCATCCAGCAATTCCATCTCAGGTTTCAATCCCTAGTAGGGGTTTAGGTTGATTGCAATAAAGAACTTGAAACGACGATCGAATTCAGCATCGTTTCAATCCCTAGTAGGGGTTTAGGTTGATTGCAATAATTAATATTGCAATTGTGGACGGAGCCAAACGCCGTTTCAATCCCTAGTAGGGGTTTAGGTTGATTGCAATTTTTCCACGATCCGCCACTGCCATATCTTTTATGTTTCAATCCCTAGTAGGGGTTTAGGTTGATTGCAATTAAAAATCCGGTGGTATTCTTTGGCTTGTGGATTAGTTTCAATCCCTAGTAGGGGTTTAGGTTGATTGCAATAGCAGGAGAGGAAGCAGAGGCAGCACAGCAAAGAGAGTTTCAATCCCTAGTAGGGGTTTAGGTTGATTGCAATTTCCTGTGGGAATGGCTACCGCTGCACAAATTCCACTGTTTCAATCCCTAGTAGGGGTTTAGGTTGATTGCAATGGCAAAGTAATAATCGGCGAAAGATTCAACGAGAAGTTTCAATCCCTAGTAGGGGTTTAGGTTGATTGCAATTGGCGAGATGATAAAGTAGTCACAACTATTTAAAAGTTTCAATCCCTAGTAGGGGTTTAGGTTGATTGCAATAACCTTATAAATTTTACAAAAACGATACTTAAATGTTTCAATCCCTAGTAGGGGTTTAGGTTGATTGCAATAGCAGGTTTCTGGAAGCCTTACTGTATTTGGTTTTCAAGGTTCGTTTGCGATGACCTAGATCAAAAGTATCATTTCAGCCTCTGGCTTGTCAAGAGGCCACCTGCCAAAAACTCTGTAATCTTTTTCCCGTAAGGTTTTCAGCGTTTGCGACGATCGATTTTGACTCCAGACAGCCTCAACCCCTTATCCCTCATGGAATCCAGCCACTTTTTTTCAGGCCCGCTTTTTTACACCTACCGATCGTCGCAAAATACAAAAGAGGAGCCCCGCGACTCCTCTCTCCAAACCCTCCAAACCAGCCTCTCAAACAAAAAACACCGTATTGTCCCTCGGAGGATCTCCACCAATCCGTTCCACCTTACCCTGACAGCAAGCGCACAGAGGATAGAAGCGGATATTATCTCGATCGCACTTAAGCAGCCTATTCAAGCGCGATCGCAACTTAGCATACTGAGTCGGAGTCAGTTCGCACTCAAAAATACTGTACTGTACCCACTGCCCGTAAGACTTGAGAATGCTGTGTATCTTAGTCCGCCGCTTGTCATCAGAAACATCGTAACTCACAACAAAATACATAATAAACCTCCGCGATCGCTCTTATCTGATTACCAAAGGCGGATATTTGTCAACTTCCCCCATCAAATACTTCGCCAACAGCCGCCCCTGAATTTCAAAAGCTTCTTGGTAAGTATGCAGAACACCCATCACCGGATGCTTAAATTTAGATTGCTTCTTTTCTTCGTACAGGCGCAGAAAAATTTTCAACCCATCCTTAGTCAAAGAAACAGCCCCACTCAAAGGTTCCGTTATAAAATCATCAGGACTCAACTGCCCCTTATTTACAGCCGAAAATACCAATGTATCCACAACCAAAGGGCGAAACTCTTCCATCAGATCCAAAGCCAAAGAAGGGCGGCCGTAATGTTCCAAATGCAAGTATCCTAAATAAGGATCAAACCCTACAATATTTACAGCACTTTGAACATCATGTCGCAGCAGCGAATAGCCCAAACTCAACAAAGCATTAACCGGATCGGTTGGAGGACGGCGGCGGCGGCCTGGAAATTGGAACTTTGACGACTTGATTAACTGATTGAAACAGCCAAAATAAGCCGCACTCCCAGCCCCTTCCAAGCCTCTCAGAGAAGCGATCGAGTTAGTTTTGTCAATAGGCGCGATCGCTCCTTCCAGCCGCTTAACATGAGATTGCAAATCCAGTTGAGAATCTTCCCGTTCTCGTCGCAATAAAATAGTCCGGTAATTTTTCAGCTTCCCGCGTACAAACCCCTTCACTAAATGTATTGCCATCTCAGATTCACCTGCCGCTTTCCACTGAGCCGAGCGCACAAAAATATTCTTAGTAACTTCAGGCTCCAGCCTGCCTAAATATCGCCCAGTTCCCGTGAGAAAACTCAAAGGAATGTGACGGCTGAGCAGTTCAAAAACCACAGCAGGCGAGACAGTAGCTCGTCCAAAAACAACCACACCATCAACCTTAATTAACGGCACATCCAAAAGATTTTTCTTGTCCGCTTTGACAGTGAGACGTTCATCAGTTTTGCCAATAAACGCATCATCTTGAGTAATGTAAACAGTCCCCATTTTGAACTCTCCTGTGAATAAACTAACCAACTTCCTGATAGCGGCTTACCTTCTCGGTAGCTTGCGGCAAACACTGCGAATAAAGGCTGCATCCTTTGCAGCGAGGTTTGTAAACAGGCTGGGGGATAATCCCTTGGCTAAAAAGAGCCTTGATAGCAGAAATAGTCACAACTGCTTCTTGTCTCAACTCCTCAGAAATCTCCACCTTTTGCCGCTGGTGCGACTGCGCGTAATACACATAACCAGTCGCAATACTTTTCCCCGTCATCTCCTCCAAACAAAGAGCCTGAGCGCACACCTGCAACTCATCGTTATCCCATTCCCCCTTGCGCCCCCGCTTGTACTCCACCGGATACAACTCACCATTCTCCGATTCAATCAAATCCGACTTACCAATCAGTTTGTAGCGCTCCGACTTCAGCCAAATCGCCCGCACCTGCCAAGTTTCATCGCGGTTAATCTCGCCCATAGTGTGAACGCGATCGTGCAAAGTCGTCCCTTCCACGGTATACTGGTTGTCCGCAAACTCCCCCGCACACACCATCCGCCAGCAGCGGTGAGGACAGTAAGAGTATTGGTTCAAGGAGGCGATCGAAATGTAATCATCAGTATCATTCATAAGCCTAAAACCCTTTGTATTTTTCGTTGATAGCCAAGTCTCGATCCCCCTAAATCCCCCTTAAGAAGACCCACTTTGAACGCTTTGAGTCCCTCGCTTTTACCTGAGTCTAGATTCCCCTAAATCCCCTTAAGAAGGGGAGTAGGGGTTGACGAAAGAGTGCTTCCGGTTGCCCCCTACTCCCCCCTTAAGAAGGGGGGCTAGGGGGGATCGAAAGCCTAAGCATCCAACCCTAAATCACCCTCACTCCTCAATCCTCTCAACATTAGAACTCCTAACAACAATCCGCCGCGTCATACCCATACCCATCGGCGTTTTCCTTCCCAATCCGCAGTACAGAGCAAAATCAGCCAAAGCATTAATTTGCTTGATAACCAACGGCTCCACATCTCCTAAAATGCGATAGCTAACCTCCCCAACAATCCCGATTAAATTGCTGTGATAATTTGTCACAACTTCAGTCTTGATATTGACAAAAGTCGAAAAAACTGAATCCAGTACCAGCGGGGAAATTTCAATGCCGCTGTACTTGTTCCACCGACTGAGAAGACTGTTAAAAACGCATTCTCTCGTCGGCAAAACTGAATCAAATTTGCCCTGACGAAACGTAGTCGGAGTAGCCAGACTGAACGCAATCAAACGATTAGTATCAGAAGCTTGCTGGTACAATTGAGAGTAATCGCAAGCATTAGCCCAAGGCCGATCTACTTGCGGCGTTCCCAGAATCTTGGTAATCAGCAAATCAGTAGGGCCCAGATGCCACGGTTTCGAGGGATTGAGATTCAGCCACAGGTGAGTTAATTTGCTGAATAAAGTGTCATCTAGGAGAGTGATTCGCCACCAACAGAGGGTATGTTCGGGAATGGGTTGTGCGTGTTCCCATTGCAGGGAATGGTGTTTTTTGAAAGGGCATTTTTTAGTTTGTAAAGGGCTGAGGGTGAAGGCTTTATCGGCGGCAGCATGGTGGAGGTAGTCGCCGAGTTTTTTGTCAACGGAGCTCGCGAGGGTGAGGAAGAGGGCGTGCAGGTGTCTTCCCGTTAAGTATCCGGGGGATATTGGGGAGAGGGGGAGGAGGTTGAGGATGAGGCTGTGCGGCATGGTTTAGATTACCCAAAATTCTTGATTGTCAGGACATTTTAAGGCAATGCCAGCGGAGGCGATCGCCAAAATCCCCGATAAACTCGGGAAAAATGTATACTCTTTGGCAGCAAAGCTATCTTTGACCGTAATCGAATAGCATTGGACTCCTTGTTTTTTTAGTTTGAGAATTGCCCAGCGATTTTTGCGGTGTTCTTGGACAATTACACCGGGCATTAAGGGCGGTGAAAGTTGGGAAATTAGCGCTGTGGGACGAACGATGTCGCCGATCGTCCGTTCGATCGTACAATTTTTGAAGGCATAGAGTTTGCAGAGATAGTTGTTCGCAAATTCTTCTAAATCTGAAACTTGCAAGGCGAATTTTAGTCCGTAGGTTTGGGCCGCGCGATGGGTAAGCACAATCCCATTTTCATCGGAGGCAAATTCAAAAAATCTCAGCAAATGAATCGGATCGAGATTGGTTTCGCCGACTTCATCGAGTAAGAAATTGTGGGGGTCGTAAATTTTGACATTTTCAAACAAGCTTTCTCGGAATTTAAACAGCGGCGCATAGCTGGCTTTGAGAATCGTTGCATACTCTTTGAATTCTTCGGCGATTTTTTGGTTTTTGCAAATCTTTTCCTCAATTAGTTCGATCGCACTTCTCCCCGAATTAATTTCTTCCCAATCTTGGGGATAGTTTGCTTGCATAAAATTCTTGACGCAGTTTTGGCCACCTTTAATGTACTTCCACTCCTTTTGAATTTGTTTGATTGTAGATTTAGCCACATTTTCCGCACCTTGCAATACCTTCATCCGCTGGCGGTAAGAACTCCAATCTCGCTTGCCTCCCAACACAATTTGCAGTGTTTGATAAAGCTGTGTAACTAAACTTGCTTCGGGTAATTTTTCCAGCAACATTTCGAGTTCGAGTAAGGGTTTGGCAATTTCTAAAAAAGCTTCCGATCGCCAGTAAATTTCTAGAAACGGACGTTTCATGCAGTCTAGACTTGCCAACATTTCTGTTAGAGAATTGCGCCCGCCGCTACAGTCAAGTTCTGCGATTCCTTGTTCCCACGCCCGATCGGGCAAATAGGCGATCGCCTCTGAAGGAATATCGGTTTGCGTTTTCCCCAAAACCCGTCCCACACGCCCGATGCGCTGCCAAAATGAAAAGCGATCGCGCGTTGAAAAAATCAACCAATCGAGATTTTGTCGGGGTGGCGGATTTTCCCGTTCAAAGTTGAAGCCCACATCGACGGTACTCGTAGCCAGAATCACTTGTTTTTGGGCAGCCTGCGGGCGTTCTTCCTTCGGTGTATCGCCCGTAATCCGCCCGCAGAAATCGGCAAATCCGCGATCGCGCAATCGATCGGAAATGCGCCCTAATGTATCCTTGGCATCCAGAATCACTGCCCCGTTTTCGTCAGGAAATTCGCGAAGCCGCCGCACAACTTCTTCGACGATTTCCGCAATCAGATTGTCTTTTTCTGGCTGCTTGCGAATTTCGATATTGACTTGAGTTTGAGAAGGAAGCAGGCGATCGATTTGATTTTTGCTGTCAGTTCGATAAATTCTGACACCATTTTTTCCCAGGACATTTAAGGCTTCTTCGCAAGCAGGTTCGGGCGTTGCCGTCAACAGAACAATTTTTCGGTTGTGCTGAAAATAACCGAACTCTTTGGATAAAGCGAGATAGAAAAACAAGCTGACTAACTGTTTGGCATCGTAAAGGTGAAATTCATCGAAAATTACTGTTGAGAAACTGCTGTAAAATTCGCTGGCAATGTTGCTGCGATCGAGCTTATTGTATGCAAAGAACGTGGCATAATAGAAAATATCCGGGTTGGTGACCAACAAAAGCGGTCTACCGCCACCGCATTCGGGAAAAATTGTGGCAGGTTCTCGCAAAACGTTATAGATTTTTTCCCCAGAACGTTTGCCAACTAGATTGTCCGGCCACAAATTGACTTGCTTAGCAGAAGCTGCTTTCACAAGATGCGGCAAATTCGCATCCAGAACAAACTCTTCTGCGGTTTTTGTTTGCTGGTCAATCAAGGCATTTGTCGGCGCGATATAAATCGCATTCCGTTGAGGATTGTGCAGCAAAACACTCAATCCAGCTTTCGTTTTTCCCGTTCCTGTCGGCGCGGTGTCGAGAATGATATCATTCTCTTTAGACGCTTCATAAACATCGACTTGATGCTGCAATGCTTGTCCCATGAATTCCAGTTGTTGAGGCAATTGACCGCAAGCAGAAATGCTAGCCGGTTCGAGTTGAATTTTTAAATTATCCATTGTGATTGCTACCGCAAAATTCAAGGTTAGCTGGGAGAATGAAATCGCCGGCTTGTAGCGCCTCACCGCGAAAGGAAAGGTTCTTCAATAACGATGCGGGCGGCATCGAAATTAAATCAAAAGCGAGGAGTTCGATATTAGCAGGCAAATCAGCGGCGCTGAGATAGGTATTGCAGCGATAATCGCCCTTAGGAAGTTGCACAACATCGAATTTTTTGACGATTTTAACGCGGACTTTGCTGGTGAATTTGCCGACGCGGATGTATTCGGGTAATTCGCGATCGCCAAATACCAATGTCTGAAACCGATTTCCCCGTTCAATCACCCGCCATCGCCCGGTTTGGGGAAAGTTGCTGGGGCGGTAGGTACTGGGTTTTTTGCCCGATCGACTCAGCGGCACATCTTCCCGCGCTGTTGCCACGCGATTGTTGGTCATTGCATACCAATAGGAGTCAGAAAGGGCGTTAAACCGCTCAAATCGCAAGGATACAGTGCCGTCGGCGGGCCAGGCGGGGAGGATGTAGCTTTGACCGGAAAGGGGCGTTAAATCCTCAATATATCGGGGTCTTCCGGTGTCTTCTCCGGTGAGTCGATAGGGCGATCGCGCCCAACCCAAAGCGTAGGCTAAAGCATAATTGCCGATCGCACTTTCGGTATAGTAAGTATCGGAAAGTTCTCGCGAGGCAAAAAACACGGGTTCGGCGCACCAAAGTTCGATTAAGCGTGCAGTTGAATAGGACATTTTGTCAGTGGAAAAGTTTAAAGCAAGTTCTAATTGCGTCATGGTTGAGATTAATTAAAGAAGACTGGGCGGTTGAAACCAGGTTTATACAAACCAAACCCGCCTCCGCGGGTTAAAGACCGAACGGTAAAAATTACGTTATTTTCTTCATTCCGCGGAGGCGGAATTCGTTTGTATAAACCTGGTTTTAACCGCCGTCTTATCTTTAATCCTTATTTTTTCCCTTTTTCTTGTTTTCACTCTTCACCTTGCGCCACGGGGCATAGGATTCATCGAGGCGTTTGAGGAAAGTTTCTTGTTCGGGTAACGACCAATGGCGATCGACATCAGCAATCAGCGCGTCACGTTCGGTGGCGGACAACTGCATAGAAATACCTCGTTTGTTTGTCCAAGTGCTGATAACTTCCTGAGTTGCATCCACTAAAGATTGAGTTGTGAAAGGATGTTCGATGGCGGTATTTTCAGCTTTCAGCTTGTCGTAAACTCCTTGTACCAATTCGAGAGAACTGGGCAATTCGGCAATGCCGCCAAATACACCGAGAATTTGATTGTCCATGCGTCCGACGCGGCTGGAAACAGCACCGTAACGAGTTGTTAGCAAAATGTTGCCGAGGGTGTATCGCAGTTCGTCGGCCGTGACATCTTTGAGGGTGACAATATCGAGGAAATGAACCCCGGGCTTGATATATTCGCTGGTGTTTAATGCCGTCGAAGCGTTACCTTTTTCGTCGCGCATAGTTCCGGTTTCAAAGATAGCATTGATCGTGCGATCGCCAATCAGTTCTATAGAATGCAGTACGCTAAACGCATCTTCCGTCCAGACTCGGCTTTTTTGTGCGCCTTCTCCACCGGCTGCGAAGCCGTAGAGGAAGCAATCAACGCACATTTCGCAAGGCGCATTGGTATTGAGAGCACAAAGTTCATTTGTTTTCGGTGCGGGGTAAAGGAGATTTTGCGATCGCAAAAACTCTCGTCCTTTTCGCCGTTCCGGTGCAATTTGTTTGCGTTTTGTCATCACCAACCGAGGAATTGATTCGGTATCTTCAATCCCAGCTTGCACGTATTCGCTGCACATGGGTTCGCCCGTTCCTTCCGTGCGGAAAATGGTTTCCGATTGCGTTGTGCGGAGGACGACAATACCAATGGTGCGGCCTTTGGGGAAGTTTTCGTAGCTGGGGGCGAGGAATGGTTGCAATTTTGCGATCGACATTTTGAATTCTCCTAGTTGTTTTCAGATGTGGTTGTAGTGGAGATCCCCCTAAATCCACCTCCCGGGGGACTTTGAGACTCTTTCTCCCCCCTTAAAAAGGGGGGCTGGGGGGGAGCGAAGTTTCAAAGTTCAATTGCGTTGGTGTTTTCAGATATGGTTTCAGACTTTTTTTCGGTTTCAGCTTTCAGTTCTTGGCGGGCTTCTTGCAAAAAGAACAAGTAGGCAGCTTCAAGAGTTTTGCTATCAGTCAATAGCCTTTCTGGACGCGAGTGATAAACCTCCTCAAACAGTTGTTTCAAAACTTGATAAAACTGCTTGATGTGTTCGTATTTTGTCGCACCCACGCCATGTTCTCGAATGCGATCGAGACGGTTGTGATATTGCTGGGCGAGGGCGGCAAAGATCGTGTCCCAATCCATGTGAGATTTGCGCGATCGCACGGCTTTGATAAACTCCGAAAACGGCTCGGTTTGGGCAGTGCGGCGAAAGGAACTGCCCCGCAGCTTGGCAAATTCGGCAATGTGCGCGGCTTGCTTGAGATAGCTAGAAACGCGATCGTGTTCTTCAGACATCAAACTCTCCAATAAAGTATTCAAAGGTTCTCGAATGCGAGACCAAATCGCCTCCAAATTAGGGTCATCTTGTTCCCGCAAAATCCAGCGCAGCAGGACGTAATACAAGCTGAGAGGACGAGTTGCTGCCCGCGCTAAGTCGTACAGACAATCATCTTTTTTCCTAAGACTTGCTACTAAAATTGTCAGTTTGCCAACACAGCGCAGCCGTTCTAAAACTTGCTCTGCCGTTACTGCCGCGCGCCGTTCCTGTTTGGATAAATGACCGTCCCGCCGATACTGACCGTTCCCCAATAGCGGCTGTAACGATGATGGAATTCCATCAATTTTTGCAAAAAAGTCCCAAGTTGGTTCGACTTCCAGATTTGCACTCAAAACAAAGGGAAAACCCAAATCAAAGGCTAAACTCATTTCCAATGCCAGCCTGAGCGATTTCAGCAACGCCACAGAGTTATTAACATCTCCCCAAAGCACGGGAATTGTTACCGTTGAGTTGATGAATTCAGGACGTTTTGGCAGTGCTAAACCTACCATTTTGTTTGATTGAAAAACTAGCCGATTTTCGCGGTAAAGTTGCAGTTCATCAACTGTTACCGTGCCGTCCTCGTTCTTGGCTGCGGTTTTTCTCAGAAAGTTTTGCCAAATTGTTCTGAGTTCCACACTCGAACCTTTTGGCAGGGCAAAGTGCAGATAAAGCGGGTCTTGTTTGACAGCATTCGGGAAGTTTGCACCAACTGCCATCAACTGATAACCAAGCGCCGACAAGTCATCTGCCCGCCGCTTGGGTTCGGCAATCATGCCGCCGGGAAGGCGATTGGAAAAAGCTTGTACTTTTGTTCCAGGCGGCATTTTCGGGGAACTCAATTCGCCGACTTGCAGCGATGTTGTTCCCAAGGAACAGCGCTGGCGCGGGTTGGCTTCAATATATGCTGTTAGTTCGTTAAAACCTTGCGAGTTTGCGGGTGTGGAAAAGTTAAGCAATTGCCGAACCGCATTCACCAATTCTGCGGAGACTTCTACTTCTGCTGTTGGACGGAGTTGAAATGAGTCTTCTAAGGCCGCAAATACCTTTTCTAACATCTGTTCGCGATCGCCCTCGATTGATTTTGCCGCAAACAAACAGCGTCCGTACTGCGCGTTAAACGGTTCTAAGGCAGCCCGCTGTTCGGGAGAAAGCCCGACTTGCGCGGCTATTCTATCCCAAACATCTTTGGGACTGAGTTCGGCGGCCCGATAGCTGAGGTAAGCGGTTTTTAGTCCCTCAGAGATGGCGAATTCTTCGGCAGTTGATACTGGATGCAAGCCGACGGCAGCGGCGGCGTTAACGGCGGTTTCTCCAGCATCGCCGCCGTATTTTTCAATGTCTTTGGCGACTTTTTCGGCTTTGTAACCGCTGGCTTTTTTTACCAATAACTTATCTACTTCATCTAAGGTTCCTTCGGGGTTTTGTTGGATGGCTTGCGGGTCGATTTTGATGCCGTCTTTGGTGGCGTTAACGAGTTGTTCGACGTTGCTGCTAAAGACGCGATCGATCTTTTGCTGCCATTTTTGAGCGATGATTTTGCTTAAATCGCCGTCGGGAAAGGCCGATCCGACAAAAATTTGACCGTTGGGGTCAATGGCGAGAGTATGTAAACTGCGATCGTGCAAAACCTCTTCGCAAGCTGACAGCAACAGCGAAGTCAGATAACCTCGGTCTTCGGAAAGACTGACATGAAACAACTTACTGGGACGCTGCAACGCAACTGTTAACTCGGTTTCGACTTTGCCAATGCGTTTTTGTTCTTCAATTCCCAAGTCGAATAAGTCACCCCCAATCAACATCGCGGCCCAACGTTTGATATTGGGGTCTTCCGGCAAAAAGCGGGCTCCGTCGCTGGCGCCGTGACCGGAATGGCGTTCTACCAAGCGGCGGATGAGTTCTAGTTGTTCGTCGGTTTGGGCGAATTGGGCAACGCAAGCGCGATCGAGTTGTTCTCGGAGAAAAGTGCGATCGCGCGCTAAAGTTTTAACATTGCGTCCGTCGTCTGCCAACTTATTCAAATCGTGAACGGCGGTTGCGGCCAGAATGCAAGCGCGTTTGTCGTCGGGAACTTTGGCAAGTTTGCTAACAGTTAGGACGAACTGACAAGCTGAATCGAGATGTTCGGCGAGGGTGCGTCCTTGGCGGCTGCCATACTGCGAGTGTTTGGTATGCAGTTCGTACAGCCGGGGACGAACTTCGGCAAAATAGCGATTGTCTAAAGTTGTTGTTTCTTCGTCAAAAAGCAAACTTTTTGGGGACATAATTTTGCTCTAATCGCTTCATTTGAGAGAATCTAAATAAGTAGTGACTTGCCGTTGATAAATTGGGTATTTCTGCAATATAATATCGATCGCTTGATGCACTTTAACAGGATCGATTTCGTCATACAGATGTACCAGACGGTTACGCAAAACACCGGATTGAGATAGGACTCTAGCTAACTCTGCTGTTATAATGCCACAGTTGCTAACTTCTATAAAGACATCAAAGTTGCTATTTGGTTGCTGGACTTCCAATCGCTTGAGTAAATAGCGATTGACATCTATTGCAACTTGAATAATGAGTTGCAACAATCGTTCGATCGTTAACTGCTTTCCCCGATCGCTGAGATATTCTTCTAAAGTAATCGACTCAAAAGAACTTAAACTCTCTAGATAGTCTGTCATAAAATCCAGCTTAGCTAGGACGATCGCAGGCTCAATCTCTTTCATACTCCCCTCCTTTGCAACGCCACCTCGATTTTTTGTCGCAGATTCTGGCGCAGCACTTCTAGTTCTGCATCAGTCATCAAGCATTTTTGTTTAAAAGCTTCAAATTGACCTGATTCTGATTCGTACAGTAAAATTCCATCTCGCGCAACAAAATGAGCAATTAGCGACGAACACCGATTCAATTCGACGACATCAATCTCGTCGCTATTAAGGCTAAAAACTTGCCCGAGAATGCCAGGAACTTCAAACCAAGAAAATCCCCGATTTTGGCAATATTCTTCCCTGAAATTTACATCGTAAAGGGCGGCAAAATCCCAATCACTTTTTGCGTGGATATCACCTCTGGCACGAGAACCAAAGAGAATTAGCATTTTGAGGTAAGGAATTTGTTGGGGCAGTTGTGAAGCAATTTCCTGAAGTTCAGTCAGCGTTGGGGAAATTTGGAGCATAGTTAACTTTTGTAGAGTAAACAAATTCGAGGACGAGGACAGCAAATTTTCTGTCGTCATCAGAGTTCGCCTCTGGCACTTTATCTTTACAGGGGTAGAAGGAGAAAAATTCCCCCCAACCCCGGATCGAATCTCACTACACCCTAATTATTGCCGGACAGCAACAGTCGGTATTCGTGCTGCTGTCCGCTCAGGCGACGTTTCTCAAACTGATAGCCTTGTTTTCGCAGAATGTGCATAGTTGCTGAGAACCGATGGCTAATACTCTCGATGAGCTCGCTGGCACTATGCCACTGCCCATCGGACATCAGCCGAAGCATTTGATTCGGAAGATTATCTGTCATGGTTGTATTTGCGTAGGTTTACAACCAGACCAGCCATGCTCTATTCTAGAAGTTAAGTAATTTAAACACGGGCGAGCTGGCTTTATGTCTGGCTTGCTTTTTACTCTACCATATCTTTTGGGTTAGTACAGCGATTAAGCAAAGTTTTTTGACCGCTCGATCGCTTTCACGCTAGGATAGATAGACAAATGCCTTTCAGGAATTGAAACAGTACCGCGATCGAGACAATAACCTTGTCTTTCACACAAATACCTATTAGGGCTTGAAAGCCGGAGCTAGCCTCTGGCTTTTTTTGTTGGCTCTATAATTTGCACAGCAACATTTGTTATCTACGAGTTTTGTACTTGCACTAAAATTATATTGACATTGAAAATCCAATATGTCAACTATGTACTTACAATTTTGTTGATGGTTCGCAAAAAAGAGACAATTACACTGTCAATACCGTCCGGCACCAAGGAGCAGCTAGAAGCGATCGCCCTTCGCCTCAATATCAAATGGGGCAAAAGTCCCAGCGTATCGGGGTTATTGGTCGCGATCGCCCAACACCGAATAGAAGTTGGTGAACCCTTCACCCTCAACTGGGCCGAAGTCTCCGCCTTGCAGCAAGGCATCAGACTGCTGATCGACTCAGGCTATATCGAGCAAGCGCGATCGCTCTCACAACTGCTTGTAAATAGGGGAAACCTAGAAGCCCCGCTACGCCAATCGCTGCTGCAACAAGTCATCCAGCCTACCGTAGCGTGGCGCATTCAAGCCGAAGAGTACATCAACGAGAAACAACCGTTTCTTGTTCTGTACCGCAATCCCAAAGGAGAGAATTTGGCATATACAGTGCGCTACGCGGAGATTTCCTTTGAAGAAAAGCGCTTTTACTTGGAAATCTGGTGCGAAGAGACTGATGACATCAAAAATCCCGACTATCCCGAACTTGTTCACAACCGGTGTTTGCGGTTCGATCGCATTCAGTCGATCGTCAAAACTGATGGACTGTGGCGCGATGAAGGCTTAGATTATTTAAAAGTGTACTTACACTTTTGTCGCGGCATGGTTAATGCCTACGAAGCGAGGCCAAAAGATATCAGCAATAAAGTTGTCGGAGATGTCCGTGAAGTCGTGCGGCGCGTCTCCAATCCCTTCTGGCTGATTCGGGAGGTATTCCGTTACGGCGAAGATTGCGTTATTGTCTCGCCCCAGAAAGTGCGCGATCGCTTCCAACAAAAACTGATCGCCCTCTGCCGCCAGTACGACATCGAAATCCGCGATTAGAAGACTTGGAAGTACCGAAAAACGCACAGGGACTCAAGAAACCGGGTTTTTTACCGAGATTAAGGGTTTGAATCCAGTATTTTGCTAAAAAACCCGGTTTCTGACAACCAGTCCAAAAAAAAGCAGCCCGTTACAGGCTGCAAATCGAAAAAACCGTTGTTTTGTTGGAGGAGAAAACTTTAAATCGAATTCAAATTACCGTTATATCAAGTCTTTTGGACTCCGGCGGGCGATCGGCTGCCAACCAATTTCGCCATCAGAATCTACCGCTGACTCACCTTACCATCAGAACAAAACTGCAAATCCTCCTTAAATTGCTGCTGAAAGTTCGTTGACCATTTTCACCCGGCCTCTGCTGACTGCCCGCAGCAGGCGGTTGACGCAGCCTCTATCTTCGTCATTCAGCGACTCGTCCAAGGTAGCGGCCATCAAACCGTAGCGATCGGCTAAAGTCAAAACGCCTGTATCGGTTACAGAAGCGAGGATTTCAGAGATAGCGCCGGGGAGGAGTTGTAAAGCGTTCATGGCAGTGCGGTTGAATTCGATATATTCATAATCCCTTGGTTTCCTCAAAAGATCAGTGATATTAATGAGGTTCCGAAGGTGATTATCTTGGGTGTACGTAAGTGATCCCCGTAGAGTGAATATGTGACCCCAATCACGGCACCCAAGGTTAGGGCGGGCAATTCCATCCCGCGCCGATGCTTGGGTAGGACGCGGGACTGACGGCGTTTCGCTAAAATAACTTCATCTCTCAATCAGTTCAATTTTTACCCCTGTACCGAAAATGCTTGATTTTCTCAATCCCATTTTGGGCCGCAAGCCCGATCGCATCAAAGCCAATGTTGAGATTTACACTTGGCAAACCTGTCCCTACTGCATCCGCGCCAAAACCTTGCTGTGGTGGAAAGGCGTAAATTACACGGAATACAAAATTGATGGCGACGAAGCTGCTAGAAATGCCATGGCCGATCGCGCTAACGGAAAGCGCAGCGTGCCCCAAATCTTTATTAACAACCAACACGTCGGCGGCTGCGATGACATTCACAAACTTGATGGAGACGGAGAATTAGATGCGCTGCTAGCTCAAGCCGCAGTCTAAACTCTCGTAGGGGCGGGTTTTACCAACCATCTATGTTGAAAACTAAGTATCTCGTAAACCCGCCCCATCCCCACTACAAATCTTTGGCAAATTTACCTAGATTGTCTTGCCGCCATTTAGCATCTGTACGCCTGTTTGTCGGCAGTTCTAAGACCCGAATACCGCTATTTGGCAGCAAAAACAATTTTTGTTTTAACTGTTCCCAATCGTCTATTATCTCGTGTTCCACGCCGTAAGTTGCACACAACTGAGCAAAATTGATATCCTGCGGCGTGGCAAAAAACTCTTCAAAGGGCGGGTCAAATTTGGCAACGGGCAACATTTCAAAAATTCCGCCACCGTTGTTATTAATTAAAATAATTGTCAAATGACCGACAAATTTATTTTTAATTAAAAAACCGTTGGTATCGTGCAAAAGTGTTAAATCGCCTGTTAACAATATACTGCTTTGATTGCGGTGCGCTACTCCTAAAGCTGTTGACAGTGTGCCGTCTATGCCGTTGGCGCCGCGATTGACGTAAGGTTTTATTTCTAAGTTGTTCGGCTTCCAGAAAAACTCGACATCTCGGACGGGCATACTGTTAGCAATAAATATCGGTGTTTTTGGTGGCAATATTTGGGAAAGCAGCCAAGAAATTTTGGGCTCGATTATGTTGTTGATTGTTGCAAGTTTTTCGTCGATTGCTTGTCTGATTTTGGTTTCGGCGTTGTGCCAATGTTGGAGGTATTCGTGGGATGGAGAGGTGAGAACCCCCCCTAGCCCCCCCTTGGTAAGGGGGGGGACTGGAGAAGAGTTTGACGGAGAGGTGAGATCCCCCCCTAGCCCCCCCTTGGTAAGGGGGGGGACTTGAATTAATATAGTTGCGAGGTTTTCTATGGAGGTTCGCAGGTGAATTGTTTTGCCGTGTAGCGGATCGATGTTGTGGTGGCTGGGGTCGATTATGTAGCGCTTGGGTTGGGTTTTTTCTAGCCAGTTTCGCAGTTGTTTGCTTGTTGGTAAGTCTCCGATTTGAATGGCGATTTCTGGGGTTAATTTTTCGGCTATTTCGTGGTTTCGCAGGATTAAGTCGTAGGTGGAAATTAGATAAGGGTTGAGTTGGGCGCGGTTTCTTAAGGGGGACAGTCCTTCTGCTAATACTGGCCAGTTTAATAGTTGGGAAATTTGGCCGATCGCACTACAATACTTTTCTGCATCTTGAGGCTGGGCTACGCCTGCAATAATAATCCCTTTGCTGCATTCGGGCCATTTTCTGACTGTACTTCTTTCTCCCCCCCGAAGCCTGGGGGGGCTGGGGGGGGTAGAGGTTTCTCCTGCAAAAATGGGTTCTACTGCGGCAAAGAATTCTTCGGGATTAAATTGTGTTTCTAAGGATTGTACCGCAGGATCGGGAACGGGTACCAGCGGATCGCGCAGGGGGATGTTGAGGTGGACTGGGCCTGGTGTGGGAAAGGTCGATCGCTCGATCGCATACACCATCATCTGCCGCACATAGTCTAGCATCCCTATGGACGCTGAAGGGATGGCTAATTCGGCTTGCCAGTTGGGATAATTGCCGTATAGTTTAATTTGGTCGATCGCTTGTCCGGCGTGACAGTCGCGGAGTTCGGGGGGTCTATCTGCTGTGAGAATTAGCAGCGGAATTCGACTTTCTCTCGATTCGATAATCGCCGGATAAAAGTTGGCGGCGGCGGTTCCAGAGGTACAAATTAGGGCAGTTGGTACACCGGATTTTTTGGCGATTCCTAATGCGAAAAAACTGGCGGATCTCTCGTCAAGTACGGGGATAGTTTCTATTCGCTTATTCTGGGCAAAGGCTATGGTTAGCGGGGCCGATCGCGAACCGGGACAAATTACGGCTGTTGTTAGTCCCAGTCGCTGCAATGTCTCGGCTATTATGGAAGCCCAGAGGGTGTTTGTGTTCCGAAAGTCAAGCATTTTGTTGTTTTGGCGATCGATAATATTTTATGACACATAAAGGTTCTCAATCAAAGCTCAAGAAACCGGGTTTTTTCGAGAGGTTTTTTGGCGAATATTGGGTGAAAAACCCGGTTTCTGGCCACCCATATCTAAGTCTTAAATTACCAAAGTTGTCCCCACCTACTTATGAGATATTGCTAAACTAAAGCATTTAAAAGTGCCTGCAATTTGAGTTGAATTTCTGCTAGTTCTTTGTCGGGTTCAGAACCCGCCACAATTCCAACACCAGCATGAAGTATAGCCCGAGATCCATCGATTAAAGCCGATCGAATGCCGACAGCAAATTCGCCGTTACCAGTGCGATCTATCCAGCCCAGGGGTGCTGCATACAAAGAGCGATCGCAGCTTTCGCCGCCCCGAATTTGCTGTAGGGCAATATCCCTCGGTACGCCCGCCACTGCTGGCGTTGGATGCAATTGCGCTAAAATTTTCAACAAGTGAATATCTGGGGGAATTCTCGCCCTGATGGGTGTCCACAAATGCTGAATGTTGGATAGTTGCAGCAGTCTCGGTAGCGGGGAAAAGTCGGGATGGATGCCGAGACTCGACAGGCGATCGACTATAAAGTCAATCACAGCTTGATGTTCTCGAATATCCTTTTCGCTGTTGAGTAAATCTTTCCCTAAATTCCCATCTTCGGCTTCAGTTTTTCCCCTCGGTGCAGAACCGGCTAAAGCATCTGTGATTAACTGATTGTTGTGAATGCTAATTAAGCGTTCTGGACTGGCACCGATAAAATTTTGACCTTTGCCATTGCTGGTAGAAAATACGTAACAACCTGGATAAGTAAGGCGCAAGTTATTTAAGGAATCTATTAAGCTAAAAGGGGTTTTGGAAATGACCTTTATTGCTTGGGACAAAACAATTTTACTGAAATAGTGAGACTCAATCAATTCTAAAGCCGACTTGACCGATGTTTTGAATTGAGCCGCATCATTCACAGGAATTTGTTTTAATGGGAGCGAATTTTGGCTATTAATGGTTAATTTGATATATTTTTGAGAAGCAATTTTATCAAATTGTTTTCCAATAGCTTCAGTAATAATTTTAACATTTATATCTCTGTCTATTTTGGTATTGGCGACAATTGTGCAGCTATCTTTCAGGCGAGTAATCTGCCATTTTGGTAAAAATACTGTGCCGGGGGTAAAGTAAGAAGTGGCGCTGATATTCTCATCAAAAAAAGCAAAGCTACAAAAAAAGTGCGGCCCGCTGAAGGGCAAACGTTCCGTACCGATGGTAATTGTCCGGGCTAGACAAGATTGAATAAAATTTTGAGCTAGGGTAAATCGATCGCTTCCTGCTACTGTGAGATGGATCGCCGAATCTAGGGCGGCGATCGCAAAACTGTTGCCGGCAATGGGGTCTCTTTTTTCAAAATAAAAGTGTCTGTCATCGGGTGCGGCAATTTCTTGCAGTACCGCTAGCGGATCGACGGGGGAAATTTCCTGAGAAATACTAACTATTTTTGTTTGATCTTTTTCGGTTAAAGACTGCTGGCAATCTAACAGAAACTGATGCAGTTGATTGCGGTCTTGCAAAAGATTGGCGCGGTGCGGTATTACTGTCATGAAATCGAGAATAGCAGATTTGTCAGAAAGAGTGCGGTTTTGTCCCGCTAGAACCCAATACACGATTGATAAGTCGGCGGTTGAAACCGCCACTACACAAACTTTCGTCCGCGGCTCGACCCTTCGACTTCGCTCAGGGCGACGCTCGCGAAGCCGAACGTCCTCCGCAGACCCAAGAAGATAGCGTAATTTTAACCGCCCACTCGGAAACCCGCTCCCGTCGCGTGAGAGTTTGACGCTTACGCGGTTTCAACCGCGAGCGTCTTCTTATCCCAAGCGTATTGCGCTAGAACCCCTATTTCGATCTAACCACGCTCGGGCGATCGCCAAACATGACCTTTCGAGTTTTCCGACAGTTTGGACACGCTGGGGGCAAAAAACAGACGAGCGCGCGATCGCCCGAAACATTTAGACACAAAACTTTAAGATTGAGAGGGCAAGTCTCCCCAAAAGGCGATCGACCCCGCTCTTGTTTGCAGGTGGGCATTACCGGGCGTGGCAGAGCCCGCAAAGGCTATCAACGGATGCCGGAGGCGCACTCAAGCGGAGACTTAGCAGACATTCTTCACCAATAAAATTGTAAAATTACTGAGCTGCTATCAATTGCATCAAGTTTGTGTAATGACAACAAAGATAATTGAGCGTTCAAATAGTAAATTGTGGCTGGCGGCAATCAAGCCGCCCATGTACAGCGTTGCAGTGATTCCTATTTCCGTAGGAACTGCAATTGCTTTTGCCGAAACTCAAACGATTAATTCGTCAATTTTTTCGACATTTTTAATCTCAGCCATTTTAATTATAGCATGGCTGAATCTCACCAATGATGTATTTGACTCGGAAACAGGGATAGATAAAAATAAAGCACATTCCTTAGTCAACTTAACCGGAAATAAAGCTTTAATTTTCTGGCTTGCCAATCTATTTTTAGCAATCGGAGTGTCGGGAATTTGCGCCATAAGCTGGTGGCAAAAAGACCCAACAGTAATTTTGCTAGTAGTTTTGTGCTGCGCCCTCGGCTACACTTATCAAGGGCCTCCGTTTCGTTTGGGCTATCAGGGTTTAGGGGAAATTATCTGCTTTTTTACCTTTGGCCCGCTAGCTTTAGCCGCTGCTTATTACAGTCAGACTCAAACTTGGTCTGCTACTAATTTTGCGGCTTCGGCAATCGTGGGAATTACTACGAGTATCATCTTATTTTGTTCTCACTTTCATCAAGTTGAGGACGATTTGGCGGCGGGTAAAAAATCACCGATTGTCCGAATCGGCACGAAAAAAGGTGTGCAGTTGTTGCAGTGGTTGTGCGGCAGCGTTTATGCTTTGACTGTACTGTTTGTGGCGCTGCGAATGTTCCCAGTTTGGACGCTGTTGATTTTTGGGAGTTTGTTTTTTGCGATCGACCTTTGCCGCCATGTCGCAGACTATCACGACCAACCGGCAAAGGTTAGCAACTCTAAGTTTATCGCAGTGACGCTGCATTTTGCGAGCGGTTTGCTGCTGGCGCTGGGGTTTGTGTTGTAGTTTGGGCGATTATCGAAAATTTCGGTAAAATAGAAGTATGGTTCGATGTTCGGACTTTAGTTTTGTTTCTAATATTTTAGTCAATCAGGACTAAAGTCCTTACTGCAAACAGTTTGATCTTGAATCACCAACAAGGAGAAACAAATCATGAGTACGCCAGTAGAAATTAGCCCAATCCTAACCCTAGAAGAAATTTTCAGTCTGTATCCTGATGAGTGGGTACTCATCGTCAATCCTCAATTAGATGAAGAATTAAGCGTGATTCGAGGTGAAGTTTTAGCCCATGCAATAGAACGCGATGAAATTTATAGTAAGCTTTCATTAAGGAATGGAAAATCTGTAGCCATAGAATATACTGGACTCATACCTGACAATCTAGCAGTGATGTTATGACGAAAATGCCAAATTATCAGAAAGCTTACCGTTTGTTGCGTTATGGGCAAAATTTGCTAGCCGTGCAGGCAACTATTGGCAGTAGAGAAGGGGGCGATTTTCTGCGGGTGCGTTTATTGGTAGATACGGGATCTAGCTTTACAATATTGCCAGTTCAAGTATTACAAAATTTGGGTTATGATACTGGCAATCCTTTACGCAGACAAGAATTAGTTACAGGTCAAGGAAGAATTTATGCTCCTGTAATTAATGTATCTTGGTTTAATTGTGTAGGTCAACTAATAGAAAATTTTGAGATCGTTGCCCATAATCTACCGCCGAATCTTCGTATAGATGGTCTTCTTGGTATGGATTTTCTCACTCGTTTTCAAGCAGTCATATCTGTTGGCGATGCAGAAATTAGATTTCAGTAAATATGGAAAAATCTAAAAATTATCAATTTCACTATTCCTTAACTGGTAACAAAAATCAGTCACTAATTTTATTACTCCACGGATTTACCTGCGACAGTCAAGACTTTGACCAAATCATTTCCTTATTATCTCAAAGTTATTGTTGTCTCGCTGTTGACCTTCCCGGTCACGGAAAAACCAAAGTCATCGGCGACGAAAGTTGCTACAATATGTCAAATACAGCCCAAGCATTGATACACTTATTAGATGATTTACAAATAGACAAATGTTTGTTGTTGGGCTACTCAATGGGCGGGCGATTGGCGCTGTACATGACATTACATTTTCCTGAAAGATTCGAGAAAGTCGTGTTAGAGTCAGCTTCTCCGGGATTGAAGACGGAAAAAGATCGATCGCACAGACGACAAGCCGATTCACAAACAGCACAAAACCTCGAAAATAGCAACATCAAAGATTTTATCTTAAACTGGTACGATCGCCCTTTATTCAAATCCTTAAAAAAATCCCCCAAATTCGAGCAACTCATAGAAAGCCGCTTAGCCAACAATCCCTTAGAACTAGCCAAATCCCTCCGCAACATGGGAACCGGCAACCAGCCCTCTCTCTGGGAAAAACTCGCGCCAAATCAAGTCCCCATTCTCTTGCTAGCGGGAGAAGATGATGATAAATTTCAAGGTATCAATGCAGAAATTGCCAGCTTATGTCCGGCTGCTACTCTCAAAATTATACCAAAAGCTGGTCACAACATCCATTTTGAAAATATTGATAACTTTGGCTCAGTCGTGAGACAATTTTATGATTAACGAGCGGTCAGAAACCGGGTTTTTCACGAAAATCATTCGTTGTTACCGACAAATTAGGTAAAAACCCGGTTTCTTTGGCCTGAGTGACAATCGACTAAAAAATAAATGCTATATAAATTCGAGTTTCGCACCTATCAGCGAAAATTTAAGCGCCCGCTGCAAACAAGTCACGGCATCTGGGATATCCGAGAAGGAATTATCCTGCGGCTTATTGACGAAAATGGTCGAATAGGTTGGGGAGAAATTGCCCCGCTGAGTTGGTTTGGTTCCGAAACTTTTGAGCAAGCTTTAGATTTTTGTCAACAGTTACCTGCTAATATTTCATCAGAGATGATTTTTGGTATTTCCGCTGAATTGCCTGCTTGTCAATTTGGCTTTGAGTCAGCTTGCGAAAACCTCAGTGAAATAATCGAAAATTCACCGCTTGCAGAAGAGAAAATGCCCAAAAATCGGTGCAGCGGTTTATTGCCGGCCGGTGAAACAGCTTTGCAGGTTTTACCAAGGCTTTGGTTGGAGGGATATCGCACTTTTAAATGGAAAATTGGCGTTGCTGCAATTGAGGAAGAATTAACGATTTTTCAGCAGCTAATTGCAGGAATGGACGATTTAGCCGATCGCCAAAAACCACTTTTGCGCTTAGACGCCAACGGGGGACTCACCTACTCCCAGGCTAAAACATGGCTGGAAGCTTGCGACAAGGTAAAAGCAACTCCCGACTTAGCCGCCCAGATTGAATTTTTGGAACAGCCGCTGCCGATCGCGCAGTTTCAAGAGATGGTAGAATTGAATGCTACTTACGCAACGGCGATCGCCCTAGACGAATCCGCCGCCAATCTCGATCGCATCCAAGAATGCTACAGCCAAGGCTGGCGGGGAATTTTCGTCATCAAACCAGCCATTGGCGGTTCCCCATCCCAACTCAGGAAATTTTGCCAAACTCACAAGATAGACGCAGTTTTCTCATCAGTATTTGAAACCAAAATCGCCAGACAAGCCGCCTTAAACTTAGCAACAAACTTATCTGTAAATAATAGAGCCCTAGGCTTCGGTACCGATAGCTGGTTCGACGACAATCAAGACACCTGGTTACAGCATCTATGGCAGAAAATCTCACAGTAAATATTCCAAATCGTCCCTTTGACTTGCCCGATAATTGGCTAATCGGTGGTGACAGCGGCGAATTTGCTCGAATTGTCGATCGGCAATTGCAACAAATCACCCAAAATCAATCACGAGAAACACCACCCAAAATTTGCCTCGCCGAACCAGAAGCAGTGCAATTTCTTGCCAGTTTCACCGCCGCCCGCGCCGCCAAATGCCAGATTTTCCTCTGCAATCCCAACTGGGTAAAACAAGAATGGGAACAAGTCTTTGATTTAGTCCAACCAGACCTAATTTGGGGAGAAAATGCCAAACACCCAAAGAATTACACGAACAATTACCAATTACCAATTACCAATTACCAATTACCAATTACCAATTCTCAACAGATTATGATTCCCACGGGCGGTTCATCCGGAAAAATCCGTTTTGCCATCCACACTTGGGAAACACTCACAGCATCAGTCCAAGGTTTTAAACAATATTTTAACGTAGATAAAATCAACTCTTTCTGCGTTTTACCATTATACCACGTCAGCGGTTTCATGCAATTTATGCGATCCTTCGCGACAGGCGGCAAACTGGTAATCCAGCCGTTCAAAGCACTCTTAACAGGCGAAAAATGCGATATAGAACCCGAAGAATTTTTCATTTCCTTAGTGCCAACTCAACTGCAACGGCTGCTGCAAAACCCAGATACAGCTAATTGGCTGTCCCGGTTTCGTGCCGTACTTTTGGGCGGTGCTCCCGCTTGGCCGGAACTTTTAGCAACAGCTAGAAAGCATCAAATCAAATTAGCGCCGAGTTACGGCATGACAGAAACCGCCTCGCAAATTGCGACACTCAAACCCGAAGATTTTCTCGCGGGTAATAACAGTTCCGGTCAAGTTTTACCCCACGCCAAAATAACTATTCGCAGTGCAAACGGGGAGATTTTGTGCTACAATCAAATTGGCAATATTGCGGTTGATGCTAAATCTTTAGCGTTGGGCTATTATCCTGAACGATTTGGCGATCGCCAATATTTCCAATTAGACGATTTAGGATTTTTTGACAACAATAACTGCTTAAATATCGTCGGACGCAGCAGCGACAAGATTATCACAGGCGGAGAAAACGTATTTCCTGCCCAAGTCGAAGCCGCCATTAAGAATACTAATTTAGTGGCGGATGTTGCTGTAATTGGCTTGCCCGACAAAGATTGGGGTCAAGTCGTGACGGCGATTTACGTTCCCGTTAATTCCGAAGTTACTGTCAAAAATCTGCAAGCCGCAATCGAAGATAAGTTGAGCAAATTTAAGCGACCGAAAAATTGGGTGATCCTCGAACAACTGCCCCGAAATGCTCAAGGCAAACTCAATCGAGAACAATTGCAAGAAATTGCGGTGTCATCTCCAGTAAATCGATAGTATTAACCGAATTTGACAGTAATTCCCGTAGGGGCGGGTTCACCAACATCTACAACACAATTGAGAAATCTCAAAAACCCGCCCCGTCCAATTCCCAATTACCAATTCCCAATTACCAATTCCCAATTCCCAATTACCAATTACTCCACACCTAACAGCCTTCTCGTCCTCTCTGCTTCTTGCCTTTGAACATCCACAAACTTCAACATTCGGTAAAGTACCTCTATTTGCGGCAACTTAATACCTGCTTTTTGAGCCACCCGCATCGGATTGCCAAAAATCGCCTCAACTTCCAGAGGACGCGATTCATCGTAATCAATTTTCATGCTAGTGCGGTAAGGCTTCATTTTCTCAGTATATTCGAGCATATGCGGGATAAAGTCATCGGGAATAATGCGATCGCAACTTTTGGCCCCTGCCATCACTTCCCTCATGATTTCCTTCACTAAAACCAGAGTATCGGGATTCGCCATCAGTTCGTCTGTTCTCGCATCCAAAATCACAGACAGCCCGTTATAAGGAATATTCCAAACCAGCTTTTTCCACCTAGATAACAGCAAATCTTCGCTCATTTTAATGGGAATTTGAGCGCGTTTAAAATCCCTAGCAATTTGGTGCAATCTATCAGTAATACCGATGGGTTTGTAGTCTTTGGCATATTCGCCCAGCGTGATCGTACCGTAATCTAGGTGGCAGATGTGACCGGGCCCAACTTTATAAGAACAGAGAAAACACAGCCCGCCAACCACTCGCTCGGCACCGACAATTTTAGCTACTTCCGGTTCGGCATTCAGTCCGTTTTGCAATACTAAAACCGCGCCGTTATCCTTTAATAAAGGAGGCAAAATTTTGGGCAACAAGTGATTTTGAGTTGTTTTCAGCGCTACAATTACTACGTCGCACTGAGGCATTTTGTGCGCGTCGCGGTAGGCGCGCACGTGGGGGAGGGTGAAGTCACCTTCGGGAGACTCGACTATCAAACCGTGTTTTCTGACGCGCTCGTAATCGCTGCGCAGCAAAAAATTCACTTCTAAACCGGCTTTTTGCAGTCGAGCACCGTAGAATCCGCCTAAAGCTCCCGTGCCGACGATGGCATAATTGCGATTTGACATAAGTAGAAGGAAGAAGGAAGAAGGAAGAGGGAAGAGGGAAGAAGTTCTCAGTCATCAGTCATCAGTCATCAGTCATCAGTCATCAGTCATCTTGCCCCCCGAGCGAAGCCGAAGGGTAGTCATCAGTCATCAGTCATCAGTCATCAGGAAGAAGGAAGAAGGAAGAAGTCCGAGGGAAGTCGGAAGAATGCTTAGAGCCGCTCGTTCTTGATTCCTCTGTATTTTACGTTTAATTAAGTGGAACTACTTAATATAAACAAGTCAGAAGAAATTTTAAACTAAACAGAAATTTGACTGTCATTCCCTGCTATTATTTAAATATTGAAGTTATCTAAAATCTCAACTCTCAAATTGCCTCATCCACTGCATCATGTCTTCAGATAGCTGTTTTTTAGTTCGCGTCACTGCATCGATGCAGACGTGCTTAGTCAGAGCTTTAGCCCAGCTTCTTTCTGCAACTTCCCCTGAAAATACTTGATAGGCAATTTCAAATTCATCGCCAGCCACTTGTTTGGGCGTTAGTTGAATCGTCAGCCGATCGCCCGCAAACAGTGGGCGATAAAAATCTACACTAGCATGAATTATCGGAAACGCAACCTCTCGATTGCTGAAAAACGCTCTGAGATTGACTCCCGATGCTGCTAGAGATGCCTCGTAAGCTTCGTGGCACATCGCCAAAACGTTAGCAAAGTAAACGACTCCAGCAGCATCGGTATCTTGAAAGCGGACAGTGCGGGTGTAAGTAAAAGGCATTTGAGGTAGTCGCGGGCGATCGCAAATTAAAGCTAAATTTTACCAACCATCATATCGGTAAACCCGCACTTTTGGAGCAGCGATCGGCCTCGCCAGCAGGCGCTAATTTTTTATATTCTAAAACTCGCCCTCCTCACTCCTAACTCCTTCCCCTTCTTTTTTAACCTTTGTTTTTAATCAACATCACGTCTATAATTTTGAGAGCCACTTCTTCAGAAAGGCCCAATGCACCGTAAAGATCGTTCAAAAGTTGTTCTTCTTCTTCTGAAACCTCGCCATCTGCTAAAGCGATATCAGTTGTCACAGCAAAAACTGTTTCTTTAAGTTCGTCAGGCAGATTTGCCAAAGCCGCATTAAACAGTACCTCAACTCCTTGGCGCTGCAGAATGTTCAGGAGGCGATCGAGCATTTTTCTCATCACGTCATTCGGATAGCTGCGGAACAGTTGCATCCGAGATAGCGTCATGCTAATCGCTTGACTTTCGCTGTCATTGATGTAACCGTCGGCTGCTACGGCAATTAGCGCGATCGCCGCAAATGATTCGGCCGGCCCTAACGTTACGTCTGTTTGTTGGCGAGTCTGCGATACTTTATCAAATAAACCCATAATACTTTCCTCATTATTTAGTAGTGGATTCATGGAGTCCCGAGGGGCTCTGGCTTTGGAGGTTTCCTTCGGGATTTCGACAATTATATCAAATCTGGTTAGTTATTTATTATCGCGAAAATTATGAAAAAATTAAGATTTTTTATTTCGCCCATCGGCGCTGCAAGGGCGGGTTTATTCTGAGCTTGAATTTCCTTCCCATATCTCGGGTAAAACCCGCCCACCAGAGCGCAGAATATCTACTTGTCAAACAAAGCTAAATCTGCTTTCAGAAAATCAACAAACTGCCGCGCAGTGCGCCCCGATCGCCCGTTGCGGCGAGTTGCCCATTCCTTAGCGCGGTGCTCCAACTCCTCAACAGCGAGCTTGATGCCAGCTCGCCCGGCCAGATGTCGGACAATTGTTAAATAAGTGTTTTGATCCGCCGGTTCAAAAGTTAAAGTCAAGCCAAAGCGATCGCTAAATGAAAGTTTTTCCTGCACAGTATCCCAAGCGTGAACTTCATCACCGTCGCGGGGGCGAGGCCTGTCATCAAAAAACTCTCGAATTAAATGCCGCCTGTTAGATGTTGCATAAACTACCACATTTTGAGGCCGGGCGGTGACATTTCCTTCCAAAACTACTTTCAAGGATTTAAAAGCATCATCATCTTCCTCAAAGGAAAGGTCATCGACAAAAATAATAAACTTTTGAGGAACTCCCCGCAACTTCTCCACAATTAGCGGCAAATCTTGCAAGTCAGATTTAGATACTTCAATCAAGCGCAAATTGCGAGTTCCAAATTCATTTAACAGCGACTTCACCAAAGAAGACTTACCCGAACCGCGGCTCCCGTACAGCAACACGTGCAAAGCCGGATAACCAGCAAGCAAAAACTCCGTATTTTTCACCAGAGCATCCCGCTGCCAATCGCAGCAAACCAACTCTTTCAAATTTATGCGATCGGGATGAGAAATACTCGCCAACTGCCCGGAGCGCCACCCAAAAGCACGAAATTCAGCAAACAAACCCGTACCAAACTGTCGGTAATATTCTGCCAAAGATTCCGCAGCGCTCGACCATTTTTCCAGTTTCCCGTGCAGCGGCAAATCGCCGTTTTCTGGTACAGTTTCGGAATGCCAACTCGGAGGCACGGCGTCAAGTTGACCCGCTACCCGCACCCATTTACTCAACTGCTCGCTGGTGCAGTCGTAAATATTTTGCAGCACTTGTAAATCATGGCGGGCAGCCTCTACCAAAGCGGGGGGCAAACTAGCAAAATCTGTTTGCTGAGCTCGGCGAGAAAATGGGTTTTCGTCTTTGAGAATTTGGGAAATCAGGGAATCTTTCCAGCTCAGATTTTCAGCAGCCTGAATTTTGAACCAGTTGCCGTAAGCTACCTGACATTCCAAACCGCTGACTTCGCTGTGGTGGAGAGCTTGCAGCAAGTCGAGAAAAGCTTGACCTGCTGGGCTTTTGAGAACCGATTGATACAGCAGCAGGGATGCTGCTTGGCGTTGGAGGTAACGGATTTGGGCGATCGCACCAGAAGTTAGGGCTGACATAATGCCAATTGTATAACAGATAGATATTCTGACTGAGTTTAATAAATTTTCTAACAATTCGTGACTCTAATTGCAGGTCTCGCTGTATAAATTGAGATGCACTTGTGAAATTTCGAGGATTAAAAATGAGTTTAGGTACAGCAGCGGCGATCGGCTACGGCGTTTTGACACTGATTGGCGGCATCATGGGTTACATCAAGGCAAAAAGCCAAGCCTCGCTGATTTCTGGCTTGATTAGCGGTTCGCTGCTAATTTTTGCCGGCAGCGCACAACTCATGGGACAAAGTTGGGGTTTAACATTAGCAGCAGCCATCTCCGCTGTTTTAGTAATAGTCTTTATTTTACGGCTGGTCAAAACTCGCAAGTTCATGCCCGCTGGAATGCTGATTCTAGCTAGTTTGGCGTCTTTGGGCGCGATCGTTTACGAACTCAGCGGTCAATCGAATTTAGGTTTGTGATTTTAGATTTGAGATTTTAGACTTGAGATTTTAGATTAACTCCATAGCCTTTACTGGGAGCTTAAACTAAAATCAATCGATTTTCCATTTTGAGATTTTAGATTTTAGATTAACTCCACAGCCTTTACTAGGAGTTTGAACTAAAATCTAATTTTTTTTGCGTGTCCGCGACTTAATTTTGTGGCTTGCATAGCCTTTCTCAGAAACAGTGCGGTACGCTTGGATTTTGCGTAATTGGTAATTTAGTCCTGGACGCATGAGTACCCAGAAACCGGGTTTTTTCACTAAAATATCGCCAAAAACCCTTAATATCGGTGAAAAAACCCGGTTGATCGAGCCTGGTGTTGCAGCCAATGACCAATGACCAATGACTAATGACCAATTACCAATGACTAATGACCAATTACCAATTCCCAATTACCAATTCCCAATGACCAATTACCAATTACCAATTACCAATGACCAATTACCAATGACCAATTACCAATTACCAATTACCAATTACCAATTACCAATTACCAATTACTGATGATTGATAACTGCTTCAATATACTGCTCAACTTCCCTGAGTTGCTGCCGCTGGTATTCCATCCAATCTTTTTCCGCAGCTCGCTGTTCGGCTGTCTCTTGCTGGTACCGCGCCTGCTTCTCTAAAAAATTATTGTAGAACATCATCGCTTTTTCAACTGTTTGAATTGCTAGTTTGATGCGAGCATCAAAAATTTCTAAAACCAAATTATCCAGCATTGACCCAATCACTTTACAAGAGTCTTCAAAATCGCTCAAAGTGATGCCCATTTTGCTTTTATGAACCAGAGTTTCTACAGGCTCTCTCAAGGTTTCTTTAAAATTTTTCACATAAGAATCTGGCAAATATTTCAGAGGTTCCGTAAACTTTGACACAATCTCGCCGCCTATTGATTGCAGTCGCTCTCTAAATCTAGATTGACTCTTGAGGTCGAAGCATTCAATACAAAATTCAACTTTTTCTATATCAATAGATTGTAATTGTTTAAAAATCAAATTAAGTTCATTCTCCACAATCAGAATCACTCGCTCTGCCTGGTAATCAACTTCATTACGCAACTCTTTGTGCAAATTATCTTTGTCAAAAAAACCGAGAGAATCTCTTTTAAACACTTGATGGTTTTTATCCCACACAAACCACTGATTTTTTAACTTTGTAGCCTTATCGCTCCACGATTTGCGAACTTTAACAACAGCATCATATTTGCCCTGTTTTCCTAAACTGCGAATTCTCACCTCGCATCCGCTTAGTTCGCCAATTTGCTCCCAGACATCAACAGCAGATGCTTTAGCAATTCTCGGCTTGCTATTCCAGACATCCTCAGCCTGAGATACATCTTTGAAACATACCTGAAGTAACCCCTTGAGTCTGAGGGCAGATTGCTTGATTTCCTCAATACAAGGTTCCACATCTAGGCTGAGGTGGGTAGCTGACTGTTTTATCTCCACGGATTGATATTCGTCTGCGAGTAATCGATCGCTAAACTGGGTAATAGCCTGGAATACCTTGAGATACTCATTCATTTCCTTTCATCCCTCCTTTCCCTAAATAGCATACAATACAGAATATCTGCCTTTTTGAATGCAAACTGAGTCATACCATTTGAGATTTGAGATTTGAGATTTGAGAATTGGGAATGGGAATGACTGATGACTGACGACCCCGCCCAAAAACAGGTACCGTGCCACATACGCGAGCTTGGCTGGTCGAACCCCAAATTTTAGCTGTTGAAGCTCCCAGATTCATTTGTGAAGTAAATCTAAAATCTAAAATCTAAAATCTAAAATCTAAAATCTACTGACTATCACGGTTTGGAGCACGGGCCTACAGTTGCATTCTTTTTTTTTAACTGGTGTCACAACATGGATTATGTATTCACCCCTGCAACTGGGGCTAGACTCAATACTGGCAACCTCGTACAGCCTGCCACCAAAACAGGAAAATTGCTCCCGGCAGCTAGAGATCCGGTGACAGGGGAGTTTGTGGAAATTGCCAAAATATTTTATCAATCAACAACTGCAACTCTATCCGATCGCGGAGTTCTAGGATTGCTCGCACAGTTAGCCGGAGGCGGGCCCGTACAGCCGCTCGTAGCTCCCGCCTACGTGACAGCGGCGCCGTTGCAGCTTGCTCAAACTCACCTGGGGTTTCAAAAAATATACAGAATGCTTAACTGTCTGAAAATTAATTTGGCGGTGATGCAAGCGACTGCTGCCGTCATTGGTATCGGCGCTGTATCGAGCGCAGTTTTGTCAGCAGTAAACCTCGACCAAGTATTAAAAATCCGAGAAGAGGCCAAGCACCAGAAGCTAAAAATTAAAGACGGGTTTATCGATCTCAGACACATCCTCAAAGATAAGGGAGTAGAGGTAATCCAGCAGATTTTCAAGGTGGCTCACGACTCGAGTTTTGAAATGCACCGCCAGAAACTGGTTAACGGTTACGATATTTTTTCTAAAGCTATCAAACGCTGCCAGTCAGCCCTGACAGTGCCCGATCTCAAACTTCGGAATTCGGAAATTAATAGCGGGCGGGATATGCTGTTTGAGGCTTTGAAAATTTATGACAATCCCAGTTTGTTGGAGGGGCTGTGTTCTGCCGGACAGCTCCGGCAAATGGAATGCGTTTGGGCGATCGAGCTGGCGCTGGGCATCACGTTTCAGTTGCAGCGGGCCTACGACACGGTGAGTTCGCGCCTGCTCAAACTCCAATCAAAAATTCGTCAAGATCTTCTAACTGTTGTTAAAGAATGTCAATCGGAATCAGAACTTGATTTTTTATTTCCAGAAGTTACCAGGATTCTCGGTCACGATCTGAGTGTAATAGAATTTTGGCAAAATGAGGTAGATTGGATGCAAACTTTGTCTCCCAAAGAGCAGCACCAGTTAGCTAGTTTAGATAAACTCCGCGGCGATCAGATAAAAAGCAGCATCCACACTACATTCGCGGTATTAGCAGCGGAACCTTCACTTTATGAAAATTTAAAGCAAAAGTCTCACTTTCTATCCTTGCGCGACCAGCTAGCCTTCGCCCTGAAGCCGGAACTGCGCCGGGGATACGAATTTTATGTCGGCCAGCGGGCGATCGCAACTGGCTATCGGGCTTTAGCTGCCTCGAACTGGCAAGAAATATCCGATTTAACTGTGGCTAACCTCTACTACTTTTTTCAAAATCGAGAGGACTCAACTGAAAATTATCCCGCTGAGGACGAATTAGAAACGCCTGCTTGGCACTTTCCCAAATCCTTAGAAACTGAGCTTAATTACTGCAATTAAATGACAGGTGATAAGCAGAGGGGGAGAGGGGGAGAGTGGGAGAGGGGGAGAGGGGGAGAGGGGGAGAGGGGGAGAGGGGAAAAATTCTCTTTCTTCCTTCTTTCTTCTTCACATCGATCCTCTTCCTTCTTCCTTCTTCCTTCTTCCTTCTTCACATCGATCCTCTTCCTTCTTCACATCGATCCTCTTCACATCGATCCTCTTCCTTCTTCCTTCTTCCTTCTGTTTACCTGAGCCACAACTTAATAGTATTGTCTTTAGAACCGCTAGCAATAGTTTTGCCGTCGGGACTAAAAGTCACCACATAAACCTCATCGGTATGTCCCGTCAAAGTATTCAACAATTCTCCGGTAGCAAAGTCCCAAATTTTAATAGTTTTATCCTTGCTCCCGCTCGCAATAAAATTCCCGTCCGGGCTGATAGCAACCGAGACAATATCGTCAGAATGTCCCTTGATCGAGCGAATTAAATCTCCTGTTTCGAGATTCCAGATTTTAATACTTTCATCGTAGGAACCGCTAACAATTGTCTTGCCGTCCGGGCTCACAGCAACCGACCTCACCTGGTCGCCGTGTCCCTCCAGAGTTTTGAGCAACCTCCCCGTTGCTACATCAACAATTGTAATTTTTTTATCCTTAGAAGCGCTAACCAAACTTTTGCCATCGGGAGTGAAAGCAACAGAATAAACAAAATCTGTATGGTCGGGCAAATTTTGCAGCAAACTGCCAGTTGCTGCATCCGAAATCTTGGTGGTTTTGTCTCCGCTGCCGCTAGCAACGACCTGTCCGTCGGGGCTGAAAGCGACAGACCAAACAGATGCAGTGTGATCGAGACTGCGGATCGCTTGCCCTGTTTTCAAATCCCACAGCATGACTCTCCAAAAACCGGTTCCTGTCGCAAGTCTCGTACCGTTTGAGTCAAAAGCAACCGACCAAATGGTGGATGAATCTCCGCCAAAAGTGCGGATCGATTTGCCTGTGGCTAAATCCCAAATTTGGATGGTTTTGTCTTTAGAACCGCTGGCTAACATTAAGCCGTCTGGACTGAAAGCAACAGCCCCAACTGGATCAGAATGCTGAGCGAAATTTTTGACTTTGGCGTTTTTCCAGCGGAGACCTGATTGGCACTGTTCTTGTAAATTTTGAGCGGAGGCATAGCTGCTGGAAGTCTTGGCAATTGTTGGGATTTGGCTGATGCAGCCTTCATAATTGCTTTCTTTATAAAGTGCATCTATTTGATTCAATTGTTGGGCTTCTTGCTGCACTCGCTGCTGCCTTTCTTGCCACTTGAGATATCCGTAAATTCCGCCGATCGCAGCTAAGAGTGCTGCAATCGTTGCTCCGGCGAGATAAGGATTGAATTTGCGAGGTTCTTTGGGGACAATTGCTGGGGCGCTGGTGCTGGGGCTGGCGATCGACAAATCCCCTTTTCCGTTCAAATGTACCTCCGGGGATACCGCCGAACTTGCCTGCACCCCGAGTGGAACAGCGCTGCTGGCTGGCGGTAGATTGGGGTTGGGGTTGGGGTTGCGGTGTCCCTCCAAAACTGTGGCGATCGCCTTGTACAATTTACCGAATAAAGATTTAGGAACGACTAATTCTTCGATTCTGGCCGCATCTTCGTCGGTAAGCCCTAAAACTTGCTGCAAGCGTTTTAACTCCTCGCGAGTTTCCAGAGAAAAGGGATATTCTTGCTGCATTGCTTCTTGCAGCGATTGTTCGTAGCGTTCGCCTTTTTCCCTGTATTTGCGGTAAGGGTTCAATACCTCATCTTCGATCGCCTCTGCTTCTTCCGGCTGCAAGTCCAAACTAACGCGCAATTCTTCTAATATTCTCCGGCCGACGACTGTAATGTCACCGCGGCTGCTGCTGCGCCGATCGACTTCTTCGCGATAGATTGTCAGCTTGGGAATCCGCGCGCGCGATCGATCGCCAATTTTCCGCAAATCTGCCAAAGCCTCCGCCGCCGACTGGTAGCGCTCCCGAAAATCGTAGCGCACCATATTGTCCAAAACATCAGCCAGCGCTTGGGAACACGCGGCTAAATGTCGCCAAACAATTTCGCCTTTATTAGAATTTTTCAAATCCCGCAGTTTCGGCAAATCGTAAGCCGGCAAACCCGTCATTGCTTGGATGCCAATCATTCCCAAAGCGTAGATATCGCTGTTGAGTTGCGGGTTGTATTGAAATTGTTCGATCGGCATATATTCCAGCGTGCCAATCCGCACAGTTACCGGCGCTTGTCTTTGAGCGATGTGAATTTCTTTCACCGAGCCAAAGTCGATCAAAACTAACTTGTTGTCTGAATAGCGGCGGATTAAATTTGCCGGTTTAATATCTCGGTGAATTACTCCCTGTCCGTGTACAAACACTAAAATTTCTAACAGTTCCTTCAGCAAAGCAATCATTTTTTCTTCGGTTAGGGGTTTGCCCGGTACAATCTCGGTTGATAGCGAGTGACCGGCAACAAAGGATTCAACTAAGAAAAATTCTTCATTTTCTTCAAAATAAGCGAATAGCTGAGGGATTTGGTCGTGTTGACCGAGCTTTTCTAGAACTTCTGCTTCTTTTTGAAAAAGACGGCGCGTAGTATTAATTAATTTCGGTTCGGTGGTACCGGGACGCAGGTGCTTGACAAAGCACTGCGGTTCTCCCGGACGGCGAATATCTTTGGCCAGATAGGTTTGTCCAAACTCTCCTGTTTCTATGACTTCAATGATTTGATAGCGTCCATCTAAAAGTTGGCTCACCATGATAATAACGCAGCCTTTTTTTGGTTGATTTTCGCAAGAAACAGTTTCACAGCAGGCCGTTTTGAGTAGTAAGCAGGTCAGTTATTTTACATTTAAATTGCAGAGTTTTGGCGAGCCCTCCGGCTCACCCCCCAAGCATTTAACTGTATTCCACCACAACGGCGAGCCGAATGCTCAATTGACTAATACTTTATTTTTTCAACATCTGCAAAGCTTGATATCCTAAAAAGAAAAAACCCAAAGCACCAAGTACCGCTATCGTGTCCGCAAACACATCGACTGTAAAAAATTCGCCCATTGCAATCTCCTCTCTTGACTGATATCTATCCTCGGCTTTTGGGTCGCTGACCGGGTGAGGGGTAAGACCCCTTGCTGCGGGCGAGCCGAAAGATGCTCACAAATTATAGCAAAAGAGGTTGCCGAAATAACTTTTCGGGCGATCGACTAGCTTTTTGTTTTAATATTTTTTAATATTTAAGGAGACAAATTGTGTACCGAAATTTTGAGGTCTGTTCGCTTTGATATTGTTAACCCTGCTAATTTTTTCTCTAATCGTAAGTAGAGCTTACACTAAGAATTTGCGCCAATCGGTCAAAAATGCGCCTCGAACCGACAGCAGTGCAGCGAGGCCCTCACCGGAGCGCTCCCCGAAAGTTTCGGTAATCGTACCAGCATACAACGAAGCTGAGAATATTCGGGATTGCGCGATCGCCATTTTGGAGAGTACGCCGCTGACGGAGGACAACCTAGAAGTTTTGATTGTAGACGATCGATCGACAGATGACACGCTGGCGATCGGGCAAACTCTGCAACAGCAGCTCGATGACCCCCGCCTAAAAATATTAGCAGGTCAGCCGCGACCTGCCAACCAATATTGGGCGGGCAAAAACTGGGCCTGCGCCCAAGCTGTTCGGGAAGCAACGGGAGAGTTCCTATTATTTATCGATGCCGACGTGCGGCTCAAACCCGGGGCGATCGAAACGGCAATTGCAACAGCAGAAACCGAGAAAATAGACTTGCTAACCTGTATGCCAGCGCTGGTTTGCGAGTGTTTTGCCGAGTGGTTGGTACAGCCGTTAATGTTCAATCACCTAGCAGTTTGCTTCGATTTTACGGCGGTTAATGATGCTGCAAAAACAGACAGTGCTTTTGCGGGCGGCCCGTTTATGCTGTTTAGGCGATCGGCTTACGAAAAAATCGGCGGACACGAAGCAGTTGCCGGCGAAATTGTGGAAGATGTGGAATTAGCTAGACGCATCAAACGTGCGGGTTTAAAGCTCGGACTTTATTCGGGTTCAAATTTGGCATCCGTGCGGATGTATCGGTCTTGGAGCGCATTGTGGGAAGGCTGGACAAAGAATCTGTATCTCGGCGCTAACCGCAGTTGGGGCATGATGGTTTACATGGCCGCCATTATGTTTTTTCTTTATCCGATGCCGTGGTTGGCATTAGCTATTTTGCTGGCTAACGGTGAAGTTGCAAACCTAATTACCAATCACCAATTAGCAATTAGCAATTACCAATTCCCCATAACCTTGTTAACTATCTGTTTATCAGTAATTGTAATTTGGCATCATTACACTTTGCGCCGCTTGGGTGCCGAGATTTCCGACTGTCCGACGAAATACTGGTGGTTGGGAGGTTTGGGAGGTGCGTTAGTGGCGGGAATTGCGATCGCCTCTGCGATTAAAACTGAAACAGGTTGGGGGTGGACTTGGCGCGGTAGAGCTTTGCAAAATCCGAATACTTAATAGAAATTGTAGCGATCGCATTTCGAGATATCCCAGAGCGATCGCTTTTTTGAATAATTGGCTCACAACTTAGATTTTGACAAGTTCTATATAGTACGGTAGAATCAAAATACCTGAGTAAGACGAGGCTTTAAGCTTATGTCTAACTCAGGTTATATATAAATTTAATTTTTAAATTAAAATTAATCGCGTGACAAACAACTTAACTACAGGAAACCCCTATAGAAACACACTTCATTACGAGTATCCCCAAGACATACCTGAGTCCTATGCGGATATCGTAGAGGAACTGCGGACTCAGGCTCAAGATGTTCGATCGACTCATATTAAAAAAGCCAGTTCTGGTAATGTTGCTGTTGCCAAACTAGAACTCCCAACGGGTAGAGTTTATAGAAAAGAAGCTACTAGCAAGAAAAAGCCTCTGAATATTCCAGGCAAAGATAATGGGCCAAAGTTGTTTTTTGAGCAAAGAATTGACAGAGGATCGCTCAATAATAATTACAACCAAGAACACGCAGAGTACAAGCTCTTCAATGCACTTGCAGAAGACTTAGAAGGAGATAGTGTACCTTCGGATGCGACAGGAAGGCTTTACCTCTACACGGAGATGGAGATGTGTTCTGGCTGTAACACTACTTGCGATGAAGACTTTGGTAGATTGTTCCCGAACATTCAAGTGATTATCTTCTACAAGGAGCCATATCCGTAGAAATATAGGATAAAAAGCCAGTAGAGCCAAGCAAGGCTTTACTGGCTTCTCTGGGTAAGGTAGAATGGAAGTGATATGAAGCTTAAAACAAGCTTTATCTTAGTCTACGATTAAATGAAAAATATAAGGAGGGAAAGTCAATGATTAAGTTTGACATAGGCCACTACACCGATTTTAGATTGCCCAGCAACTCCGATATTCCCGTTCAATTACAGCAAACACTTCGCACGGTTTGGGACAGAAAATATGACGATTTATATGAAAGAGGCGGAAACAGCGATGTAGAAGAAGCTTTTGTAGAAGTAATGACGGCCTTTGGAATGCCTAACGATCCCATATCCCATCAGCGATATGTCTACATGGCTTATGGAATAGCATTAGCAGCTAAGCCTACCATTAAACATTACTTTCCTGAAGAAAACAAGGCTGATATCGTTCAAGCAATTGTATCTTGTTGGCTAAAGGATGGTGGTGAAATCCCAGAAACTTGGGCAGATACCTTGTTTCCTCATATCGACAAAATTGGAAAATATCAAGCTAGTAACGAAGCTTATAATATTTTCTACGGCTTGCTGCAAACACTTAACACCAAAACAGCTTATAATGCCATCTTGGATATTTTGTATGATGCAATTACCGGAGATGCAATTTCTGGTTTTGCTGCTGCCCGACGAGATATGTTTAATTGGTGGTTGATCGAAGTAATTCCTGCTGCTTATTGTTTAAAGCTGCCATCTACTTTATATTCGGGAAAATGGGAATTTCCGCCCCTGAGTCAGTGTGCGTAATTGCGATGAGGCAATCAATAGTATTCTGTTTTTACCTTTCCGCATAAACAAAAGCAGGTACGCGCTTGTAAGCAGGCGTGCCCGATCGCCTTTCAATTTCAGGGTGAAAAATCACATTAACTTCAGGATAAAACATCAAAGCAGCACCAGCACGAACAGCCCCGTAAATCACCTCGACATTTTCCATTTTTCCCGCATTTCCCTGCACCGTAACCCGCTGATGTTCCTGCACACCCGCGCTTTCTGCATCCGCGCGGTTCATCAAAATGCAGTGGCGGTGCGGCATTCCCCGGTATTTGTCATCAATTTTGTAGACGACAGTATTGTGCTGAGAATAGCTGCGTCCCGTCATCAATGCCACAACTAAACCCCGCACCGATTCCGGTACTCCAAACTCTTTCGCTTCCGGTAATTTCAGCTTAGGTAAAGGCGTGACAAACATCTTCGCTTTCCCAGACTCTGTAGGGAATTTAGGTTCTGTAAAAATGCGACCGCCGATGGTAAATTCCTCTTTTGTTCCATCAATTGTTGCTATCTTTTCATAGCCAGGAATAGTTTTAGCAATCAATTGACGAACGTACTTGGTGTCTTGCAGTTGGCGCCAATCTACCGGATAAGTGCCGTGAATTCGGCTGGCTAATTCTGTTAAAAAATGTACTTCAGGAATCAAATCCGAATCCTTGAGATGAGTTTCACCCTCATCATTTAAACGCACAAAATTATTACCGGCTTCCACCGTTGTTTTGTGGGGATTTTCAAAGCGATTCAGCACGGGAATCACAATTGTATTGTGATGAGCCAATCCGTGAAAATGCCCTAAATTCGGTTTGGTTGCGAGGTAGATAACGGTTTCAACATTGCCTAAAGCGCGTTTTGCCTGAGTTGAATCTGGATTTGCCCCATACAAGTTGCCGCCCAGACAGATAAGCGTATCGACTTTGCCTGCTTCTGCTGCTTCAATGAGCGATCGAGTGTCGTAGCCCTTAACAGGACTGAGGGGACGATTCAATAACTTTTCTAAAGCTTGTTGAATTTCTTTTTTCAGCTTCACAGTGACGCCCATAGAGCCGAATCCTTGGACGTTTGAGTGTCCTCTCACGGGCATTAATCCAGCACCTTCTTTGCCGACATTTCCTGTCATTAAGGCAGTGTTGGCAATGCTGAAAACATTATCTACACCGTTATCGTGTTGGGTAATTCCCATCGCCCAACCAAAGACAACCCGCTGGGAGGTGCCGATAATTTTGGCTGCTGCCTCAATTTCGGCGCGGGAAACTCCGCAGGTTTTAGTAATAGTTTCCCAAGAGGTTTCGCGGGCGTGCTGTACTACTGCTTCCCAGCCTTCTGTATGAGCTTGCAAGTATTTTTCGTCCAGCAATCCTTGTTCGATTACAGATTTTTGAATGCCGACAAATAGTGCTGTGTCGCTGCCGGGAATTGGTTGCAAGTATAGCGAAGAAATATCGGAACCGGGGATGAGCGATTTGACGGGAAATGCGGGAGAACCAAACTTGACTAACCCGATTTCCATCACCGGATTGATTACAATTATTTTACCGCCTTTGTCGCGAATTTTAATCAATTCGTTCATCAAGCGGGGATGGTTGTAGGAAGAATTGCTGCCCGCGAGCACGACGCAATCTGCTTCCTTCAAGTTTTCTAGACTCACTACCGAGGTGCGGGTGGCAAACATTTCGCTTAACCCGATTGTCGAGGGAGCGTGGCAGAGATCGGAACAATCTGCTAAGTTATTGGAACCCATCGCCCGCATCATCAATTGCAGCAGAAAAGCCGCTTCGTTGGAAGAGCGGCCAGAACTGTAAGATGCCACTCTTTCGGGGGTTTTGCGAAACGCAGCTTCGGCAATTTGATAAACTTCTTGCCAAGAAATGCGATCGTAATGAGACGAACCAGCCCGCAAAATCATCGGAAAACTCAACCTTCCCAGCCTGTCTGCTTCCCTTGAAGTTAATTGCTGGAGTTCTGCAATACTGTGCTGTTGAAAATAGTGAGTTGAGACAGGCGGTTTAATTTCAGCCGAAATTGCTTCAACGCTTTTCATGCAGCGCTGAAGTTTTTCGCCCTCTTCATTGGTAAAGCCTCCTTTCTGCCCGCCAGTGCCCCAAGAACAAGACAAACAAGCACTTTTGTGCAGCAAAGTTTTCCAAAGTTTCGGGCCTTCCGGCGACAAAGTATGCTGTGCCCAATATTCAATTACGGGCAAACCGCCACCGATGTCTGGCGTTTCCTCATTTTTCTCGCTGAATGGCGGAACGGGTTGGATATTTTGGGAGTTGGTGTCCATGGGGCTTACCTTTTGTTTTAATTGCGAGTTGATGCGGCGCGCGAACCGCCAAAGAAGTTAAATTTATGACTCTAATTTTACCGCAAATTTACAGCATAAAAAACCCGTCAACAGCTAGATGTTTTAATCCCAATCAAACTCTTGGTTCACAGCATCGGACTTCAGTCCTTCTTCACCCCAAAAGAAAAAACTAAATTCCTCACTACAAACCTGGGTTATTTCCTCTTATTTTACAAGCCAGGTTTATTTCCTTTTATTTTACGAACCAGGTTTACTTCCTCTTATTTAACGCCTGCTTGCCAAACCCAAGACAAAGCAGTCGATCGCCCTCAGCAACATTTGGGTCATTCTGCAAATAATCTCCCAACCACTCGCAACTCCGAGCAATGATATTATTCAGTTCCAAATTCTCCAAAGGCCACAGAATTACAGTTCTATTCCTGCTAGCAAAAGCCAGAGTTTTGCTATCCGAACTAAAAGTAACGCTCAACACCCGATCGCTCGATTCCAAAGTCTTCGATAGCAGCGCCTTCTTGCCGTCAAAATTCCACAGCTTAACAGTATTTCCCGCACTCGCCGCCGCAATTAACTTGCCGTCTGGACTGAAACTCACGCTTTCGACAGTATCGCTGTGGTCGAGTTTTTCAGTTAAATTTGCCGCCTTGCCATCAAAGGCCCACAAGTAAACTTTTTTATCAGCGCCAGCAGCAGCAATAGTCTTGCCGTCTGGACTGAAACTCACATTTCTTACCCTGTCCGCGTGGTCGAGAGTTTTCAGAATCTTCGCCGACGTACCGTTAAATTGCCACAGGTAAACTCTCTTTTCTCCAGTCATTTCAACAGCCGTTTTCTTCGCGCTTGCCTTGTCGTCAGCAGCGGTAGCAGTAGCAATAGTTTTGCCGTCTGGGCTGAAACTAACGCTAATTACAGGATTGCTGTGATCGAGTTTTGCCAACAAAGTTGCTTTAGCACCGTTCCAGCGCCAGAGGTACAATTTGCGATCGGCACTTGCGGCGGCAATTATCTTGCCATCTGGACTAAAACTGACGCTTCTAACAATGCCGCTATGACGCAGAGTATCTAACAGTTTCCCGTCTAAACTCCAGACTTTCACCGTTTTGTCATCGCTGGCAGAAGCAACAGTTTTATTGTCGGGCGAAATGCTCGCCCAGGTAACAGAATCCTTGTGACCTGCTAAAATTTTGATTAAACTGCCGTCAGCGCGCCAAAGTCTCACCGTCTTGTCGCCGCTAGCAGAAGCAATTGTTTTGCCGTCCGCACTAAAACTGACCTTGTAAACCCAGTCTTCGTGCCCCGATAAAATCTTATTCAACGGAGTGCTCTCGGGTTGCCAAATTTTAACCATTTTGTCCTTACTTGCGGAAGCAATCGTGCCGTCGCTGCTGAAAGTTACGGATCTCACGTCATCTTGATGTCCTCTAAAAGTGTTGAGCAAAGTACCGCTGCGACTCCAAACTTTCACCGTATCGTCTGCACTGCCGGTGACAATCTTTTCGCCGTCGCGACTGAAACTCGCGCTGACAACTGCATCGTTGTGTCCTTTGAGAGTTTTGATTTCCTCACCCTTTCGATTCCAAATTTTAGCTGTGGTGTCGGCACTGGCTGAGACGAGTTGTTGGCTGTTTGGACTGAACTTAACGCTGTAAACAATGTCAGAATGTTTGGTTAATGTTTTGGGATTAATTTGAAATTTCTGGGTTTTACCTTGTCGGTTCCAAAGTTTGACAGTTTTGTCAGCACTTGCTGAGGCAATTGTTTTGCCGTCGGGGCTGAAACTGACGCCGAGCACCCAGTCTTTGTGTTTGGTTAAGGTTTGCAGCAATGTTTTTGTTTCCAGGTTCCAGATTTTGACGGTGTTGTCGTGACTCCCGGAAGCTAGGGTTTTGCCGTCGGGGCTGAAACTGACGCTGGTGACGATATCGCGGTGGCCGGATAAAGTGGCGATCGCACTTTGGTCGTTATCCACTTGCCAAATTTTGATTGTGCGATCGGCACCAGCAGTCGCGATCGTTTTCCCATCCGGGCTAAAACTAACACTCGTCACGATATCATCGTGCTTGAAAGTCTTTAACAACTTACCTGATTTGCTCAACAGTTTAACAGTTTTGTCAGCACTTGCCGAAGCAACTGAATTGCCGTCTGGACTCACACTCACATCCAAAACAAACTTGCTGTGCTGCTCGAAACGGTTGCTTTCTTGTACACCAGAAACTGCTTGTCTGAGTCTCTCAGCAATCTTATTTTTAGTATCCACAGGCAGCGCTGTACTTTTTAGAGAATCACTGCCTATTTTGATACTATTTCCTAACACTCCTAATTGATTTCTTTCATTAGAAAGCACCAAAGCTTCCGACGCCGAATTTAGGGCATCAGTCCGACTTGTTTCTGCTTCTTGCCGCGCGCTTTGTGCTAATTTTGCTTGCTCGAATCCTATCCAAGAAACACCTCCGAGTACCAGCACTCCTAGAATCGCCGCCCGCAATTGCCATCTCCGACTTTGGTAAAGTTGAGCTTCCGCTTGGTACTGTTTGTCTCTAGCTTCCGAGAGCAAAGCATCTTGCTCTCTGTCTTTGCGAATTTGTTCAATTTCATCTCGGTTAATTTGGTTTTGCTTTCGCAGTTCCTCAAATTCTGCCTTTTTATCTAATTCCTGCTGCTGGCGGATGAAGCTAACTAGATAGTCGTGAACGAGCTGATAAAGCTCTGCCGGCAGTTCCGTCCACCGAAAAACCAAACCCGAGTTTACTAACAGTTCTAAGACTAAATCTAATTTGTCAGATTCTGCAAATGTCGCTAAATCCGAGGCTAATTCGGCGCGGGTTTTTAGGGGGCGTATCTCATCTTCATCTGTCAGAAAATACAAAACTCGGCGCGCCGCTCCTTCATTTTCCGGGCCGCAATCTTGGATGACTTCTTCGAGAAATCTTTCGACTAATTTTTGTCGCGGATTGTTGCCGAGTTCCTGATATTGAGTTAAAGTTCTAATGTTTTCTTGTTGCAGTTGAGCGCCGACAAGTTGCAGTTCGATCGGGCGGACTTCTCCCAATTCTCCAGCTAAATCTTTGACTACTTCTTCGATCAGCTCAGGTTCTAAGTAAAACTGCGATCGTTCAGTTAAAGTGCGAATTACCGATCGCGCATCGCCCAGCGAAAAATTTCCCAAATAAAACAGAATATCTTTGCTGAGAATGTCCCCCAAAATATCATTGTTGATGAATTCTGTCTGGTTTTTGGGTCGCGAAAATTCCAGCAAATAGTGCAGGTAATCTTCCCGCAAAGACAGGACGACTTTTAAATACTTGATTTTCAAGCATTCCCGCAAAAAATCAAAAAATCTCTGTCTTTGGGCTGGCTCTTTCCACACGAAAAAGAATTCTTCAAATTGGTCAAATATCAGAACACTCACTAGATGTTCTGAATTTATTTGCAATTCCTTGATAATTTTTTCGTATTCGATCGCCTGTTTTTCTACTATTACTTCAACAGGCTGTGATTGCTCAATTTTATCCGGATTTTTCCCAGCCGAGCCGCCGTTAAATCCGTTCAGGAGATTTCCCTTGACTGCGCCTGCTACGGTCAAATCTACCGGAGATGAACCCGGTACTGCTTCGGAAATTTCCGGATCGAATATTTCAGCTTTACCAGCAGATAACTGTCTGGTCAATTCCCGCGGCCAGTTGTTATAAACTTGCAGCACTACCGGCAAAACAGTCCGCATTTCTATCTTTCTTTGCTTGAGAGCCGGCACTAATCCCCCGGTGACAATTGAACTTTTGCCAACTCCAGACTGACCGTAAATTACTGTCAGTTTGTCGGGGGTATTGTTCATCCTATATATCAATCGGTTGAGGTCTTGTTCTCGGCCCGAAGCAGTAATTTCGTCAGCAATAGTCGCAGCAGCGGCAACTGTTTCGGCGGCGGGATTAATCGCTTCTCTGTGCGGCTGCAATTTGGCGGCTCCAATAAAAGCTCGGAACCGATACGTATGTTCTACCGATCGATAATCTTGCTTAAGTTGAAAGGCTTTGAGATATTCTCCCCGCTGAAAATAGAATCCTCGCAGCATTTCCAAAACCCTCAAATACAGTTGCGGGTTGTAGCAAGCTTCGGTTTGCGAGCGAGCAAGCTCTAAATGCGCGATCGCCTCCTCCATCTCGCCCAACTGGCTCTGGGCCTCTGCTAAAATTAACAGATACAAGCCTTGATGCTGCGACTTTACAGGCGTTCCGTGTCCCGTCGCTTCAAAATTTGAGTTGAGAGCGTCTAGAGCGACTAAAGCCCATTCTTTCGCCCCTTGCCAATTCTTCTGCTCTAAGGCTACTCTAGCCAAAAAGCCGTAATCTTGAGCCAAATTAACTGCTGAATTTTTCATATTTTCATGTAACCTCCGAGCTTTGATAGCTAAATTCCAGAGTGCATCCCAATCTTCTAAATGCTGCAATACTTCGCCGAGTTGATTGATGAATCTACCAACGGCATCCGACTGTCCCGCGCGTTCTAAAACATCAATACATTGCTGAAAATAATTCTTAGCTTCTGTCCAGTAAGGACGGTTGCCGCTGCGGTGCTTTTCGGCTTGGAAGCGGTAGCAAAGACCGATGTGAAATAGTAGAATCCCCTCTAATACAGGTGCAGGGTGAACGGTAAACAACAAATCGCTAAATTCGGTTTTTGTCCCAATAAATGCTACTTGATACTTCCAAAAATTGAGACTTTTTTGATACACTTCAATAGCCGCACTTATGCGGTGACAAGCATATTCGTCTCGACCGCGAATAAATTGCAAACTGGCTTCGATAGCTGGCTCTAACCTGATGTTGCAAGTTTGCAAGTCTTGCCTGGCCGACTCTAATTCAGTTAAAGAATGGGCTCCGAGAATCGCAGAATTACTTAAACGCCAATTGCCGCTTTCTAAAATCTTGGAAAAAATGCGATCGCAACTTTTGCCCAAAAAATCCACCAACTCGTCTGGGCCGAGCACAAATTCAACAGTTGTCGTCCAAGTCTCGATATCTGTGACTAACCGAATCAGTTTTTTTAAGATTTTGTCTGTCACCCACAGCACCACCGGGAAGGGAAAATTATTCCGAAATTCTTCTCTGACGTAGTTGGTGGAAGTCAGCACGCGATCGATCGCACTTACCGACTCCAATCCAAACACCATTAAAGCTTGAGGCTGGCTGCCGTCAAGTTCGGTTTCTATCGTCGTGTAAAGAGTTTTAACAGATGCCGGGAGGACAATTTCTCGAATCTCGATCCCAGACTTATCCCGCAATTGACGTAGAGTTTCCTCTCGCATCGCACTGTAATTGCACCGCACTAAAATCAGCGAAAATTGCCCCTGAGACATCGAGAGAGTCCGGGAGAGAGTTTGCAGCGAACTTTTGTTTTGCTCTGCTGCTGTTTCTTGTTGGCAGTGCGAATTAATCATAATTAATATTTGAAAATTATTCTCAGAATAGATCCTGTAGAAAGAAGTTCGGCAACGGATTGTGAAACGGATGTAACGGATAGTTATTGTAGGGTGCGATTCTGGCCCAATGTACGACCACAGACTCAATAAATTTCCCTTATCCGCAGTCTACGGGCCTGTTAGTGGCCTCAGAAACCCGGTTTCTTCCTTCTATTTCTGGTTACTAAACCCAAAGTTCCTAGAAACCGGGTTTCTCGCCTCCCCTACGCAAGTTATTGTAGGGTGCGCTTCTGGCTGAATGTGGCGACCACCTACGGGTCTGTTAGTGACCTCAGAAACCCGGTTTATTCGTATATTTCTCGTTACTAAATCCAAAACTTGTAGAAACCGGGTTTCTAGCTCCCCATGCCTAAGCCCTGAAACTGTCCGATTGTTTTAGCCGATCGCCCTTAAAGCATACCCCAAAAAAATACATACTCTGTTATTATCATAATCTCAGGAAAATCCACCGGATTTTACTGATTTTTTTTACCCTCGGTGGCTCACATTCTCCCGAGCAAAAAAAGTCGATCGCAAAAAATCCCACCAATCCGATGCAGTTATTCGCAGATTGCTGAAATATTGCATTCCCTGCTTTGCTGGCTCCTCGCCGCACTGAGATAAACTACGGGCGGCGGCTCCTCAATTACAACTTGAAGATTTTCTGTCATAAATTTATCAATCTCCATATCTAAATTAGTAGCTGAAAAATCAGGTCGATCCCAATCCTCGCTTTCTTCAATGAGGATTGTTGTTGGTGCCGCCATATCAAAATCAAGCTCATCGCCAAAATCAGAAACTTGCTTAATTGGATCTATTTTCTGATCGGTATCAGCCGCCAAAGCTTGAGCTGTATTGGCCATTAGTGCGATCGGCAATGCTACCATTGCACTTATCGTTTGTCGCGCCGTGATTTTCCCCATAATCTCCTCCTGGTATCAACTAAATTTTGCTGGTGCTATAAATTCAAACATCCGCCACTACTTCACTGCGCTGCTATTAATTAATAATCGCTTATTTTTCGACAAAATATACCCCGATCTGTGACACTTCGGGGCAAGTTTGCCTGACGGAGGGTATCCGGCTAACTCTTCCCGTTTCTATTGATTACGTGAAAACTCTTAAACAATCAGGTTTTCCTTTAAGTAATTTTGGAAATGAGAGCGAGTGTCTATTTCAGACTGAAAACGGCTAAAAGTTCGATCGCACTCCCGTACTTCCAGCAAATTCATTTGCTTTACCACATTCACCAACTATATGTCAATACTTAAAACTTAAAACTTCTAATTTTTTGCAGAATTCTCGTTACCAGGAAGAGCCTGGTAACGCAGAGCGGCGAGGAAGAGCCACCAGCAAAATCGAGACGGTTCCTACTTAGTCAAGCCGTGTTCGAGAGCGTAGCGAACCAACTCAGTACGGCTGTTAGTACCAGTCTTGCTAAACAAACGGCTGACGTACTTTTCCACATTCCGCACGCTAGTTTCCAAACGGCGGGCAATTTCCTTATTCATCAAACCTTGAGCAACCAAATCCAAAACACTTTGTTCTCGCGGAGTCAAATCAATTTTAACCGGCGAACCACTTTGGACGATCGCACTCCGCCCGCTCAGCAAAGACTCAATTCTCGCCATTTGGCTGGCCAAAGCAGCAATATCAGGACTTTCAGCATTGCCGCCCGTCTCCTTAGCCGCCGCGCGCCGCGCCAGCAAATTCGTGACAATTGCCACTAACTCGTCGGGATCGAAGGGCTTAGAAAGATAAGCATCGCAGCCTGCTTGATAGCCTTGAATGCGATCGCCCGTCATCCCCTTAGCCGTCAAAAACACCACCGGCAAAGCCTTATAGCGAGGATCTTCCCGCACTTGCTTGAGAAACTGATAGCCGTCCACCTGCGGCATCATAATGTCTGAAATCACCAAATCCGGATTGTGCTGCTGCAAGAGTTCCCAGCCATCCCGAGCATTACTGGCAACCTCAACCGAAAAATCGCTATCTTCCAAATAAGCTTGTACCGCTTCCCGCAAACCCGGTTCATCATCTACCAATAATAATCGTGCTGACATATCCGTTACCCTTACGTTTTACCACTATTATCTTTTAATTTAGCCGAATTCAACTATTTTTTCACTCCATCTATAGAAGCAACTCAAAAAATTGTGATTAAACTCAAGAGTTTTGAGTTTGGTTTCGATCGAACGATTAAAAAGTTATTATAGCGGTTTTCAGTTGAGTGAATTACAGATGCTCGGCTTTGGACACGGCGCCGTGTCCAAAGCCGTGTCAACAATCGCTTAAAACCATTGATAACTGTCGTTTGTAGCCTCTTGTCCGCTCCCCCTCGCATACCCTCTACTCGACCCCTACTCCCCTGGTTGTAGGGGAGTAGGGGTTGACGCAAGAACACTCTTGTCCCACCCCCTACTCCCCTTATTAAGGGGGGCGCCAGGGTGATCTGGCCCTAATCGCTAGACAGAATATCAGCAATACGTTTGACTTGTTTGTTGACACGACGAAAGGCAGTGCCTAAGTCTAAAGCTGTATTTCAGAGAATTGAAAACTGCTATAAATTTTGAATTCAAAACTCAAAACTCACAATTATTCTTGAACCATTCCCAATTAAACTTTTGAACGATCGGTCAAAATTTCATAACCGGTATCCGTCACCAAAACAGTATGCTCGAACTGAGCAGACATAGCATTGTCAACCGTTACAGCAGTCCACTTGTCAGCCAGCGTCCGAGTGTACTTAGAACCCGCATTCAAAATCGGTTCGATCGCCAATGTCATACCCGATCGCAATTTCACGTTCGGCATTTCCCGGGTGCGGAAATTGAAAACCGACGGTTCCTCGTGCAAATTGCGCCCGACACCGTGGCCGGTAAACTCCTCAACAATGCTAAAACCGTTGCTTTTGACATGATCTTCGATCGCACCGGCCAAATCGAGCAAATAAGCTCCCGCCTTCACTTGTTCGATACCTTTATAGAGAGCTTCTTCTGCAACTCTAATTAATTTTGCCGATTCCGGAGTCACTTCCACAACTGCGATCGTGATGCAAGAATCGCCGTGAAAACCGTGATAATATGCTCCCGTATCTACTTTAAGAACATCTCCCGCCCGAATTACTTTTTTGGGGCTGGGGATGCCGTGAACAACTTCGTTATTAATGCTAGAACAAATCGAACCCGTGAAACCGTGATAACCTTTAAAACTCGGAGTTGCACCCATTTCGCGGATGCGTCTTTCAGCATAAACATCCAAATCAGCAGTAGTCATTCCCGGTTTCACAATTTGGGAAATTTCTTTCAGTACCGTTGCGACTATTTTCGATGCCTGCCGCATAATTTCGATTTCGCGTTCCGACTTAATTTCAATGCCTCGACGCTGTTTTGTGACTTGGGGTTGTTTAGTTGGACCAGAAAGCAGACTGCTAAAAATATTCATGTATTGACTGTCAGGTAATTTGGTAATTTGACGGCAGGTAGAAGCAAAAAACCGCAAATATCCGGCTTTTTGGGGAAAAACGGGTGTCTTGTTCCGAACTGTCGATCGCTCGTCCTTTAGCTAGCTTAATATTTTTCTTGGTAATCGGCACGGGAGAGGGGAGAGGGGGAGACGGGGGGAGAGGATTTTTGATATGCGATCGAAAAATACAATTTAAATGCTGTACAACTTATCAAATCCGGCTTAAATACCCCCTCGATCTCGATCGCCCCCGCAGCCAGACGAAAGTTTGACTCGCTAAGCAGTTTCCACCGCCGAGTCCGGGCGAGCCTCCGAGCTCTGGCCTCCTAAGTTGATTGGTTCAACAGCTTTTAGCCTCACTGGATTTCTGAGCATTCCTGCGAGATTAGCAATTCCTGCAATTAACTGACTTACCTCAACAGGTTTAGATAAGTGCATCTGGAAACCAGCTTCCAGCGATTGTAGGCGCTCCGACTCTCTCGCGTAAGCCGTCAGGGCGATCGCAGGCATCTTTCCACCGCGGTGCACTTCCATTTCTCTCACCCGCGCGATCAACTCATAGCCGTCTGCTTCCGGCATTCCAATGTCGCTCAGCAGCACATCCGGCCAAAAACTCTCCAGTGCAGCTAGAGCCCCGGCCACCGATGCCGCCGATCGCACCACAGCTCCTTCATGTTCCAATAAAGCAATCATAAACTTCCGCGTGTCCTCGTCATCATCCACCACCAGCAATTGCAAATTAGCCAGAGCTGGGAGAGCCTCTGCCGCGTCATTGAGTGCAGAGAAATCATCAAGATCGCCGGAGCAGGGTTCCTGAGCAACTGGCAGAGAAACCGTAAATTTCGCACCCTCGCCCGCATTATTCTCTGCGCCCACCTTACCGCCGTGCTGTTCCACCAAGTGACGGACGATCGCCAATCCCAGCCCCAAACCCCCGTAAGACCTAGTTGTGCTGCTATCAGCTTGGCGGAAGCGATCGAAAACATAAGGCAGAAAATCTGGATCGATACCAATTCCGCTATCAATTATCTGAATTTGGGCCTCATCGCCCACTAACTCCAACCGCACCTCTACTTTACCCTCTTCGTCCGTAAACTTAATCGCATTTGAAAGCAAATTCCAGACAACTTGCTGCAAGCGAGCGATATCGCCTAGAACTCTACCGACATTTGGGCTGCATTCCCATTCTATGACAATTGATTTTGCGCTTGCCAGAGGTCGCAGAGAATCAATTGCCATCTCAATCACATATTCCAACTGAATCGGATGCATATTTAAACTTAGTTTCCCGCGCAGAATCCGCGAAACATCTAAAATATCTTCAATGAGCTGCGCTTGAGATTTAGCATTGCGCTCAATTGTTTCTAGGGCTTTATCAATAGTTTCTTGGTCAAACTTCTTGGACAGAAGCAGCCTAGACCAGCCGAGAATTGCATTTAAAGGAGTACGGAGTTCGTGGGAGAGAATAGCTAAAAATTCATCCTTCATCTGGTTAGCTCTCTCAGCTTCTTGCCGCGCCACTTGTTCGCGAATTAGTCGGCCGCGTTCTGACTCTGCTTGCTTGCGGTCTGTGACATCTCTAACCGTGCCAACGTGACCGATCAGTTTTCCCAAATCCGAAAACATTGGCGACGACTGCACGTTAATCCAACGCACAGTTTCCTCGTTAGAAACTAATCGAAACTCGTTTGAATATTCCTGACCTTCTTTAATCCAAGCTAACCAATCTGCTACTACCCGATCGCGATCTTCAGGATGAACCCACCGCTGCCAAGCTGACGCCAAACTTTCCTCCAAAATTAACCCGGAAATCGCTTGACAGCGGGGATTCATGTAAGTACAGCGGCCTGCAACGTCAGCCAAGTAAATTCCCAGCGGCGAACAAGCACACAAAGTGCGAAACCGCTCTTCACTTTTACTTAGTTCATGATTAACAGCAGCTAACTGTGTTGCTTGCCGCTTCACCTCGACTGTTTTTTGGAACAATTCCACAAATACCGCCACCTTCGATGTCAATATTTCCGGTTCCAACGGTTTGAATAGGTAATCCACCGCACCCAGAGAATAACCTTTAAACACGTGGGTGTCATTACTGCTGAATGCTGTGATAAAAATAATCGGAGTCGATCGCGATCGATCTCTAGAGCGAATCATGGTTGCCGTCTCAAATCCATCCATTCCCGGCATCTGCACGTCAAGTAAAATTACCGCAAAATCTTCATTAAGCAGACATCTCAGAGCCTCCGCGCCCGAATTTGCTTTGACTAAATTGTAATACGGCTTGTTCAAAATAGCTTCCAGAGCCACCAAATTTTCTGGGCGATCGTCCACCAGAAGGACATTTACTCGATCGGAGTGCTGCACGTTCATAAATTTTTTAATTTTTAATTGTTAGCAGGTTGACTAAACAGGGAGCGATTTTAGAGAGGGGTAAAATCCAGTCTACTTCAACATTTGCGATTGCGGACGCGGGCATTGTCCCGCATAGAGCCGAAGCCGGTTCCTCCACAAATGTCAATCCTCCCTCAGCCTTAATTTTTGCCAGCCCTTCACTGCCATCAGAATTAGCTCCCGTTAAAATTATCCCGATCGCTTTCTCCCCAAAGGCATCCGCAGCAGACTCAAACAGCACATCGATTGAGGGCCGCGCGTAGCAGACAGGAGCCTCAGTTGATAATGCAAATGTAGGAGTTGTGCGACAGACGATTGGGGATTTTGAATTGTGGATTGGCTCCACTGGAATCCTCCCCCACCTTGTAAAGTCGTTTTCAGACAAGCTCTGCTCCCACTCGCGGGGCGACTCTATGAGCAAGTGATAGTCAGCAGGAGCCAAATAAACCCGTCCTGGGGCGATCGGCTCTTTGTCTTCTGCGTCTGTGATTGGGAGAGAACTTTGCTGTTGTAAAAAATCACTAAGCCTATCCTGAGAACTCTTATGGCGGTGTTGGACAATAACTACAGGCAAAGGAAAGCTTTTCGGCAAATTTGCCAGCAGCACAGTCAGAGCCTGTAGCCCTCCCAAAGACGTGCCAATAACCACTATTTCAAAATTTTTTTTATTTAACTCTGCGGTAGAGTTTATCACTACGTTCAATTGGTTCATAGTGTTTTTCATAAAGTGTAAAATTCAGAGACTCCTGATGTCCCAGCCCTAAAACTCCAAACATTGCCAGGCTGTCATAAAAAAGCTTGTGTACCCGATCTTGGAGGGATGAATTGAAATAAATCAGCACATTCCGGCACAAGATTACATTAAACTCATTAAAAGAAGTATCCGTAGCCAAGTTGTGGTGAGCAAAGACAATATTATCTTTAAGAGAAGCTCGAAAAATTGCATTTTCATAGGCAGCAGTGTAATACTCAGAAAACGCTTTTTTGCCCCCGGCTTGGTGGTAAAGTTGCGTATATTCTTGCATTGCTTTCAGCGGGAAAATACCATTTTTTGCTGTTTTCAAAACTAATTCATTCATGTCAGTAGCGTAAATCCTACAGCGGTCATAAAGTCCTTCTTCTTGCAGCAATATTGCCATAGAATAGACTTCTTCTCCCGTTGAACATCCAGCGTGCCAAATCCGAATAAAAGGATAAGTACGCAGCATTGGCACCACTTTATTTCTGAAACTCAGGTAAAAGCTGGGATCGCGAAACATCGCCGTTACATTGACAGAAATGTCCACCAGGAAACGGTCTAGGTAGGCAGGATTGTGGAGTAGCTTGTCCTGAAGTCCAGAGACAGTGGTGAGCCGTTCCGAGCGAATAGTGTTCCAAATGCGGCGCTTGAGAGAGGCAAGAGCATAATTGCGAAAATCAAATCCGTAATAGCGAAATATTCCCTCTACTAGGAGTTGAATTTCGATTGTTTCAAGTTCATGGCTTTCGGACATTTTTAATTACTAATTGGTAATTGGTCATTGGTAATTGGGAATTGGCCTGCGCAGGGCATTGGCCTGCGCAGGGCATTGGGAATTGGGAATTGGGAAGAAGGCCTGCGCAGGGCATTGGTAGCACCTAACAAATCACTACTGACAACTGACAACTGACAACTGACTTCTTCCTTCTTCCGACTTCCATCGGACTTCTTCCTTCTTTCGATTATCGATAAAGCCAAACACGCAGCAGCGAGAGCAACTGTTCCGTATCAACAGGTTTAGTAATGTAGTCAGACGCCCCAGCTTCGATACATTTTTCCCGATCGCCCTTCATAGCCTTCGCAGTCAGAGCAATCATCGGCAGCGAAGCGAATTGAGGCATCTTGCGAATTGCTTGCATTGTTTCGTAACCGTCCATTTCTGGCATCATCACGTCCATCAACACAATATTTATGCCAGGCGTATCTTGCAATGTAGTAATGCCCTGTCTGCCGTTTTCAGCAAACACAATTTGCATTTTATGGCGCTCCAGCAGACTCGTCAGCGCGAAAATATTCCGCATATCGTCGTCAACAATCAAGACTTTTTTGCCCGCGAGCGTCGCATCTGTTTGATACAATTGCTCTAGCATTTGGCGCTTCTGTTCCGGCAAATCTGCTTGGACTCGGTGCAAGAACAAAGCTGTTTCATCTAACAAACGTTCAGGCGATCGCACATCTTTAACAATGATGGTTTCCGCCATGCGCTTGAGTTGAGTTTCTTCAGCTCTCGTCAGCTCTTTGCCCGTATAAATAATAATCGGCAGACTTTTCAAACTTGCCTCTTGCTTGATCTGCTCGATCAGTTCAAAACCAGTCATATCTGGCAGTCCCAAATCGAGTACAACGCAGTCAAAAGACCCTGACCTCAAAGTTGCTAGCGCCTCTGCACCGCTCCCCACAGCCGTTGTAGAAACATCGTGATTGCCGATTAAATCCACAATGCTAAGACGCTGCGTTTCGTTGTCTTCCACAACTAGCAAATTCTTCACTGGGCGCTCCACAAAACCCTTAATATCAGTCAAAGCTTTGCTCAAAGCTTCGCGACTGACAGGCTTTTGTAAGTACGCGATCGCCCCTAACTGCAAACTGCGCTGCCGCCCTTCTTCAACTGATACAATGTGAACCGGAATGTGGCGCGTACTTGGGTCGTGCTTCAAGCGATCGAGCACTGTCCAGCCATCCATCACAGGCAAATTTAGATCCAGCATAATCGCAGTTGGCTTGAACTCTCGCGCCATCGCCAAACCGATATCGCTCCGCAAAGCAACTAAACCTTTAAAACCCTGTTCCCGCGCCAGATCCAAAAGAATACGAGCGAAGTTCACGTCATCTTCAACAATCAACAGCACGCGATCGCCGGGCTCGACATTTTCCCGGTCATCAGCGATAATAGGTGATGGATAAGGGGCGATCGGCAAGTGGAAATTCGGCGCCGGAAGTGGGGAAGAAATAGCAGCCGGCAATTGAGCCGTTTGCTTGCCCATTCCCGATTCCTTATCATTCATTTTTCGCGATTCTTGGTAAGTTTGGGGCAGATAAAGCGTGAACTTACTACCCTCACCAGGGCGACTTGTCAATTTAATTTCTCCGCCTAACAGATTAGCGATTTCTCTACTAATTGACAAACCCAAACCCGTGCCCCCGTATTTGCGGCTAGTGCTACCATCAGCTTGTTGGAAAGCCTCAAAAATAACCCTGTGTTTTTCAGCAGAAATCCCAATTCCCGTATCGCTAACTGAGAAAGCCAAAACAGTAGCGGAACTCGTTAAACTGTCTATCTCTAAACTCCACCCTTCCCGCGCTACTTCGACACGCAATTTCACCTCACCCCGCTCTGTAAACTTAAACGCATTAGAGAGGAGATTCTTCAAAACTTGTTGCAGCCGTTTAGAATCAGTATAGAGACCTTTTGGCAACCCAACCTCAAGCTCGATTTTAAAACTCAACTTCTTATCCTGGGCGATTTGGCGGAAAGTTCGATCCAAATGATCTCGCAAGTCCGGAAACAACACTTGCTCAATTTCCACCGACATCGTGCCTGATTCAATCTTAGCGAGATCCAAGATGTCATTAATCAGCCCCAGCAAATCATTTCCCGCCGAGTAAATTGTGCGCGTGTATTCAACTTGCTTGAGAGTCAAATTGCCTTCAGTATTGTCAGAAAGCAATCGAGCCAGAATCAACAGCGAATTCAGCGGAGTTCGCAACTCGTGAGACATATTTGCCAGAAACTCCGACTTATACTTAGAAGTTAGAGCCAACTGTTCGGCTCTTTCTTCCAACAACCCCCTCGCCTGTTCGATATCTCGGTTTTTCCGCTCAACTTCCTTATTTTGCAGCGCTAGCAATTCAGCTTGTTCTTCTAGTTCTTCATTCGTCTGCTGCAACTCTTCCTGCTGCCTCTTTAACAGTTCCTCAGAAGTGCGGAGAGACTGCGCTTGTTGTTCGAGACGCTTGTTAGTTTCCGTTAGTTCCTTTTGCTGAGTTTGCAACTCTTCTGCCAAAGACTGCGACTGTTTCAGCAACTCTTCCGTCCGCATACTCGCCGCAATTGTATTTAAAACAATGGCGATACTTTCTGTAAGTTGGTCGAGAAATGTCAAGTGTATTTCGCTGAAGCGGCGGAACGAAGCTAACTCAATTACTGCCGTCACTTGTCCCTCAAATAGTACGGGTAAAACCACCACATTCAGCGGCGTAGATTCTCCCAGTCCCGAGCCAATTTTAACGTAGTTTTCCGGCACTTCTGTCAACAGGATTCGTTCCTTTTCCAGGGCGCACTGTCCTACCAAACCTTCGCCTAAATTGAATCTATTTCCTAACTGTTTGCGTTCCCGGTAGGCGTAGGTACTTAACAGTTTGAGAAACGGATCGTGCTCGACAGCTTCCATCATAAAGAAGACGCCGTGCTGAGCAGAAACCAGCGGTGTCAATTCTGAGAGAATTAGTTTAGAAACAGTTTCTAAATCCCGCTGACCTTGTAGCATTCGAGTAAACTTAGCGAGGTTTGTTTTCAGCCAATCTTGCTCTGTATTCTTCTGCGTGGTCTCCCGGAGATTGGCGATCATCTGGTTAATGTTGTCCTTAACAATGGCAACTTCTCCTTCAGTGGCGACGGAAATTGACCTCGTTAAATCGCCTCTGGTAACAGCAATTGCCACTTCTGCGATCGCCCGCAGTTGAGTAGTCAAATTCGCCGCCAATTCATTCACATTATCCGTCAAATCTCGCCACGTCCCCGCCGCGCCCGGAACCTTCGCCTGGCCGCCCAATTTCCCTTCAATTCCCACCTCCCGCGCCACAGTAGTAACTTGATCGGCAAACGTCGCCAGCGTATCAATCATCTCATTAATCGTATCTGCCAGAGTCGCAATTTCTCCCTTAGCTTCCAGCATTAATTTGCGCTTCAAATCGCCATTCGCCACCGCCGTCACAACCTTAGCAATACCCCGCACTTGCGCTGTCAAATTTCCCGCCATCGAGTTTACGTTGTCGGTTAAATCTTTCCAAGTTCCCGCAACTCCTTTCACCTCAGCTTGACCGCCCAATTTACCCTCAGTTCCCACCTCCCGCGCCACCCGCGTTACCTCAGAAGCAAAAGAATTAAGCTGATCCACCATCACGTTAATAGTGTCTTTCAGTTCGAGAATTTCGCCTTTGACATCGACGGTAATTTTCTTAGACAAATCGCCATTTGCCACCGCTTTCGTCACTTCCGCAATATTCCGCACCTGCGCCGTCAAATTCCCAGCCATCAAGTTAACATTATCAGTTAAATCTTTCCAAGTTCCCCCTACACCCCGCACGTAAGCTTGCACGCCTAATTTACCTTCCGTTCCTACTTCTCTCGCAACTCGGGTTACTTCAGATGCGAAGGAACTCAACTGATCCACCATGATGTTAATCGTGTTTTTCAGTTCGAGAATTTCACCTTTAACATCTACTGTAATTTTCTTCGACAAGTCGCCATTTGCTACCGCCGTTGTCACTTCCGCAATGTTCCGCACTTGGGCGGTAAGATTGCCCGCCATCGAGTTAACTGAATCCGTTAAATCTTTCCAGGTTCCTGCAACTCCTTTAACTTCAGCTTGCACGCCTAATTTCCCTTCCGTTCCCACTTCCCTAGCAACCCTAGTTACTTCCGAAGCAAAGGAGTTTAACTGATCCACCATCGTGTTGACGGTATTTTTTAACTCCAGAATTTCACCTTTAACATCGACAGTAATTTTTTTAGATAAATCGCCATTAGCCACAGCAGTCGTAACAGCAGCAATATTTCGTACTTGTTCTGTCAAACTACCCGCCATAAAATTAACTGAATCAGTTAAATCCTTCCAAGTTCCTGCTACGCCTCGCACATCCGCTTGACCGCCGAGTTTACCTTCGGAACCCACTTCCCTAGCAACCCTGGTTACTTCAGATGCAAAGGAATTAAGCTGATCCACCATCACGTTAATGGTGTTTTTAAGTTCTAAAATTTCGCCTTTAACCTGTACCGTAATTTTTTTAGATAAGTCACCGTTAGCAACCGCCGTCGTCACCTCAGCAATGTTGCGGACTTGTGCTGTTAAATTCCCGGCCATTGAGTTAACTGAATCCGTTAAATCTTTCCAGGTTCCTGCTACTTCCTGCACGTCTGCTTGTACGCCTAATTTCCCCTCATTTCCCACTTCCCTAGCAACCCTGGTTACTTCAGATGCGAAGGAATTTAACTGGTCTACCATCGTGTTGACGGTATTTTTTAGTTCGAGAATTTCCCCTTTAACATCTACTGTAATTTTTTTGGATAAATCGCCCTTTGCCACAGCGGTTGTTACTTCAGCAATGTTGCGGACTTGTGCTGTCAAACTGCCTGCCATGAAGTTAACGCTATCAGTTAAATCCTTCCAAGTTCCGGCAACTCCTTTCACCTCAGCTTGACCGCCGAGTTTGCCTTCGGAACCTACTTCTCTCGCCACCCGCGTTACTTCAGATGCGAAGGAATTTAACTGATCCACCATGATGTTAATCGTGTTTTTCAGTTCGAGAATTTCCCCTTTAACATCTACTGTAATTTTCTTGGATAAATCGCCATTTGCCACAGCAGTCGTCACGTCGGCAATGTTCCGTACTTGTGCGGTAAGATTGCCGGCCATTGAGTTAACTGAATCCGTTAAATCTTTCCATGTTCCTGCCACTCCCCGCACTTCAGCTTGCACCCCTAATTTGCCTTCCGTTCCTACTTCTCTCGCCACCCGCGTTACTTCAGATGCGAAGGAACTCAACTGATCCACCATGATGTTAATCGTGTTTTTCAGTTCGAGAATTTCCCCTTTAACATCTACTGTAATTTTTTTGGATAAATCGCCATTTGCCACAGCGGTTGTCACGTCAGCAATGTTGCGGACTTGGGCTGTTAAATTCCCCGCCATCGAGTTAACTGAATCCGTTAAATCTTTCCAGGTTCCTGCAACTCCCCGTACTTCAGCTTGCACGCCTAATTTTCCTTCGGTTCCTACTTCCCTAGCCACCCGCGTTACTTCCGACGCAAAGGAGCTCAACTGGTCTACCATTGTGTTGACAATTTGGGCTGTTTGGAGGAATTCTCCTTTGAGGGGTCTGTCTTCTATTTCTAAGGCGATGGTTTGCGATAAATCTCCTTTTGCTACGGCCCGAATTACTCTGGCGGTTTCAGAGGTTGGTTGCACTAAATCTGTAATTAGGGTATTGACAGAGTTGACGCTAGCGGCCCATGACCCCTCGGCGCTGCCGATGGTGGCCCGCTGGGCAATTTTGCCTTCTTTACCGACAACTGTGCCGATCCGATCGAGTTCGGCTGCCATTCTCTCATTGAGCTCGATAATGTCGTTAAGTTCGTCAGCAATTTTCCCCGCTAGACCGGTCTGGTCTATGGGCATCCGAACTGAAAAGTCCCCTTTTTTGACAGCTACTAAGGTTCTGAGTAACTGTTTGGCATAAATATTATTGGGATTGGCTGTTATCTGTGCAGTTGACATGACCGTTACCTTTGGGGAGTTTGAAGGGGTTTCCCGCTGCTGAGTGCGTTGATGGTGCAAGACATCTGGTTGGCAGTGCGGGTTGAGGCTGCTGCAACCCTAGCTCTCATGAGTTTTTGGGGATGGTATTGCTATTATCTGACTAAATTAGTGGTAGATTGCTTCTGTCAAAGGATGGATGACAAATTGGTGTTTATTATGGTATGGGTTTGACATTAGACCTGGAGCGAAAATAAAGTCAAGCGCTACAGGATGCTTACTCCACAAGAGCTTTGATGTACGATCGCATAAAAAGCTTCCCTTCCCCCGGATTACAAAAAGTCGGCTATTGCAATTACCCTCTTGAGGTGTCAAATTGGAGTCTGGAGTAATTGGAGACACAACAGGTAAGTCAAAAAACCTTGTTAAACCATTGGGAAAGTCGGAAGCCCGGAGTGCGCCTGTGGCTTCCGATATCCGGCGGCAGTTTGTAGGGTAAGGTGCGCGGCTTTATAGCACCCTACAGATTACCAACTGCGATTATTTCCAATTTTGCCACGAACTATTGAAGATAGAAGTACCCGGAAATGCGATCGGATTCTTATTTTGCTGCAACCGCAACTGCAACGCCTCCAAATTCGGCTCGCGGGACGGCAATTCGTCCACCAATTCATAAGGTATAATCCCCTTTTCTAGGGAAAAAGCAGCCGTAACTCCCGCCGCCGCACCGGCAGACCATTCAAAAGAATGCACTCGATAAGCAGCCGCTGCCGTATGACTGACAGCAATACTTTTACCCGCCACTAACATATTGTCAATCTTTTGAGGAATCATTGCCCGCAGCGGAATTTGGAACGGATAAGCTTGTCCTTGACCTTTGCGAGTGCCTTCGCGTTCGGTATTTCCCGGTGCTTCCGGGGGGCTGTTGGTCATGCAGGGGTGAAAGTCGATCGCGTAATGACCGATACCCACAGCATCTGGATAAATCGTCGCGCGCGATCGAGATTTTGTCTCATCAACAGACTGACTTCCCACCGCCAAAGCCGGCGCATTCAAACCACCCACAGCCAACCACAAATTGCGATACTCTTGTTCCGACAAATTCTGGCGGTAAAAATCAGCCTTAAAATCAGTCCGAGACATATCAACTTCCCACACCGTAAAACCTTGAGGCTGATTGAAACTCGGGCGACCAATAATGCGCCTGCCCTCCCGCATATAAGGATATTTAGAAAGTCCGTGTACCGTCCCCATCGGCGAATCCAACCCGCTCAAAAAACGATTGTTGGGATAAGGCTTTTTCACTCCATTACCTAATTGCGAGTCAGTCGTTCCTGCTACCAACCAGTAGAAATATCCTTTGGCATTTTCTTCGCCGCGGCGCAAAGTTTCCGTTCGCAAACCGCCCATCCAGCCGCCCGGTTGCAGTTGACCGTTTGCTTCCAATTGCGATCGAGAATAAATTAAATTATCCTCAGCAGAACCGGGACGGTAGTCATTGCCCCAAGTCCAGTTTTGCATGGAAATATCCCCAGGATAAATCGGGAATTGCTTCGGGTCAGAAGGGCGCGGCTCATCCGGTCTCATACTCCTAATTTGGCGGTAGCTGAAAACGAGCGGAAAACTCGCCAATCTAGCCAATTCGTAACTGTAGTAAGGAGCGTATTGTTGATAGAAAGACGGCACTTGATGCTGCTGCGGTTCCTTCGTTGCCTCCATCGCAAAGGTGTAGGTAAAACCTTGAGTGCAGTAAGCGTCGCCGGTGGGGCTGGCAGAAGAAGGTTCGAGAGGGGAACGCGGGTCAATTCCGAGGCGGTAGGGAACATCGGCAAGTCCGATCAATTCGCCTGTTTCAGTGGCATCTACCACGTACCAATCAGCACCCCCCCTAGCCCCCCCTTGTAAAGGGGGGGAACTTTCAGCAGCCCCTCCTTGTAAAGGGGGGGAACTTGTGGAATTTCCCCCTGTTCTGGGGTTATAAGGGGTGCCTGATGCTTTAGGAATAAACCGAATAATAGTTTTGTTAAATCGCGCGGAATTTTCGTAGCGATAGGCATCTTCGATAGTTTGAGACAGAGTTTCGGTGTTGATTGGCCCGGTGTTGGCGGCCGGTTTGTGTTGAATGGCGATCGCACTTTTAATTTGTTGGCCCCCAACCGCATTCTCCGCCACAGCCCGAGTAATTGCTAGTTCTTTAATCACCGTATTGGGAAACCATTTCAGCTTGCCATTGCCTCTTTCGGCCGCATCTTGCAAGATGTCAAATAAAATTTTGTGGCCGTCGTAGGGCATGAAACAGGAATAGCTAACCCAACAGCCGCCGGGATTTAGCCTCCCGTAATGTTCCTTAATTCGCCGCCGCAATTCTAGGTAGCCGCGGGGGTAAAATAAGAGCGATCGCTGAGTTTCTCTTTCGTCTAGTGCGGAAGTTCCCTGGGAGGAAATTTGACCGCCCAGCCAGTCAGTAATTTCCGTGATGCAAACGGTGCGCCCGGCGAGCAAACCTTCGTAAGCGGTAGCAGCACCTGCGAGCCCGCCGCCTGCTACGAGAATGTCGCAAGTTTCCTCTTTGTCGGGATTGCGAGGAAGCGCGGCAAACGCTGGGGTAATAGCCCAGATCGAGGTAATTAGGCTGAGGGTGAAGGTGACGAGCGATCGACCTTTGAGCGAAAATAGATACCGTCGCAGTTTCATCGGAGATTGTGGAATCAATTTAGACATAGCAGTGAAAAACACTCATCGCATCCAAATGTTTATTTTGCAGTATACTGGTATTTCGCCGTGCTGTCAGGGCAAACTTTTTTTTATATAAGAGGCATTAATACCATCAACAACTATATAAAAGCAGGATAAACCTTATGCTCAAAATCGTCAAATTTTTTAGCTCGTTGATTCCTTTTGAGAGTTTAACAATTACGACCAGTTTAACTTTTTCGGAAGTTTTGCACAGGTTGGACGAAGTTGTCACTCCTCCCAAACTTTTTAGAATAACTCTACCCTTCGGCCCGCCACCTGCCAAACCTTATGAAGGAACAATTTCTGGCAATACCTTCAAAATAAATCGCATCATCATCGGCCGCAATTCATTTTTCCCCATTATCAAAGGAGATATCCATTCTCAACCGTTTGGTTGTTCCATCAAAATTAGGATGAGTTTACATAAAATAGTCATAGCATTTATGATTCTTTGGCTGTGGACAACAGGAAGTATTGGAATGTTTTCTTTATTTGCTTGGTTCGTAGAACCATCAGTGGGGCCAATATTTGTCCCCATCCTAGGAATGTTTTTATTCGGCTGGCTTTTGTGCTTGATTCCCTTTAGAATAGAAGCAAAAGCAGCTACAAAATTTCTCTCAATCCTCTTAACATAAAGTAACTTATGGCGGAAAATTGTGAGCTATAAAATGTAAAATAATCCGCGTTAATCCGCGTTCATCTGCGGTAAAAAAAAACTCAAAATTTATGCGTCAAAACACACTAAAACAAAAAATCAAACAAGGCGAAACAGTCCTCGGCTTATTTATGAACTGCGCCTATCCCGCATTCATCGAAATCTGCGGTCATGCTGGATTTGATTTCGCCGTCATCGACATGGAACACGGCCCCTTACATCCACTTGCTGCTGAAGATTTGTGCCGCGCCGCCGACTGCACCGGCATTGCACCCATCGTCCGCGTCCGCAAAAACGACGGGCCGCAAATTCAACGAGCTCTCGACATCGGCAGCGCAGGCGTTCAAGTACCTCAAATTGAAAGCAAAATCGATGCCGAAACCGCTGTCAGAAGCGCTAAATACAGTCCTTTGGGCGCGCGGGGCCTTTCTTTCGCTACGCGGGCGGGACTTTACACCGCCGCAGGTACAAATATCACCGACAAACTCAACGAAGAATCTTTAGTTGTGATTCATGTCGAAGGTAAAGGCGGCATCGACAATCTGGCGGAAATTGTGACTGTGCCGCAGGTTGACGTGATTTTTCTCGGGCCTTACGATCTGTCACAGTCGATCGGCATTCCGGGCCAAGTTCGCGATCGGCGAGTCATCGACATGATGCACGAAGCAGTGCAAACCATCCGCAAAGCAGGCAAAGCAGCAGGTACTTTTGCCGAAAACCCCGAAATCGCCAAGCAGTGGATGGATGCTGGCGTTCAGTATGTCGCCCTTGGGGTGGATGTTGCCGTCTTCCTGCGGGCCTGTCAGTCGCTGGTGAAAGCGGTGCGGAATTAAGAAGAAGGAATTCGTCAAGCGTGAAGTCGTCCGAAGGAAGAAAGTAAGAAAGGAATAAGGAAGAAAGAAGAAGACATACACAGCAAGCTTTTGAGCGAGCCGTATTTTACGTTTAATTAGGTGAATTTACTTAATATACCAAATCCGGTTAGAGCCGAATGATTCCGAGCTCGCTAGCGAGCTTAAGAACTCGCATTCCACTCGGAAAGTCAAAACTGTCGCGCAGGAACGGCAGAAGCCGATTGTTTTTGCCTCAATTTATCCATTTTGTTGAGCTTAGCCGTCATCTTTACGATATCTTTGCAAATTTTGTAGTGTTTTTGACGACACATTCAAAAAACCTGAGCTAGAGTAGAAGTATAAACCTTCTTAAGGCAAAACTTAGAAGGGGAGCAAGGCTTAACGGAGAATAATCAATGAAAACCGTATTAGAATCCATTCAATTGGACTATGCTTTCATGTTTACTTTCAAAAAAGTAAACTCGATTAAGCTAGAAGGTTTCAAGCCATTTTTTAACGATATGCCAGTCGATCCTTATATTAAAGGCAAGTATCGTTCCAGAAGATTGTCGCGGTTTGCAGTGAACGGGAATGAGTTAGTTAAGTTACCTCACGGCTACTTGTTTCAAAGTAAAGAGTACAATCCGGTGGTGGGGGACATCCGGCGCGAATTTGCCGAATTGGACGATCGGCTAATTGCCCTCGATAACTTCAAACAACTGATTTTTGCTTTTTTCGATTCTTGCAAAATTCACCCGGAAGCTGAAATCGGCATCCATCAAATCAGGACGAGTTGTTCGCCGCACAATTTCGGCAACCCCGCACCGGAAGGCATTCACCAAGACGGTACTGATTTTATCGGCATCTTCTCGGTTGACAGAACTAATATTGTAGGCGGGGAAACGCATTTGTACTTGGCTAAAAAAGAGAAGCCTGTTTTTAATAAAATTCTGCATCCGGGAGAATTGCTGTTAGTTAACGACCACGAGTTTTTCCACTTTACTACACCGATTAAACCGGAATCTGAAGGGGTGGGAACCAGGGATGTCTTTGTGCTGACTTCTCCGAGTTTGCTTTGCGATTGAGGAGTTGGAAAATTGGGCGGGGAGCATCAAGCGTGAGAGCTTTTATATGAGCGCGAGCCTCCCCGCTCGCTACTAGATATATATATAAGCTTTGCTAAAGGGACTTAAACATTTTCTAGCCACTTTAGGAGCTGAAACTTCCTCGCTCGCAAGGGAAAGAGATCTACGATCTAAAAATGCCTAAAACCCTCGCTCTAACTAAATTCATGCCCATGCAAGCTAAAAGTCTTTCTCGATTTGGGTTTGAAGCCATTTTAGCTTTAGTTTTTGCCTAAGTCCCGTTAAAGAGAGCAGAACAACTGATTGATAATTGGTACGAAATTCAACGGAATTTTTCTCTTCAGGTAGCCCGTGATTTCATTCTCAATTATCTGAATCAACAAGTATCTCTAAAAACTGAATATTAACAGCTCCCTAAGTGCACGATTAATTGGACTTGTCGCAGCTCAACAAATATCCGTGCTTTTTACAACTGTTTGTAATGGCACAACCTTAATCCGCCGTCGGGATTACCTTATTTTTGCACCTTATACACATTTGAGTTAATTTATCAATGCGTAAGTTCTAGATATGAGCGGGTCTAGGCCTATCTGACGATCGATCTAGTAACTCTAACAAGCCGTACAAATCTCCTCTGAAGACCAACGCCGATCGCCCTTCACTCTTTTCTGCCTGCTTTTGGAGGAAACTGTAGAGCGATCGCACTCCTAACATGAATTTTTATTTTTATTTTTTTTAAGAAATGTTAAAAAATAAATTTTTAAGTAAAGCTTTAGTTTTGCTTAAAGTGCAGAGTAGAATTAGGTATCAGAGCATACATCTACTTATAAATTGACACTTGATAAAATGAGTATTAATACTTAAAAAAGGCTGCAAGAATGATTAACTTAGCTGGCTACGAGATTACCAACCAAATTCAAGAAAGTAACAATTCTTTAGTTTGCCGAGGACTGAGAAAGCAAGACAACCAACCAGTCATTCTCAAATTTCTCAAGCAAGATTATCCGATGCCAGCTTCGTTAGTCAGGTACAAGCAGGAATACGAAATTACACGCAATCTTAACCTAGAAAGTGTGCCTAAAACCTACAGCTTAGAAAGATACCAGAACAGTTTGGTTATCATTTTCGAGGATAGTGGTGGAAAATCATTAAAGCTGTGGTTGACTTCTCAAAAACTTACCTTAGAAGAGTTTTTGTTAACAGCTATTAAAATAACCAGAGCTTTAGGTCAAATTCATCAACATAACATTATTCATAAAGATATCAACCCCAGCAATATTATTATTAACTCGACAACAGGGCTAGTTCAAATTATAGATTTTGGCATCTCTACTGTTTTAACTCGTGAGAATCCTACCCTAAAAAATCCTAATGTTTTAGAAGGCACTCTGAGCTATATATCGCCGGAACAAACAGGCAGAATGAACAGATCGATCGACTACCGCACGGATTTTTACTCATTAGGAGTCACTTTTTACGAACTGCTAACGGGGCAACTGCCATGGGATTACAGCGATGCGATGGAATTAGTCCACTGTCACATTGCTAAACAAGCAGTCCCGCCCCATGAAATCAATCCCGAAATAAAAATTCCTAAAGCCGTTTCTGATCTAGTAATGAAGCTGTTAGAAAAAACGGCTGAAAAAAGATACCAAAGTGCTTGGGGAATCATCGCAGATTTAGAAGAATGCCTGGAACAACTACAGGCAAAAGGAACGATTGCTGATTTTGCGATCGCCCAAAAAGATATTACAGATAAGTTTCAAATCCCTCAAAAACTCTACGGGAGAGAACGAGAAGTAGAAACCTTATTAGCTGCTTTCGAGCGCGTCAGCAATGGCACAACAGAAATTATGTTAGTGTCGGGTTACTCTGGCATTGGCAAATCTGCCTTAGTGCAAGAAGTTTATAAACCGATTACTAAGGCAAGCGGTTATTTTATTGCCGGGAAATTCGACCAATTTCAACGCAATATTCCTTATGCGGCTGTTGTTAAAGCTTTTGGGTCCTTAGTCAAGCAACTTTTAACTGAGAGCGAAACGCAACTGGGCGCCTGGAAAGAAAAACTTTTAGCGGCGTTTGGTGATAACGGTCAAATCATTATAGATGTCATTCCCGACGTAGAATTCATTGTTGGCAAACAGCCACCCGTCCAAGAGTTAGGTGCTACAGAATCGCAAAACCGTTTTAATTTAGTCTTCCAAAAATTTATCCGGGTGTTTTGTTGTGTCGATCACCCCTTAGTCATCTTTCTGGACGATTTGCAATGGGCTGACTCCGCTACTTTGAAACTGCTGCAAGTAATGATGGCAGATGAGGAAACAAAATACTTATTTCTAATGGGTGCTTATCGAGATAACGAAGTTAGCCCCACGCATCCCTTAATCATGACTCTGGAGGGGCTGCAAAATCAAGGCGCGACTATTAACCACATTACCTTAACTCCCTTAGATATCGAACATATTACTAACTTGATAGCTGATACTGTGCGGAGGGATAGAGGCTCAGTCATCCTCCTAGCTGAGTTAGTCGTCGGTAAAACTCAAGGCAATCCTTTTTTTGTCAATCAGTTTCTCAGAACTCTCTATGAAGAAAACCTCCTGAATTTTAATTCTGATCAAAGAAACTGGGATTGGAATATTTCAAAAATCGAAGCAGTAGGAATTACCGATAATGTGGTTGAGTTGATGGTCGGTAAATTGAGAAAAATGCCAGATTCCACTCAGCAGGTTTTACGGTTAGCCGCTTGTGTGGGCAATAGTTTTGACTTAAATACTCTCTCCATAGTCAACGAAAAATCTACCGCCGAAACTTTTACAGAGCTAGTGCCCGCAATCCAAGATGGATTAATTTTAGCCACTTCTGAACTCGGGGTAACAGAAGAAGAAATTGTTCAGTCTCATCTGGTCATTACTACTTACAAGTTTTTGCACGATCGCGTGCAACAAGCAGCTTATGCTCTGATTGAGGAAAGTTCTAAAAAAATAGTTCACTTGCAAATTGGTCGCCTGCTTTGGCAAAATACCTCGACAGAGACGCGAACGGAAGAAATATTTGCGCTCGTCGATCATTTGAATTTAGGAATTGAACTGGTTAGCGACGAATCCGAACGAACTGAAATCGCCAAACTAAATTTAATTGCTGGTCAAAAAGCCAAAGCTGCAACGGCTTATGCTGCGGCTACCGAATATTTGCAAGCAGGGCTGAGACTGTTAGTAGAAGATAGCTGGACTAATCATTACGAACTGACGTTAGCGCTGTATGAGGAAGCAGCAGAGGCAGCTTTTTTGAGCGGTGATTTTGAAGGAATGCAGAGCTTCGTTGAGATAGTACAAAACTGCGCTAAAACGCTACTGGACACAGTAAAAGTGTATGAAGTCCAGATCCAAGCTTACATGGGACAGAACAGGCTGCTAGAAGCGGTTAATACAGCTCTACAAGTTTTAAAGCGGTTCGGAGTGGAGTTTCCCTCTCAGCCGAACCCATCAGATATTGGGCAAGCATTGACAGAAACTGCGACAATTTTGAATCACTTGCGAATTGAGGATTTAATTGACCTGCCTCAAATGAGCGATCCCTATAAACTAGCAGCCATGAAACTTTTATCAAGTATCTTTTCTCCTGCATACATGGCTGCTCCTGCGCTGTTGCCCTTGACATTGTGTAAACAAGTAGATTTATCCGTCCAATATGGTAATGCTTCCGCTTCTCCCTTTGCTTATGCTAATTATGGTTTTCTGCTTTGCGGAGTGGTGGGAGATATTGATTCAGGTTATCAATTCGGTCAATTGGCTTTAAATCTATTGTCAAAGTTAAATGCTCCAGAAATCAAAGCCAAGACAGTTGTCATAGTGAATGTATTTATCCGACATTGGAAAGAGCATCTGAGAGAAACATTAGAACCTTTGGTATCAGTTTACTCTAGCGGACTAGAGACGGGAGATTTAGAATATTCAGGCTATGGTTTACTAATGTACTCCTATTTCGCTTACTTTATCGGCAAAGAACTGACGGTTCTTGAAAGAGAGATGGCAACTTACAGAGATGCTGCTCATAAAATCAAGCAACAAACAGCCCTTAATTATATAGAAACCTATTGGCAGGCTACCTTAAATTTGCTGGGAAAAAGCGAAAACTCCTGCATTCTAAAGGGTAAAGCCTGTGATGAGGAGTTGAAGTTGCCATTTTACTACCAGGCAAACGACAAAGTGGGAGTGGCATACATATATTTGAATAAAATTTTACTTTGTTATTGGTTTGAAAATTACTCAGAAGGCATTGAAAATACTACTATAGCAGAAAAGTATTTAGATTCCCTAGTAGGATTGCCCGTTATTCCAGTTTTTCATTTGTACGATTCTTTGGTGTGGTTGGCGGTGTATTCTGATACTCCACATTCAGAGCAGCAAAGCATTCTTGACAGAGTACAAGCTAATCAAGAAAAAATGCAGAAATGGGCGCATTATGCTCCAATGAATCATCTACACAAATTCTATCTAGTGGAAGCAGAACGATATCGAGTTTTAGGTCAAAAAGTAGAGGCAATGGAAATGTACGACAAGGCTATTGCCCTTGCCAAAGAAAACCAATACATCAACGAAGAAGCACTTGCTTACGAACTGGCAGCCAAATTTTATATGTTATGGGGCAAAGAAACGATCGCCCAAGTTTATATGCAAAACGCTCATTATAGCTACCAAGTCTGGGGCGCTATAGCTAAAGTTGAGGATTTAGAAGAAAAATACCCCCAATTCCTAGCTAGAATATCAGCCAAGACAACAACTCAAACAAAAGTTAACCGAAAAACTACCACGCCTACTACCACTAGCACTAATTTGGGAGAAACCTTAGATTTAGCCACAGTAATGAAAGCTTCCCAAGCGATTTCGGGTGAAATCGTTTTGAGTAAGTTGCTGGAAAGGTTGATGAAGATTGCGATCGAAAATGCTGGCGCCCAAAAAGGCTTTTTGATTTTAGAAAAAGCGGGAAACTGGGCGATTGAGGCTGAAGGTTCGGTGAAGGGGGATGAAGTTAGCGTGTTGCGATCGCTTCCTCTGAATGCAAAAGCTGATTCTGGGGAAATGCCCAAACTGGCAAGTGCGATCGTCCACTACGTCATCCGCACCCAGGAAAATGTGCTTTTAAATAACGCCACGCAAGAGGGACAATTTACCCGCGATCCTTATATTGCAGCAACTCAACCGAAATCGATTCTCTGCACCACTCTGGTACACCAAGGCAAACTGACAGGCATTCTTTACCTGGAAAATAACCTAACAGAAGGAGCTTTTACTACAGATAGGCTGGAGCTGTTAAAATTGTTATCTGCCCAAATTGCCATTTCCATTGAAAATGCCCAACTCTACAATAACTTGCAGGAGTTCAATCAAAACTTAGAGCAATTAGTAGGCGATCGCACCCACGAATTATCCAACACGCTGGATGCTTTAAAAGCGACTCAAAGTCAGCTAGTGGAATCTGAAAAAATGGCATCCCTAGGAGGATTAGTTGCAGGCGTCGCCCACGAAATTAATACTCCCATCGGCGTGGGCGTTACCGTTGCGTCAGCTTTGGCAGAACATACCACAGAATTTGCTTCTACTTATAAGAGTGGCAAAATGAAACGCTCCGAATTAGAAGAATTTTTGGATATAGCCACCCAAAGCAGCAACACCCTTCTAACTAATCTAAATCAGGCAGCAGCATTGATTCAGAGCTTTAAAGAAGTGGCAGTCGATCGCTCTAGCGAAGAACGACGAACTTTCATAGTAAGAGATTATCTGGATGAAATTTTAATCCAATTAAAACCAAAATTGAGAAATAGCAAACATTCGATCGAAATTAAGGGAGATACCCAAATTGCCCTAGATTCTTATCCAGGTGCATTATCCCAAGTTGTCACAAACTTACTGATGAACTCTCTGATTCATGCTTACGAACCGGGCGAATCTGGTCAGCTCGTTTTTGATTGGCAACAAGATGGATCTCGACTTAGCTTTGAATATTCCGATGATGGTAAAGGCATTCCTCCAGAAAATTTAAGTAAAATTTTTGAGCCATTCTTTACTACCAAACGCTGCCAGGGAGGTAGCGGATTGGGATTGCATATTGTCTACAATTTAGTTACCCAAAAACTTCTGGGTGAACTACAATGTAAAAGTGAGGTGGGAGTGGGAACGAAATTTATTATTAAGTTGCCCCTACAAATCGATTCACAACCGTAGTTTTCTAACTCAAAGCATCAGTAACAAATAAAGGTGAGCAACAATGGACAATATTTACGGTTTTTTAACTAAAGAATCATCTCAAAAAATACTATTGGCTGAAGAAGTTAACTCATATGAGGAGTTACTTTTTGCAGATGAAGTATCTGAAGATAGTCCGACTGAAAGCTGGAAAATTTTGATTGTAGATGATGAGGCTCAAGTTCACACAGCTACCGATATTGCCTTAAGAAAGTTTGTGTTTGAAAATAAATCCTTAAAGTTTATTAGTGCTTATTCCGCTACTGAAGCTAGACAGTTAATCCAAGAACATCCTGATGTAGCCATCATCCTGCTTGATGTAATCATGGAAACGGATGATGCTGGCTTAGAGTTTGTTAAATATGTCCGCCAAGAGTTAGGCAATCAGTTAGTGCGAATTATTTTACGCACGGGCCAACCCGGACAAGTACCAGAAAAAAGCGTTATTATCAATTACGATATTAATGACTATAAAACTAAAACTGAATTAACGACAACAAAGCTATACACTACGATGCTAACAGCTTTGAGAAGTTTTTGTCTCGGTCATAAATTGCAGTCGGAAATAGAGCGGCGCGAACAAGTAGAGAAAGCACTCCGTATCAGTCAAGAAAAAGAACACCAAAAAGCTCTTGCCTTAGAGCATTTTGTCAAAGAGCTGCAAGAAACACAACTCCAGCTAGTTCAAAGTGAAAAAATGTCTAGTCTCGGTCAATTAGTTGCAGGTGTAGCTCATGAAATTAACAATCCGGTTAACTTTATTTACGGCAACCTCTCGCACGCCCACGACTATATTAAAGAACTCATCTATGTGTTGAATCTTTACCAACGGTATTACCCGCAACCTGAAGCAGAAATTATTCATGAAATAGAAGATAGAGAGTTGCCATTTATCATAGATGATTTACCAAAATTGCTTTCTTCCATGCAGTTAGGCATCGAACGCATTCGCATTATTGTGGATTCTCTGCGAAATTTTTCGCGCTTAGATGAAACAGAAATCAAATCAGTAGATATCCACGAAGGTATTAATAGCACCTTGATGATTTTACAGCATCGCCTCAAGGCTAAGTCAGATCGTCCTGCTATTAACGTGATTAAAGACTATGGCGCCTTGCCACTTGTGACCTGTTATGCAGGTCAGCTTAATCAGGTGTTTATGAACCTTTTAGCGAATGCTATAGATGCTTTGGAAGAGCGGGGAAGTAGAGAAAATGGTACAGTTTTTCATCCCCAAATTTTGATTCGTACTGAATTCGTACCGGGGAATTCGCATGACAACATTAGCAATGGTTCAGGCATTAGGGTAACAATTGCTGATAATGGTATTGGCATGAATGAGAAAGTTATTTCTAAACTTTTCAGTCCCTTTTTTACTACTAAGCCAATCGGAAAAGGTACAGGGATGGGATTGTCAATCAGCCGAAAAATTTTACTAGAAAAACACTGCGCTCAATTGCACTGTATTTCTACGCCAGAGCAGGGAACGCAGTTTATTATTGAGATGCCGACTATCTGTACAGCAACCAATTTCGCGGTATCTATGGTCTAGGTAACTGATGGGGCTGAATCGATCGTATAGCCGTTTTCAGTTGCAGGGAAGAAATCAGCAGTAATTCCGAAAGTTACGCTAACCGGCTTAGACAAAAAGTGAAGCCAAAATGGCTTAAAACCTAGATAGAGAAAGACTTTTACCTCTAATGGGCATGAATCTAATATTTACAAGGGTTTCAGGCATTTTTAGGTCATCAACCTCTTTCCCTGGCAAGCCAGAGGTGTTCAGCCCCTAAAGGGGGGAGAAAATGTCTAAGGCCCATTAAGCAACTCACAGATAACTCCTATCGAAACTTCCGTTCAGACTCTTTAATGGGAACATCATTAATGCTGGCTTCACGTCTTCGCATTAACCCATTTTCTGCAAATTCCCACTGTTCGTTTCCGTAGGCGCGATACCAGTAGCCGGAATCATCGTGCCACTCATACTCGAAGCGAACAGAAATCCGATTGTCTGTAAAACTCCAGAGTTCTTTCTGTAAACGGTAATCTAGTTCCTTTGCCCATTTTCGTGTTAAGAAAGCCTTGATTTGTTCCCGTCCGCTGAAGAATTCGGCGCGGTTTCGCCACTGAGAATCTTCGGTATAAGCTAAGGCTACTCGTTCTGGATCGCGGGTATTCCAGGCATCTTCGGCGGCTTGAACTTTGGCTTTAGCTGTTTCCAGCGTAAAGGGCGGTAGAGGTGGTTTGGTTTCCATAAGTAGTTTTGTGGTTTGTGACTGTAAAAGGTTTTCAGATTAGCGATCGCCCAGCAGCATTTCCAGCTCAGCAATTCTGGCTTGCAGTGCCGCAACTTCCTGTTCGGAATAGCGAAGGGGAATATGTTGCGGACAATTCCAGTTCCAGGCTTCGACTTGAAAGAGTATAACTCGTTCAACTTCCGAGTCATCTTCAGGTATTCTCAATCGCTCAATTAGTTCGCGATCGCCCTCTACATATCTGGCTCTCCCCCAAATTTTCAGTCGTTTACGGTGACGGTAATCCATGATAAATATAAAAGCTTTGTCGTTGTCTGAAAGATTACCAACCGTTACATACTGAACATTTCCTTTGAAGTCGGCAAAACCCAATGTTTTCTCATCCAGAACTTGCAAAAAACCTGGATGACCACCGCGAAACTGAATATAGGGATAGCCATTAGAACTAACAGTTCCCAGATAAAATCCATCGATTTGAGCAATGAACTCTTCAATGTCAGGTGTTACCGCATCGTTCTCAGGCCCAAAGAGTTCAAACCGAGCGTAAGTTTCTCGCGATCCACGTTGTGCTTGGGCAGCTTTGACAGCGGGAGTGAAGGCAATTTTGGTAAATTTACGAGGCATGGCACTGTCCTCTTGATAATTTTGATATTCCTCAACGCAGGCGGGGTCAAAAATCCGGTTTCTGCGTTAACGTCGATGAGCGATGAAAACCTGTCATTTTGACTCTTAATTGGTTTTTTTTGCGTCTGGGACTGTTTTATTTGAACGGGAGAAGCGAAAAGATTATTTACCCGAAAGAATTGGTTTAAAGCCTCTCCCTTTTAGGGAGAAATTAAAATCCGACTATTCATTACTCCAATCCTCTTCCTTCCAGGTAGAGGTCTCTCTCAACTGTCAACTGTCAACTGTCAACTGTCAACTGAATGAACCTTCTCCTCCAAAGTTCTGCATCGCTATACCGTTGCAGGAGCCTCAATTCCTGACATCTCGATGAACCCAGGAAGTTGTTTGATTTGTGTAATCCAGTGTTGAACGTGGGGATAGGGAGCAAGGGAAATCTTGCCATCGGGAGCCAAATACACATAGGGAAAGACTGCCACATCTGCGATTGTCGGATGTTCAAATTCTAGCCATGTGCGATCGCTCAAATGTTGATTTAGTTGAGCGAGAATCAACTCTGCTTTTTGAGTTGCCCGCTCAATGTTGATGTTGGTTGCTGCACCAAACAGATAGTAAAGACGAGCGTGTTCGGGCCCTTGACGAATTTCACCCGCAGTTGTTGACAACCAACGCACAACTCGACTCAGAGGTATAGTATCTAAGGGTAGCCATTGGTCGCCACCGTACTGACGAGCTAGATATACTAAAATCGATTGAGCATCAGCAAGGATGGTGTCACCATCGACTAACAGGGGAACTTGACCGAAGGGATTGAGAGCAAGAAATTCTGGTGATTTGTGTTCGCCCTTCAACAAATCGACTTTGATCCATTCGTATTCAAGATTCAGGAGTGAAAGTAAAAGTCTGACTTTGTAGCTGTTGCCAGACACTTCGTGACCGTAAAGCTTAATCATGGGTGATACCTTCTGATTGGAGAAGAGAGAACAATAGATGATAGACAACACTTTGCAGGTGTTGTGAATTACTCAACGTTTGTACTGTTCGTTCGGTATCATTACTGTACCGACCGTTTGGTATAATGTCAAGAGGTCAACTCAAAATAGCTGTCAATGCCACAAGAAACCTATATTCCATGCCTGCTGCAACTGTTTCGACAGCATGGCTACGACGGAGCAACCCTATCTAAAATTTCTGAAGCCACAGGTTTGGGCAAAGCAAGCCTGTACCATCACTTTCCCGGTGGTAAGGAGGAGATGGTAAGAGCTGTGTTGGATCACCTCGAAGCAGGGCTGGAGCAACACATTCTGCAAGCCCTTCGCAGCGAGGGAGATACTTTGACGCAACTCCAGAGAATGTGCGATCGCATTAGCGAGTTATATGAAGGAGGGGAACAACCTTGCTTATTTGCCATTCTATTGATGGGTTCGGCACGCGAGATTTTTCATCCTCAAGTACAACACCTATTGCGGACTTTGATTGATGCGATCGCAGAGGTTTTGATGACAGCAGGATTGGATGAAATATTGGCTCATCAGCGCGGGGAAGATGCCGCGATCGCAGTTCAAGGTGCTCTGATTCTGTCGCACGGGTTGAATGATTTGGCTCCTTTTCGGCGAGTTATCAAACAATTACCGCAACAATTATACCGGGACATAGTGGGTTGAAATTCCAGGGGCATCGGGAATTTTAAACCCATTGCGTTGCCTACCTCAACCCAACCTACAGTCGATCGATCGTTGATAATTACTCGTTACTTTCGCGCTCGCCCGGTAACGCTTCTGGGGCGAGGAAGAGCCTCCTTTTTTCGGGCCGAGGCTCTTCAAGAGCGATCTGGGTTCCCAGATTCTTCTACCTAAAAACGAGTTAGGAAGAGCCTGGGAACCAGTTATTTCCGATCGACTATACAGGTGTGAAACCCTTTTAGCAGGGCGGGAGCTCTTGCCGCCGCCTACAAAAATCGCAGTCTAGGTATTAAACTCGGACTTTGAGATCAATCCTCAGCATCCGGATCGATGCCCATTGCTCGCAGTCGATCGGCTAACTGGGCGGCTTTTCGCTCTGCTTGTTCGGCTTTTCGCTCTGCTTGCTCGACTCTAGCCCGCTCAATTTCAACTTGCTCAGAGCCAATTAACAGCAAATTCCCCTGGGAATCCCACCACCGCAGCCAAAGCATTTCTTGATTTTGATAACTTCCCTGCCAAAGTCCCAATTCTACATCTAATAAAGGAATGGGATAGTGACCGCGTTCGTTTGGCTCGATCCTGCGATAGACAAAATCAATCAGGTGATAGACTTCTAAATTGCCAGTTTTAATTTCATAAATGCCGTAGTAAGGAATGCGGATAATTCTTTCGTAAACCCAAAACTTACCCGGTTTAGTCGTTGTACCGTCAGCGGCCACAGCAAGAGGAGTGCGTGAAGCGAAGCTATCCCGAAGGGAATCGCGCTCCTCATCTCCATTACCGCTAGCAAACTCTAAAGCAATGAACGGAGCCATGTGTTCCCGCCAAAGTACATAAGAACGGCGAAAACCGTCCAGTGTTGGCGGTACATTGGGTATATAAAACCAATCCGGTGCTTCTGCGCCTCGCTCTGGCGGGTCAGTTTCTCGCCAGTAAATCCCGCAAGAAGAGCCCGATCGCATATTGTCCATCTGGATGCAGCCGCTCTACCACCGGTCCGATCGAATCAGTCAGAATGATACTCTGCGGATGCTCCTGAAAATTCTTCACAAATGTACCGTCTTCCTCTGGCAGTTGGGTATGATCGGGGAATGCAGGAGGCAAACCTGTAGCAGTTATTGTCTCGTCCATCGTCGTTTCCCGTGCAGTTATTGTTCATTGTACTGCGAAATTTTAGAGCAATCTAATTTGAAACTTTAGCTAATATTCGCTAATATGGAAAAGCGATCGTAAAAGGTAAGTCAGATGGTTGTCGCAATTTCTAAAGCAGGATTGGGTACAGGTGCGGCTTTCCTGTCAAACGTGACATGGGAGACTCTGGAAAAGTTGGATGCAGATTTGGCCCAAACTGGGGCGCGCTTAACTTATTTGGATGGGTATTTAGAAATTATGGCCCCTTTATCTGATGCTCATGAAGAACCTAAAAATACTTTAGGTCAGGTTTTAGAGATTTATATGCGGACGAAGGACATTCGTTTCTACGGGCGCGGTAGTACAACTATCGGGATGAAGGAGTTGGGTGCACGGAAGGAACCAGATGAGTCTTATTGTTTGGGTACGCGCAAGTCGGTTCCCGATTTGGCGATCGAAATAACAGTGACGAGTGGTGGAATTGATACGCTGGAAATCTATCGTCGTGTGGGAGTGCAGGAGGTTTGGTTTTGGGAGGATGGGGTAATTTCGGTTTATTGTTTGCGTCCAACGGGATATGAGTTGGTGAGTAAGAGCGAACTTTTGCCGGATTTGGATTTGCGATCGATCGAGTTTTATTCGCGGATGGCCGACCAATATGATGCGGTGAATGCTTTTATGCGATCGATGATGTAGTTGAAACTGCTACTATATAAACCCGGCGGTTGAAACCGCGTCTATACAAACTTTCGTCCGCCTCCGCGGACTAAGAAATAAAGGGGTGGAATGTTATTTATACCAATCTTTTATGAGGCTGCTCCCGAATCCGATCCCCCCTAACCCCCCTTAATAAGGGGAGTAGGGGGTGGGACAAGAGGGTGGTCAAAGTCTCCCTTATTAAGGGGGATTTAGGGGGATCGAAATATATGCTACTTCATATTAAATTGGCATGAGATTGAATATATGCTTTAAATACAGGATTAATCTGAAACTTCGATCGCACTCCTACTAACACTTTTTCCACTAAGCCGCGTCGGGCTAAAGATTGTATGGCTTGCCAAAATTCAGATTTGGATAATTCACTGTCAGCAGGTTGTTGTGAAATATCTACAGCTTCATCTTGAGTGGCCAACCAGTAGCCTACCTTTTTTTCTGACTCCGATAAACGCTCTAAGTGAGATTCTAAAAGTGGCTCTAAATCACCTAAATAGATATCATTTTGATCTGCTAAAAACCGGGAAGCGCTACCGTCAAATAATTCTAAAATTGTTGAAGCTATGATATTTAACCAGAAAGGATGACCTTGATAAAGGGCGATTAAGTCTGACCATTTTTCCTCATCTGTCAATTCTTTTTCTCTGATAATTTCTGCCGCTTGTTCCCCTAACCCTTTGAGGTGTAAGGTTCGTGCGGGTCGGTTTAGTGCTTCTAAAGCAGTAATTTCTCTGGGTTTTTCCCAACTGAGGAGGATTAAACAACTCTGATGAGAGGATGTGGCAATTTGTTTAAAAAATTTGCCATAGTCTTCATAGCCTGCTAAATATTGACCTGCTAATTGACTGCTTTTAAAAATATTCTGTACGTCATCAAGGATTACTAAACAGCGAGAAGATCGAAAATAATCGATGACTGTGGGTAATGGGGGTTGTGGCGATCGCCCAAAAAATTGCTTGAGTTCGGTTTGGAGGGTTGAAAGTGTGGGTGTGTCAGCGAGGCTTAACCAAATAATATAATCAAATTGAGTTTGAATTTGTTCGATGAGTTTGAGGGCGAGATCGCTTTTGCCAATTCCACTTAAGCCGTAGACGGTGATTAAGCGGGTGTGGGCTTGTAATATCCATTGTTTGAGGGTGGAGAGTTCGGAGGTGCGATCGTAAAAGCTGGTTAATTCGGGTGCGTCTGTTAAATCGATGATTGGGGATTGACTTTTGTTTTGGGGAGAGTCTGGGGGTGAGGGCGATCGCTCTTTAGTATCTTCTGGATCTTGCCGTTTTTCGCCACAAATATTGATATGACTATTAATGTAACCAACAATCTGTGAACCATTATTGTTGTAAATATTAGATAATGCTTTTGTTTCTAAAATAGAACAAACATTAGATTGTTTAATGTCTTCGCCAATTACATTAGATAGAAGCTTCCATAATTTCCATGCCTCTTTTTTGATGTGATCGTAACTACGCTGATGATTTTTAGCAATTTCTTCATAATTTTGATGTTGCCAAACTCCTTCTAATATAGCCTTTTGTAGGGAATCAAGATGTTTTCCTGTGTTAGCTAATATCTGTTGGTCAGTCCATGTTAAAACTTGCTGAATATCCATAGGTAAAAGTGGGGTTATTCATTCACTATCCCACTTTATCACACTTTTTGCCACTCGCTCAACTCAAACCCACTTTTTGCCACAATTTTGATTATGTAAAGAATTGTAAATTTCCCATTAAACACCACTTTTATGACTAGGCAAAAATAAATAGGCATATTAAAGTAAGGAGAGATACAAGGAAAGACTTTCTAACTAACTAGAGTGTACTTTCTGCCAAAGTTTCATACAGTGAGGTTACTATGTTACAAAGCAAAATAGCAGAGACTCCGGTCACTGCTCCACAAAATAACAGTGCAATCACTCAGTCTAAGTATATCGCTCGTCCAGAAAACCACAGCGAATGGTATCAAGTTGAGGTAGGAACAGAACGAGCAAATGTTATGACTTGCGGTGCTAGTTCGAGGTGTAACGAGGCAAGAAACTAAAAGCAAATTACTAAAGATTGCACAAGTTTGATATGGGGCGCGATAACGCGATACTATGTCGCGTCCTCAATGAATGACAAATAAATGGAGGAAAAATATATGTTAGTTCATCGGCACGTTGGCAATGTAGATTTCGCAGTTGATCCCTCTCAGCCTGTTGGCATTTTCTTAAAAAATACTGAAGATTCTAACTTGAGCTTTGCCAATGTTAACGCTTTTGTTAATTGGGTTTTGGCCGGAGCGAGAATACCTGCTACTCTCGAATGGGAGTTGCTTTCAGTGTGCAATTTTAAATGCGGCTTTTGTTATATTGTAGGACACACGCCAAAGACAATATTCTCATCGGAGCGTGCTTTTGAACTTATTGATGAGTTTGTTGATGCGGGGGTTGTTCAAGTGATTTTAACTGGCGGAGAGTGCCTAATCCATCCAAATTTTACAGCCATTTATGAAAAACTCCGTTTGGCAGGTATTATTGTGTCGGTATACACCAATTTGGAATTGTTAACAGCCCAGCATATCGAAATATTTAAACGTTATCCACCTTATATGATTGAGATTAGCATTTACGGTCACGATGAAGATAGTTACGAAAAAGTAACTGGACGGCGAGCTTTTGAGAAGGTACTCCAAAACATAGAGCTTCTTCGCACCTATGGCTTTAATCTTTTTTGTAAAACACCTATCACTACTCTGACACATAATTCTATTGAGTGGATATATAACTGGTGTACGAATCGTAACTTGGAGTATTTTGTATCTCCAAGTATTCAAAATGGTCTTGATGGTGATAATTTAGCGCATTTTGCACTAAAAGGTGAAGACTATTACTCAGCAGAAAAGTTTAGGCTTAAGTTAGTGAAAAACCCAACACCCCCTACCAAAACACAAAATAGAGAGCCGTCCCGTGTTTTTAACTGCGGGGTTGGTAAAGTAGGCGCTTACATTAACTATGATGCTAATCTTTCTCCATGTTCAGACATTCGGAATCAGCGGTTCAATCTAATGGAACTTTCGTTTGCTGATGCTTGGCATCAGTTAGTTAATAACATAAAACCACAGGAAGGTTTAGTTATAAGTGGATGTAATCCGAATTGTTCTGCTAAGTCAATATGTAAGATGTGCCCAGCATTGGCTCTCCGTGATGAACAAGGAAATTATACAGTTAATCCAGCTTATTGCGAACGAACAATTGCACTTGCAAAGGTTCTTTCAATTAGCTCTTAGTCACACCTTTGATTAAACCAAGATACAGAAAGGTGAATAGCTTTGTTAAAAGTTTATTATTTTGATTGCGGTGCTGCTGGTGGGATAAAATTGTGATAAGTTAGTACGCCTCTAATTAAGTAGTAGTTCCGAATCAATTACACTTGCATCTCGCCTGAAAGCCTTACAGCGTTCAGAGTCTTTATGTAATTAATTTTGCGTGGTTACTTAAGCACAATCAAAAAATTCATGACGGAAAATCAAGTAGTAGGGTGGGTCACTTTACAATTTTTTGCCAAGAGTATCTATTATCGCAGGTGACGCACCCTACATCTGTCGATCATCCAATTGCGATCATCGCCCCTTCCCCTACCACACACAATAGCAGAAGAAGCGCGATCCTTTTATTTAATATAATTGACAAAACCCTCTCAACTTTAGAGGTTCTCCCAATCACTAATATCAACTTTAGCCTGTCGCAAAATTTTAGCTAAAAAGTTGGCACTGATATCACCTTGATGAGGATTGGGGATGGTAATGCGAAGGTTATATTTCAACATGAATTGATGCCTTTTTCCCGAATAGGGGCCGTCAAATCCCAGTTGTTTCAGGTAATAAATTAAGTCTCGACGTTTGACTGGTTTTAAAGGAGGCATCAGGCAACTTCCTTGGTAACTGTAAGGTCGATATTATCAAGGACAGGTAAAGAAAGATTCATTGTGAGACTAAGTAAGATCCAGTCTTCCAATACCTCTTGCAATTCTTCTCGACAAGCTTCGAGAGTTACAGCATTTGCATAGACTCCCTCACAGATAGGAATTTCTCCGTAGAAAGTCCCATCATCAGGGAAAATTTCATACTTAGCTTGCTTCATGGCAGCTTGGATGTATTTAGTTAACATATTAAAGCAATCTCCTTTAAGGTGACAAAACGAATTGGGATGATATCAAGCCCACCTTGATTAGCAATAGAGCCAAACAAAATTAGGGGGTGTCCGTTGAGATTACGATCGCTCAAAAAAATTATGCTTTAGCATCAAGTTTGGCCTTCGCGGCTCGAAGCTTTTCCCAAGCAGCTTCGGTTCCTGGTCTTGGTGGCCCGGCGGCAATTCTGGCAATGATATCGCGATTTTTTTCTTCATAATACAGCCGCAGTTCCTCAGCTTCCTTAAGCACCATTTGATACTCGGCTTCAACATCAGCGCGATTTGCCTCAATATAAGCTAAAGCCGCGTTAATTTGTTCTTCTGTAAGGTCAAACAATCCTCTGATAAACTTAGGCGGATATTGAGCCGTCACATAGTCCATGATGTCGTAGAGGGTGATGCGCGTACCTGCGATCGTCAGTCCTCTTTCTGTACGGATGATAGCTGTTTGTTCGTCGGATATGCTGGTCATGCCTCTAACCTCCTAGAAGTTATTTCTATATTATAATAATTATCAAAAGTCTTGCCACAATCATTGGTTTTTGGTTTGTTTGCGCTCACCCTGAGAGTAAGGTGCGTCGCTCATCGATTGTCGATTTTCATTGAGGATTTAAGGGCGGCGCCCCACCCGGTTTCTGACTTCTCACAGACTCGAAGAAACCGGGTTAGAGCGATAATTTACGCATCCTTACCGAGATTTTGAAAAGAAACCCGGTTTCTAACTCCCACGCGCCCCACGCGATCGTCCAACAGTCAACTAAACCCAGCTAACCACAAGGGAAGCATCAACAGCAAACCGACAGAAGTGAGGGCGATGCTGCTAGCTAACATATCGCGATCGAGTTCATATATTTCTGCTAAAATTAGCACCGAAAGAGCCGTGGGCGTTCCCGACATCAACACCAACACGAACCTCGGATCGCCGCTCAATCCAAAAAAACCAGCACCCAATCCGATCAGCACCGGCACAATTACCACTTTTAACAGCGACGGGATTAATGCTAGTTCAAAACTTTGCCATGTTTTAATAGATCTCAGGCGGATACCAACCAGCAGCAAAGCACTAGCAATTACCCCAAAAACTGCCGCCTGCAATCCCGATTCTACTGTCTCGGGTAGGGGGATACTTCTCGTAAAAAAACCTATGATAAATGCCCAGAGAGCGGGAACTGTCAGCACGTCGCGAAGCTGAATCCACCAGTGATTTTTTTCATCGGAATGCCCGAAATAGCTGGCAATAAATACACCAAAACCGTAGCTTCCGATCACGTTGTTGGTGACGCTGTACAAGACGGCCCAGTTGTTGTTATCGCTGCTGATGATAGCGGGGGTGATTGCTAATCCGACAAAGCCGGTATTCCCTAACATTGCAGCTAGGATAAAACTGCCTTGGCTCGATCGCTTCAGGGAATTTACATTTATTAGAAATAAATTAACTAGAGAATGTTTGCCCTGAAAATAGGGCTTTTTGACGTGGGCCGCACTCAGCCGCCGCAATAACACCCAAGTCAACCAAGCTAAACTTGTACTCAGAAATAACACGAATATGGCGATCGCGGGCGTGAATCCCACAGCACCGGAAAAATCGCTCTGACGGGCTAAAACTGCAATTTGCAGCGGTATCCCAATCCAGAACAGAAAGCGGCTCAACAGCTTAGGAAAATCAACTGGGATGTACCGAAATACCACCAGTCCCAAGCCCGTCCAGATAACTAGAGGCGTATAAGCATGAAATAAGGTTTCAATCATAAAAACTTAACTTGACAATTTGAAATGCCTCTATCGATTAATAGTAAGGCTAAAACCAGTTTGAAAAATGCGATTTGTCGTTAGCCCAGCCCCCGTAGGGGCGTGCTGGGCTAACGATTTGTCTTACATTTTCCTAACTTATGTGCAGTGTTTTCCTGTCCTTTCCTTGACACCGAAACACGGCTATACTAAATCTGCTGATTAGCTTGCGCTCATCAATTCAATTTCAAAGCATTAACAGGCACCTCATCCCAAGAACTAACAGTTCGCAATGTAGCAACCCAGCCCTGTTGTTTTTGCTCGGCCGTCAAATTCTGCTCAAAAGATGCGTGGCATTCCTGTGCTTGAGTCTCATCGCCACAAGCAATGCAAGCATAAAGAATACCTGACGGATCGATTTGCTCGTTTACCCAAATAATCACGCTCTACTCTCTCAATCAAAATCTACTGTTAGTTAAATTTTCCTATATTTTTGCCAATTATTTACTAGGATTTACGCAACAAAAAATTGACCCACGAGGTGCCCAGAAACCGGGTTTTTCGCGAAAAGACCCGTTACAGACGGCAGATTCAGCAAAAAACCCGGTTTCTGAGAGTCGTTTATGAGAGTCGGAGCGCGATCGCCAACTGATAAAATCACTTCGAGGCCAAACTCGCCAAAGACTCGCCCGCCACCCGGCAAATCCGCCAGTCGGGCATCACATCAGCACCGATACCCTTGTAAAATCCGATCGCCAATTCATTCCAATCCAACACAGTCCACTCCAAACGCCCGCAGCCCCTTTCCACAGTCAACCGCGCCAAATAAACAATCAAAGACTTACCAATTCCCCGCCCTCGAAACTCAGGGAGCACGAACAAATCCTCCAAATAAATCCCCGGCTGAGTCAAAAAAGTAGAATAATTGTAAAAAAATAGCGCCCAGCCTACAATCCGATCTTCGCATTCTGCTAGAATTGCTTCAGCAAAAGGGCGATCGCCAAACAAATGATTTTCCAAATCAACCGCATTACCTGTTACCGCGTGAGATAACTTTTCGTACTCAGCTAAAGCCTTAATCAAATCAAACAGCACCGGCACATCGGCGCGGGTAGCCGGACGCAAAATCACCTCATCAGACATAAATCAATCAGTAGTAAGCGACAATCAACAATTAAATATAACAGTAGTCAGTAGTCAGTAGTCAGTAGTCAGTAGTCATTAGTCCTGCCGTCATTAGTCCTGCCGTCAGTAGTCAGTAGTCAGTAGTCAGCAGTCATTCTACTCGTTACCAGCAGTGCCTGGTAACGCAGATCCGCAGGAAGAGCCTCCTTTTTTCCCAGCCGAGGAAGAGCCTCTGAATATCTGTTCCGAGGCTCTTCCTTGGAACCAGTTAAACCAGTTAAACCCGCGGAGGCGGGTTTTGTTTGTATAGACGCGAATTCCATTCGCCGTCCGATATTTAAGACTTTTCAAAATGCAAACTCAATGTTTTCGAGCTTATTTCAACCAGCCCTTCAACCGTTCCGTCACTTGAGGGCGGCGCAGCTTTCGCATTGCCTTATTTTGAATTTGACGGACTCGTTCGCGGGACAAATTGAACAAACTGCTGACTTCTTCTAAAGTGTAAGGTTCGCCAGTTATCAAACCGTAACGCATAGCAACAATCTCTTTTTCGCGATCGGTCAAAATACTGTCCAACACCTCCAAAATATCTTGGCGCATCATCATCTCATTCATCTGAGCTTCGGGAGATTGCGTCGCGCTATCTTCAATAACATCCAAAAGTTCCGAACTTTCTTCCGTGCCGATGCGGTGGTTGAGAGACAAAGATTGGCGGCGCACTTGCTGCAGGTAGCGAAGCTGTTCGGCAGTAACTTCCATTTCTTTAGCAAGTTCAGCTTCAGTGGGATTGCGTTGAAGAGAACGCCTCAGCTCCCGATAAACTCTTTTGAGTTTATTTAACTGTTCGACAATGTGAACCGGCAACCGAATTGTCCGCCCTTGATTGGCAATTGTGCGGGTAATTCCTTGGCGAATCCACCAATAGGCATAGGTAGAAAATTTGTAACCCTTCTCAGGATCGAACTTTTCTGCTGCTCGGTTCAAACCCAAAGATCCTTCCTGAATTAAATCAAGAAAAGGCACGCCCCGGTTGAGATAGCGTTTGGCAATGGAAACCACCAAGCGCAAATTCGAGCTGATCATTTTCCGTTTCGCCGACTGACACTGGTAGCGCATCTGTTGCAGTTGAGTTTCGCTCACCCCCAAAGCCGCCGCGATTTCAGCTTTTGTTGGCACTCTGTCCAATTCCTGCTTTAAACGCTGTTCTAGTTCCTGAAGGGCTACCAATTCTTGAACGCGGCGCGCCAACTCTACCTCTTCGGTGGCACTCAGTAGAGGGTAGCGAGCCATTTCTTTGAACAAAGCTCCCACGGGATCGTCGGCAGACCAACTGTTGTATGCTGACGATCTAGTTACCGTCGGACGATCGATCTCGGTGTCCTCATCCTCTGCGATTGCGAGTGAGGCTTCGGATGCCACCGCAAAACTGCCTAGGTCAGATTCTGCCATATAGTGCTTGGTGTCCGTGGGATGATTTGAAAACTATCCCTTCACTTTAACCAATTTAATCAGAAATTTCCGAAATCCATCTAGAAGCTCGTGACTGATATTAGTGGCCGATATCAAAGCGCCCCAATTTTATACCTTTTTATTGCGTCCGAGCCAGTAAAGGAGCTGCCTGCAATAACTGCTGAGTGTAAGGGTGCTGCGGATTAGTAAAAATATCCCTAGTCTTGCCGATTTCCACAATTTTTCCCGCATTCATTACCGCAATGCGCGAGCAAAAAAACCTCGCCACCCACAAATCGTGAGTAATAAACAGATAAGTCAAATTAAATTCCTGCTTCAACTCCAGCATCAGCTCTAATACTTGAGTCTGCACGCTGGCATCCAGCATACTCACCGGTTCGTCGCAAATAATCAGTTGCGGCCGAGTAATCAAAGCTCTGGCGATGGAAACCCGCTGCTGTTGTCCCCCCGACAGTTCTCCCGGATAGCGGCGAAAGAAATCCTCCCCAGGAGTCAAACCCACCCGCTCTAACATTTGGATTACTTGTTTTTTAGCTTCCTCTGCCTTAGCTAATTTGTGAATCAACAAAGGATCGGCAATACTTTGCCCGACAGTCATCATCGGATTCAAGCAAGCGTGGGGATCTTGAAATACCATTTGCATTTGGCGGCGGTGTTTCCTGACAGCATCGCGGCTCAGGGCAGTGATATCTATTCCTTGAAATTCAACTTTGCCACCCGTCGGAGGAATTAGCCGCAAAATCGTGCGCGACAACGTACTTTTGCCGCAGCCGGACTCCCCTACCAGCCCGAGGATTTCCCCCCGTTCTAGCTCTAAACTAACGCCGTCTACGGCTTTAATTACCTGGCGGTTCCGCGAAAATAATTGATCTAATAAATTGCTTTCTAAGCTGTAGTGCTGCTGCAAATTCGTCACAGTCAAAAGAGGTGAATTTGACTGGGACTTAAGCCGATAATTTTCCTTCTCCCGGGTTCCTTCTATCTTCCCCGTCTCGGAATCGGCTTGAATGTGCAAAGCTGCTTTGAGGAGCGATCGAGTATATTCGTGCTGCGGCTGTTCAAAAACCTGTTGTACCGGCCCTGTTTCCACGACTTTGCCGCCGTACATCACCGCAATGCGATCGCAATACTCAGCCACCATCGCCAAATCGTGAGAAATCAGCAAAATAGCCGTTCCCCTTGAAGCGCAAAGTCTCGTCAATTCCTGCAAAATCTGAGCAGCCACAGTGACATCCAAACTCGTCGTCGGTTCGTCGGCCACAATTAACTTCGGATCGAGCAAAAGAGCCAAAGCAATTGCCACTCTTTGGCGCATTCCGCCGCTAAATTCGTGAGGAAATTGCGACCAGCGAGACGCCGGAATTTTCACAGCATCCAAAATCTCGATCGCCCGTTTCTTAGCTTCCTTGCGATCCAAATTCGGTCTGTGAGCCTGCAAAGTCTCGATACAGTGTTCCCCAACAGTCATCAAAGGATCGAGACGAGTCATCGGATCTTGAAAAATCAACGCCACAGCTTCGCCCCGAAACCGTCTCAGCCGCGAAGCATCCATGGAAAACACCGACTCTCCAGCAAAACCAACCCGCCCCTCAACCAAAGTCGAATCCGGCAGCAACCGCATCGCCGCCCTTCCCAAAGTTGACTTACCGCAGCCAGACTCGCCAACTAATCCCAGTTTTTCCCCCGGTTCTAGCGCCAGGGAAACCCCATCAACTGCCCAACCGGATACGCCTGGCCGCTGAGGATAAGCTACTCGCAGATTTTCAACGGAAAACAAAGAATAGTCATTAGTCATTAGTCATTAGTCCTTAGTCTGTTGTCTGTTGTCTGTTGTCTGTTAACTGTTAACTGTTAACTGTTGTCTGTTGTTATTTATTATCGCTCAATATACTGGCGGTTAGTTGTTAGTTATTAGTATTGTTCAGGACTTATTAGTTATTGGTAATAGACCGATATGCTGTTTGTAAATACCAATATAAAGTGCTACAAACAAAGATTTTATCACTACCTCATTAACCGACCAACCGCTTACTAACAACAGTCAACCGTTAACAGTCAACAGTCAACTGTCAACAGCCAACTGACTAAATTTCCTTTCGCTTCAACTCAGCTCTCCGCAGTATGTAAGTAGCCGCACAATCTGCGTGGGGATGGTCTGCTAAAACTTCCGCCAGTTCCAACACATATCCGGCGATGTCCGGGCCCAGCTTCTCGGTGAGCACTTGACGCTCCCGAGCGGCGAGCTCTTGCACGCGGGCCTTAGCTTGCCAGTTGGGAGAAAACATCTTGTCAATCTCGGTGTGGAATCCCAGACTTTCGAGAATATCCCACTCGCCGTTATCGCACCAAATGCCCCCGCACAACATACAGCGCTCTATGTAAAAGGGCACTCTGCTGAAAGGAACTTTCGCCCGCGACAGATAGTGACCGTCTTCGGGACACAGCGCTGCTTTGCTGTCGTAGGGAGACGGCGTGAATTCTATGCCGAGAGTGCCTGTCGCATCTGGCTTCTGGGATTTGTTGTACCACTGGCTGTGCTCTTTCTGCCAAGCTTCGTATTCTTTGCCTGGAATCCAGATACCGTAACAGTTGGAACACCACTGCACCGACATGCTGCCGGCTAAGGTGCCGCCGTCTAAGTTGGGATGTTTACATTTTGGACATTCCACCGCTTTATTTCTCCTTGCCTTCTCAATTCCCTTTTAATTCAGTTATTAATTCTGCATCTGGGCGGGCCCGCTCAGAACCAGAATTTTTTTTCAGCACCGCGCCACAGTAGCCAATTAGCGTGTTCAGCCGCTCCGCAGCCGCAGTTTGCCTCGTCTGTGCTGTCGCGGGCTGCTTCGCGACTTGCAAAAACGTGACATCTGTCCCCAATAACCGCAGTTGCTTGTGAATTTCCGTCAAATATGACTGTTCTGGGGGGGGTTGTGAGGCGTCTAACTCACCGCTGGGGGCTCTCATAATTTGGTTTCCGAAAAATTGTTGCACTTTTTTGTATTCGATCGCCAGCGCTGCCCGATCGAGATTATCCTGTGCAACAGTTCTTTGTAGCTGTTCGAGTGCTTGCTGTAATTCTTCGTAGCAATGGCGGCGGTCTTCGGACAATATCATGATTTTGTAAACAAATTTGTCTTTATAATCAAAGTAGATTCTTGCTTAAGGTTGGCTCAGATTAAGGAAAGCCGTGCCTTTTTGCAGAAATTCCCTGTTTTTCGAGAAAATTTCATCACTGGGGGGCGTCACTCGATCGCTCTGGCTTCTGCTTTGAGTTTAGCGTTGCCTGTAAATGCCGATCGCCCGCTACGTCCACTGCTGCCGCCAAAATATTCTGATCTTACCCGAGCGACCGACCCCACCGGCGGCCGTGAAGCCACTATATTTTCCTACCCCAGAGGGGGGGCAGCTCGCAATTAGATAGGTATAGTTAACAGAAAAATCGACTATTTTTTGGGATTGCAAATTGTGGCATTCAATTAGTTTAGTATAGCTAAACACAGAAATTCGGCAATTCAACCGAAAACCGGCTTTTAACCATTTGTATTTCTAATTTTTAAAGGTGTACCCCATGAACGCGAATACTCTGACTCCCTCGAACGCGATCGATCCTGCTGTAGTTCCCGATTGGCTGCAAGAATGCCTGAACGCTCGATCGCAACCTGACGAGGCCCCTAACCCGAATTGCACCACTGACAACGGCTTAATTTGTCGGGCCTTTGAATTTGCCCGCGACTTGCACGAAGGACAGTACCGCAAATCTGGAGAACCTTACATTTGCCATCCGGTAGCTGTAGCTGGAATACTCCGGTATATGGGCGGAAACAGCGCCATGATTGCCGCCGGTTTCCTGCATGACATAGTTGAAGATACAGATATTACTCTCGAAGAAATAGAACAGCGGTTCGGCGCGGAAGTGCGACAGTTGGTCGAAGGTGTCACCAAACTTTCTAAGTTTAATTTTTCCAGCAAAACAGAGCGCCTTGCCGAAAATTTCCGCCGAATGTTCCTGGCAATGGCTAAAGATATTCGCGTCATTGTCGTCAAACTAGCAGACAGACTGCACAACATGAGGACTTTGGAGCATTTGTCCGAAGAAAAGCAGCGCACCATTGCCCTAGAAACCCGAGAGATTTTTGCTCCCCTGGCCAACCGTTTGGGTATCGGGCGCTTTAAGTGGGAATTGGAAGATTTAGCGTTTAAATACCTGGAACCGGAAGCTTACCGCGAAATTCAGGACTTGGTGGCGGTCAAGCGGGGCGATCGAGAAACCCAACTCGCAGAAGTCACAGATTGTTTGCGAGAAAGGCTTGACAATTTAGGCATTAAATGCTATGAAGTCAGCGGCCGTCCCAAACATTTGTACGGGATTTATGGGAAGATGCAGCGCCGGCAAAAAGGCTTTAACCAAGTGTACGATATTGCTGCGGTGCGGATCATAGTAGAAACCAATGATGACTGTTATCGCGCATTGGCGATCGTCCACGATTCATTCCGCCCGATCCCCGGCCGCTTCAAAGACTATATCGGTTTACCAAAAGCCAACCGCTATCAATCTTTGCACACCGGAGTCATCGGCACCAGCGGCCGCCCGATCGAAGTACAAATTCGCACCGTAGCAATGCACCACATTGCCGAATACGGCATTGCAGCCCACTGGAAATACAAAGAAACTGGCGGTTCCAATACCACAGTCACCGGCGACGACGAAAAATTTACCTGGCTGCGACAACTGCTAGAATGGCAAACCGATCTCAAGGACGATCGCGAATATTTACAAAGCATTAAAGACAACTTATTCGACGAAGATATCTACGTTTTCACTCCTAACGGAGACGTGATTGCACTCAACAGCGGCTCAACACCCGTAGATTTTGCCTACCGCATTCACACAGAAATAGGCAATCGCTGCACCGGCGCCAGAGTCAACGGGCGGATGGTGACACTAGACAAGGTATTAAAGAACGGCGACATTGTAGAAATCTTGAACCAAAAAAACGGTCATCCGAGTTCCGACTGGCTGAATTTTGTCAAGACAAACGGAGCAAAAAACCGAATTCGCCAGTGGTTAAAGCGATCGCACCGAGATGAAAACCTCGCTCGCGGGCGGGAATTGCTGGAAAAAGAATTAGGCAAAAACGGCTTAGAATCTTTGCTCAAATCAGGGCCAATGCAATCGGTAGCTCAGCGGTGCAACTACCACAGCGTCGAAGATTTAATCGCCGGTTTGGGCTACGGCGAAGTGACTCTAAATCTCGTAGTAAACCGCCTGCGAGATTTAGTAAAAGTGCAGCAAAAAATAGAATCTGCACCCGCAGGAATCCAGGAATCGCCCGTGCAAATACCTGCATCAGCGGCACCCAAACCCGTACCGAGTTCATCTCCCAGCAAATCGCCGATCGCAGGTGTAGAGGGATTGCTGTACCATTTAGCCGGCTGTTGCTGTCCGATTCCCGGCGAATCAATTATTGGAGTTGTGACTCGCACCCGCGGAATTTCGATTCACCGACAAGGATGTTCAAATGTTGAAAGCGTACCGGGCGATAGATTAGTTCCTGTGAGTTGGAATTCCACCAACCGCAATGAATCTCGCCCCAATACTTATCCGGTTAACATTCAAGTAGAAGCCCTCGATAGAGTCGGAGTTCTCAACGATGTTTTATCGCATTTGAAGGACAACAAAGTTAACGTCCGCAGCGCCCAAGTCAAAACATATCCCGGATTGCCGGCATTAATTGATTTGTGCATGGATATCCAGGATAAAGAACAGTTCGAGCGGACTTGTATGCAGATTAAAAATATGAGCGATATTTTGAATTTGCGACGGCTGAGTGAAGGAACTTAAGAAAGACGGCGGTTGAAACCAGGTTTACACTAACGAAGTCCGCCGGACGCCGACGGTCGAAGATAACGTAATTTTAACCGTTCGTTCTTTAACTTGCGTCGGCAGGTTTTGTTTGTAGAGAAGCGGTTTCAACCGCCCGGTCTTCTGCACACAAAAAGGCTTATGTTCCCAATCCAAAATCTCAAATAGAAAATGGTATAAGCCCCCATGAAATTTGCACTTTTTTCACAGGTAGCATTGCGCGAAGACATCCCCAAATACAATCTAAAAAAAGGTGCTACAGCAACTATTGTTGAGCATTACCCAATGCCCGAAGGTCAAGAAGACGGTTATAGCTTAGAGGGTTTCAATGTCGAAGCAATTACAGTTGAAGTTGCCGAGTCCCAGATGGAATCAATAAAAGCTCCTGTTTTGCAGCTTGGCAAATTAAGCTAACGCCGGCATCCGCTAGAAGTATATGTTATATGGCTCTCGGTGCGCAATGCGCACCCTACATCTTTACTTCGCGGGAGTCGCCGGCTTTGACTCGCCCAACTTTTGCTGCAAAAACTGCCGCGCTACTTGTGCAGCATCCTGCTGTTTCCCATCAACTTGATAGTTGAGGTTCCGCATATCTTCCTCCGAGATTTTGCCGCCCAACTCAGCGAGCACTGGACGCAATTCTGGGTATTTCTCCAAAATTTGCGATCGCACAACCGGAACAGCTTCGTAGGGCGGGAAATAGTTCTTATCATCTTTCAGGACTACTAAACCCAAACTTTGAATCAAACCATCCGTCGTATTACCAGCAATCACATCAACTTCTTTTTGTTGCAGCGCTTGATAAAGCAATCCTAACAGCAACTCCTTCGGTTCTCCCGCAAATTTAATCCCGTAAGTTTTAGCTAAACCGGGAAATCCATCTTCTCTATCTTTGAATTCTGGCCCAAAACCAGCGCGCAATTTTGGTGCAGCCTTGCTTAGTTGCGAGAGTGTTTGCAAGTTAAGTTTTTTGGCATCTTCTCCCCGCACAATAATCGCAAAACCGTTATTAAATCCCAGCGGTTGGGTCCATTCGGCTTTAAACTGTTTGGGATATTTTTGTTTGAGGTAATTCAGGACTTTTTTGGGGTCAGAAATCGGCTTTTGTTTGAGAATGTTGGCGAAACCTGTACCCGTATATTCGACGTACAAGTCAATTTTACCGGCTGTTAGGGATTGATGGCAAAGCGAGCCTCCGAGGTTGAGTTCGCGTTCTACTTTAATATCGGTTTTGGCTTCGATGTGCTGTGCTAAAATTTCTGCTAAAATGACTTGTTCGCTAAAGTCTTTCGAGCAAATAACAACTTGTTTTTGAGAACGAGAATTGCAGCTTGTCACTGCGAACAAGCAAAGCAATGATAAGCAGGAAGTTAAAAAATGGCTTTTTGATATTTTCATTTTTTTATTGTAACATTTATATATATTGATAGAGGACCAAATATGGTATTCAGTGTCAGCGATATTATCCGCCAGCAGCGACAATTTTTTGCTACTGGGAAAACTAAAGATGTGGATTTTCGGATCGAACAACTCAAAAATCTCAAAAGTGCGATCGCCTCCAATCAATCACGGATTGTCGATGCTGTCAAGGCTGATTTGAACAGGCCGGAGTATGAGGCTTATTTTGAAATTGCTGCGATCGCAGAAGTTAATTATGCCATCAAAAACGTGAAATCGTGGGCCAAGCCGAAAAAAGTGCCGACATCGATCGATCAATTCCCCGCATCAGCCCGCATTTACCCGGAACCTTTGGGCGTCGTTTTAATCATCGGGCCTTGGAATTACCCGTTTCAGCTCATGATATCACCATTAGTCGGGGCGATCGCCGCCGGCAACTGCGCCATCCTCAAACCCTCAGAAATCGCCTCGCACACCTCCGAAGTTGTGGCGGATATGATTCTCACAGCCTTCGATCCCGCCTACATCGCAGCCATCGAAGGAGGAGTCGAAACCAGCAAACAATTATTAGCCGAAAAATTCGACCACATCTTCTTTACCGGAGGCACAAAAATCGGCAAAATAGTCATGGAAGCCGCCGCCAAACACCTGACACCTGTAACATTAGAATTGGGAGGCAAAAGTCCTTGCATTGTAGACTCAGACATTCAAGTTGAATATACTGCAAGACGCATTGCGTGGGGCAAATTCATCAATGCCGGTCAAACTTGCATCGCTCCCGATTACCTGTTAGTTGATAAAAAAGTTAAACCCGCTTTGATGCAGGCAATTAAAACATCAATTCACGAATTTTACGGCGACGATCCGCAGCAAAGTCCCGACTATTCGCGAATTATCAATCAGCATCATTTAGGACGTTTGGCAGAGTTTATCAAAGACGGCGAAATTGTCGCAGGCGGCAAAACCAACGCCGAAGATAGATATATTGCGCCGACGGTAATTGACAAGGTTTCCTGGGATTCGCCGGTGATGCAGGATGAGATTTTTGGGCCGATTTTGCCCGTTTTGGAGTATGATGACTTCTCAGATGCGATCGCCCAAATTAACGCCCGCCCCAAACCCCTAGCTTTGTATTTGTTCTCGAAAGATCAAGATAAACAAGAGCGAGTTTTGCGCGAAACTTCTTCCGGCGGAGTTTGCATCAACGATACAGTTATGCAAGTCGGAGTTACAACTTTACCTTTTGGGGGAGTTGGCGACAGCGGTATCGGTAGCTATCACGGAAAAGCCAGTTTTGACACTTTCTCACATCAAAAAAGCGTGCTGCAAAAGTCGTTTTTACTTGACTTAAAATGGCGCTATGCTCCCTATCTAGGAAAGTTGGATTTGATTAAGAAAATTATCGGTTGAACGAGCGCACTTGTTTGGCGGCTTTAGCAACGTAAATTTGGGGCGGGCTAGAAGCCCACCCCACAATAGTTTATTTTTTGAGATGTAATTAAAAGCTGATTTGCTTAGCCAAATAAACCCGCCATTTTTCCAATATTATCGGTTGAGTTATTCCACTATGAACGAGAATTTACCGGAAATTTTAGCAGAACTGCGCCACTACTTTAACGATTTGTACGGCGACCGACTTGTGCAGTTAATTCTCTACGGTTCCCAAGCTAGAGGAGAAGCCAAACCCGATTCGGATATAGATATTTTGGTTGTTTTGAACGAGCCTGTTAATGCTGGCAAAGAAATCCATCGCACCAGTGAATTTGTTGCCGCTTTGTGCTTAGAGCGTACTGTAGTAATTTCTAGTGCTTTTGCTTCCGCAGTACGTTTTCAGCAAGAGAAAAGCCCTTTCTTTCTAAATGTTCGCAGAGAAGGAGTACCGATTTGATACCCGAACAAATTGCTCTTTTAACAAAAGCAGGTGAAAGCTTGCGGGCAGCTAAGTTGTTAGCAGCTAATGCACTTCCTGACTTTGCAGCGTCACGAGCTTATTACACCATGTTTTATGTTGCCGAAGCTTTCTTGCGGGGCGAGGGTTTAATTTTATCCAGTTATGCTGCTGTGATTTCTGCATTTGGTCGAGAATTTGCTCGGACAGGCAGGGTTCCTGTGGAATTTCACCGTTACTTAATTGATGCTCAAAAACAACGAAATAAAGGCGATTATAATATCGATCCAGCCATTCCCGAAGAGGAGGCAAATCAATTAATCGCCCAGGCAGAACTGTTTTTAGAATTAGCAGAACGTCTGCTGGGAAATCAGCCACCTGCTTAATGTTGATTCTTGATGCGTCGAGGACTGTAGCAGCTAACCCCGAAAAGAAACCCGGTTTCTATAAATCTTATGTTTGACGGCGAGGTATCTAGAAAGAAACCGGGTTTCTCAGCCTCCGAACTTAAATCCTGTTGAGTTAAAATAATGTAAGTTATTCCCCCAAATTCTTATGTTTCCACTTAAATATCCCGTGCCTCAAACAGAACCCCCCCGATCGCCCAGAGAAACGCTCCCCACGATGTACGATCTACCTAGCGAAAATCCGGAGGAACCTGGGAAGCCCGACGAATTTCACGGCTTGCAACCGCAGTTGCTGAGCTATACTTTCCGCCCTTCCAGCTATTCGGCTTCCCAAATATTTACCGGGAGCGACATGAATCTTTATTATGACGTGCGTCACCCGCTTTGGTACAAGCGCCCGGATTGGTTTGGAGTTGTTGGAGTTTCCCGATTGTACGATGAAGTCGATATGCGGCTGAGTTATGTTATTTGGCAAGAGGGTGTTAATCCTTTTGTGATTGTAGAATTGCTGTCGCCGGGAACAGAGAAGGAAGATTTGGGAGAAAATGATGAGGAAAAATTGCCGCCTGCATCTGAGGAAATAGCAGGTAACGGTAATATAAACCGCGAACAGAGTCAGGAAAAACCGCTGCGCAAATGGGAGGTTTACGAGCAGATTTTGCGGATTCCTTATTATGTTGTTTTCAGCCGCTACACTAATCGATTGAGAGCTTTTAAATTGAAAGGAGCTCGCTATGAAGAATTAGAACTGTCTGACTCGCGGGTGGGGATGCCTGAGATTGATTTAGGTTTGGGTTTGTGGCAAGGAGATTATCTGGGAGTCGATCGACTGTGGTTGCGCTGGTACGATAGTGAAGGCAATTGGATTCCGACTCCCGAAGAGCGGGCCATTCAGGCACAAAAGCGGGCCATTCAGGCACAAGAGCTTGCCGAGCAGGAAAGACAGCGTGCAGAGACTGCGGAAGCTCGCTTGGAATTTTTGAGGCAAAAACTGCGGGAGTCTGGCATCGATCCCGATCGATTCTTGAACAGTTAATGGTAAATTTTTTTTTTAAGACTTACGCACGGTTGAACCAAGAAACCGGGTTTTTCTAACCAAAATCAAGCGTTTAAAGCCTTTGTATTTTCGTTGAAAAACCCGGTTTACGGTCAACCCTGCGTAAGTCTGATTCACTTGACAAGCAGACTCTCGCTGTAGTAAAATCGCTACTCAAAGGCGATTTTGAGTATCTCAAGTGAAAAAAATATTATCATTTCTTGCCGTTCCAGCGATCGCCTCTGCGTCTTTTGCAAGTTACGTTCCACCCAGCTACGTGCTGCGAGTAGAAACTGTAAAACAGGGAATGCTGCGGTTAACAAATACTTCTACTCAACCTATTTATGTCAAAAGCTTTGTCCTCCGCGACCACAAAGTCAACGAACTCGGCAAACGAACCGGAGAAGTTGATAAAATCTCCGTGGGCGTCAATGCAGCGATCGCTCCCGGGCACAGTGTACTAGAATCAATTGACGATCGTCCATATCGCACAACGGCAAATACTGAGCTCGTACAGTGGAATGAGAAACGCAAAGTTCACCGAGACGGATTGCTGATCTGTTTTATTAACGACTTCAATCACAATGTCTTTGTAACTCCTAACGGACAATTGCCCTGTCCGAAATAATTAAGCTCAGAACTGTCTATACTATCTTTTAGCATCTTCTCGCCAAACCGCAATTTATGGAACTTTTAGCAAAAGAACGCTGTGCCGCCTGCCACCCAAACTCTCCCCGCGTGACAGCTTACGAAATTGTCCAACTCAAACCTCAAATCCCCGACTGGAATTTGAGCGAAAAAAATGGCATTCCCCAGTTAGAACGTACCTACAAATTCCCGGATTTCAAAAGTGCGATCGCCTTTACAAACAGCGTCGGCGAAGCAGCAGAAACTGAAGGGCATCACCCCGCACTGTTAACCGAGTGGGGAAAAGTTACGGTTACTTGGTGGACTCACGCGATTTCTGGACTGCACCGCAATGATTTTATTATGGCGGCAAAAACTGATGCGATCGCACATCAATTCCCAACCTAAAATCTGACTTATCGGCTGATGATAGTTTCAGATGTCGCAGCGCCGAATACGGGTGAATGCTGTTGATTCGCATTCAACAATTCCAGATTCAGCCGGTAGCCGACATTGCGCACAGTTTGAATCAGGCTCGGCTGTCGCGGGTCGATTTCAATTTTTTTGCGCAGAGAGAGTACGTGAGTGTCGATCGTGCGCGGGTTGTCAATCGCATCAGGCCACGCCCGACGCAGCAAATCCGATCGCGACAGCGGCACTCCTCCAGCTTGAGCCAGCACGTACAGCAGGCTGAATTCCTGGGGAGTCAGCTCGATGTGTTCTTCATGGAGCCTGACTCGGCGCTGTACCAAGTCAATTTTTAGCCGCCCGCATTCCAGCATCGCCGGCGGTACCATCGTGCGGTTGCGGCGCATCAGAGCTTCCACTCTCGCCATAAACTCTTGCATCCCAAACGGTTTAGTCAGGTAATCGTCGGCGCCCGACTTCAAACCTTCCACAATATCCGCTTCTGAATTCCGCGCCGACAGCATCAAAATCAGCGATTGCTGCTGCTGTCCGAGCCAGCGGCAAAATTCTAAACCGTCCCCATCAGGCAATTGGGCATCAAGAATCACTAGGGTTGGCTGGCGGCTGAAAAATATTTCCCTAGCATGACTGATATCCGCTGACTGGTGCACCCAGTGACCGACTTGCTGTAGATGCCAGCCCAAGAGCGATCGCAGGTGCGGATTTCCTTCAACAATTGAAATACTTGCAGATCCCACAACGGCGAGCTTCCCTTATCACTAATTGCTACCAGGTTAACAGAGCTTTTGTCAAGGTTTTGTAACCATCGCTACTCAAGCATAAGCTGCGTTTAAAGCCGCCAACAAACCCAGGGGATGAATTTTAAAGATTTGGTCAAGTTGCGATCGTCAGCCTGCAGAAAGGTTAAATCATTCTGGCGGTGAGCTTACAATGAAAATAAGACAGTCTACAGCCGATCGACCCTATGACCCAACCACCTGCTTTGACCGCACCCCCCGACAGGGCCCCCACTTTCAGGAGGTTGACAAATTGCGCAACTGAAACTAGAATTCCTCCAACCGTTCGCTCGGTAGCCGGAACACTCACTCAGTTCGATCGCCAAATTCAGCAATATCCCGACTCTCTTAAACGCACGGCGAATTATCTAGGTGCGCGCGAAAGATTCGAGCAACTGCATTGCAGCGAGTGAAATTTTTTATGGAGGGTAGCCTGTTGAGCAGGGTAAAAACTTTTATTTAGCAATCGCCTCTGGCGCTGAGCTTGCTCAGTATGAATCCGGGCCATTCCTAAATCCCGCCGTCATTATACACCACAAAGGATTTCAAACTCACACCATGCTACAAGACACCCAAACAATCCGGCACTACCAAAAACTCACCGACGCCCTCGTCGAAATGTGGAATAGAGGTTATCGTTTCGATGACCTGCGGCTTTACTTAGATGGCTACCTCGCAGCCCTGCGACATTGTAACAGCCTGGAACCCTATCTGATTCACAGATTAGAGGAAGAAGCAGCGCGTTACATTCACGATCCTTCCAATTTTGAAATGCCACAGACACAGACACAAGCTGAATCAGACTACTATTAAATACCAAATTTGGTTTAATAAACCCGCTGATTATTCGGTAATTGGTAATTGGTAATTGGTAATTGCCTTTTCTGATACCAACAGCTATTACCAGAATGATTGAAGGGGTCAGACAATCGGGTTGTGGTATGAGAGTCAGAAAGTCGTAAGCTGTAGCTGCAAAATAGAAGTTTAGTAGGGCGGGACCGTGTCCGCCCTACTGCTGTTATAGTGAGAAATTTGAGAAAGTTTTAAGTTCAAAACTCAGAATTTTTAAGTCTTTAACTCACAATTTAAAACTCACAATTTAAAACTCAAAACTTTCTTTCTTCTTTCCCTTCCTTGGATTTAAGAAGCCAAAGCGACTTCTACAGCTTCTTGCAATTCGCCCTTTTGATACATCTCGATCATAATATCCGAGCCGCCAATAAACTCGCCGTTGATATAAACTTGGGGAATTGTCGGCCAGTTGGAATACTCTTTAACGCCTTGACGAATTTCCTGGTCTGCCAAAACATCAACTGTTTCGTAAGGCACTCCCAAAGTATTGAGAATTTGCACCACAGTATTAGAGAAACCGCACTGGGGCATTAACTTATTGCCCTTCATGAACACCATGATTTTGTTTTGCTTAACCAATTCGTCAATTCTTTCATGTGCTGTACTCATGGTAGCTCCTAATATTGTTTGAAAATTTTTAAACGTGGACAGTTGTTTCTCATGAGACAGAAACCGGGTTTTTAATGAAAATCTCTCGTTACAGCCATAGATTCCGGTTAAAAACCCGGTTTTTTTGGTTAGCAACTGTTTCACAAGCAACTATTGACACAAGCACAAATGTGCGATCGACAATTGCAACTGAAAAACTAAGCAACTTCACTTTTGGCAGCCCATTCTGCCGGAGTTAAGGTTTCCAATGCCAAAGCGTGGATAGCTTCACTAGCCATTGCCTGTTTGAGAGCTCCGTAAACCAGTTGGTGCTGCTTGACTCGGCTTTTCCCTTCAAAGGCGGCAGAGACTACTCTCGCCTGGTAGTGGTCGCCGCCGCCGGTCAAATCGTCAACTTGTATTTTAGCGTCGGGCAACTCTGCCTTAATCATTTCTGCTACTTGAGACGGTGTAACCATTGGTATTTGTGATAAAGGGCTGTATTGAGTATTTTAGTGGAACTATTTGTTAGACGATCGCGGTTGAGTTGCAGCAGGCCGGGGATAGGGCGCATCCACAAAACCCAATTCCAGTAACTGCTGGTAAGCTTTTTTACCCAAGTCGCGAGTTGGCTGCTGCGATCGAATAATCTGAATCAGTAGGGGAACAGCCAGTTCCGGCTTATTTTGTGCGCGGTGTACCAACGCCAGCCGGTAGGTAGCTTCGTCGCGCATTTGGGCTGTTTCCACAGCTTTGGTGCGGTTGCTGTCGGCCAAGCGGATGTCAATTCCGGCAAAACTGCTGCCCAGTTGCTGGTAGAAGTTGGACAGTTGATTGAAAATTTGGCGGGATTCTTGGAGCTTTTGAGCCGCCAGCGTGTAATTTTGATTGGAAATAGCACCGCTGGCTTCTGTCATCAAACGCTGGCCTCCGGCAATGCTCAGCAAGCTGCTGTCTTGCGTCACTGGGCGGAGGTTGTTGGGGTCTGTGGGGTCGTCGGCGGGTTCGACTTGCGGTTGGTTATCTGGCCGAGAAGGTTGTTGTGCTTGGGCTTGGAGCGGTTGCAACAGGGTCAAAACTGCGATCGCCCCGATCGTCATCCGGGCAGTGAAGCGAAGCCAGCAAACAGTTCCAGAGTGTACCATGAAATTACTTTGCGCCTCGGCGCTTTAAAAAGATATTTAGCTTGAGCCGATCTTACCATTGGCGATCGCAACCGGCTAAGTGTAAACCAATTTTGTGCAAATGTCAAAGGATGCGATCGGGCCACAGGCTCTTTTGGAAAAATTAGAGTAGAGACTTGACAGTTTGTTCTCGTCGTGAGAACATAGAGGTGTCGTTTAAAAAACGGTAGCCGAATGAGACTAATTTCTCGAAAAAATCTTCTGAGTGCGATCGAACCCTACGCAGATGCCCAGAGTGCGATCGAATCCTGGTACAAGCTCATCAAAGACAACGATTGGGAATCACTAGAAGATATGCGACAGGAATATTCCAAATCTGTCGATCAAGTCTATGGATATACCATATTTAATATTAAACACAATAGGTATAGATTAATTGTACAAGTTAAATATAAAAGCAAAATTATATATTTTAAGAAATTTTTAACTCATGCGGAATCTAGCAAAATTAACTGGGAAAATGAAGATGAAGTCAAACTTAAAATAAGTTAAAATCCAGCTAAATAGAGCGGGGAATCCGTGGAGATTCCCTGATAAAATCAACAAAGACCAAACATTCACCCCAAGGTTTAAAAGCATGAGACAGAGAAACAAACACCCACCTTATACTTCAGAACTATGTCCAATTCAACAAAGAAATGAACCATGAGCATCACAATTGAGAAAACAGCCTACGGTCAACTGCTGGCGAAATCTCAGCCTAAGCCCATCCTGAACGAAGAAGATAACGATCTTGCCCTCGCAGAAGTCGATTTTCTGATGTCTAAGGAAGAATTAACAGTAGAAGAAGAAACTTTACTGAGTCTCTGGGGGCTGTTGATCGAAGAATACGAATCAAAATATTACCCAATTCCAGAAGCGACTCCCCAAGATGTTCTATTGCATCTCATGGAAGTTCGCGAACTCAAACAAGCCGATTTAGTGGGCGTGATTGGTTCCAAAGGAGTTGTCTCTGAGGTGGTTAATGGGAAACGGGCGATTAGCAAGGCGCAAGCTAAGGCGCTGGGAGAATTCTTTAATGTTAATCCTAGCGTGTTTATTTGAGAGAAGAGATCGTAATAAGAACGAATACGGCGGTTGAAACCGCGTCTACAAAGACAAAACCTGCCGACGCAGGTTGAAGATAAGATGGCGGTTGAAACCGCATCTACACAAACTATGTCCGCCGGACGCCGACTGATGGAGATAAGATAAGACGGTAGTTGAAACCGCCTAGTCTCTTCAACCCGCACCAGAAGGGTTTTGTCTGTGTCGCCGCGGTTTCAACCGCCCGGTTTTCTCTCCCAAATCAAACAGGAACATTTCTGATGGTACAACCAAGCAAACCCACATCGACCACCCTCCAAAATTATCAAGGTATCGGAGTTCCCGAGGAAAGTCTGGCAGTGATTTTGCAGCGCGGCGGCGATGAATTGCTGCTGTCAAAAGTTCCTAACCGCTTTACAGTCCGTCCCTGGGCGACAGCATCAGCCTCAAACAATTGGGCTGCAACAAATCAGGCAAAACTCAACCGCCGCGTCGACCAAAGCAATCTCGAAGAATATCTGGTTGCGCCCGAAAGCCTAGATGCAGCAATGCAAGCAGCCCGCGCCAGCGATGCTGTAGCTTTTGCTAGCCATGTTTATTGTCCCGCAAACAATCCGAGTACATTCTTTTATTTAACCGACCAAATTACTATTCAATTTGGCGAACAAGTAGACGAAGAATCGCGAAAGTCGATCGCCAATGCAGCAAATTTAACAATAGTCCGGCCAGTCGAAGGCATTCCCAACACCTTCGTCTGCTCCGTGACCAAACAAGCAACAGAAAACCCGATCAAAATTGCCAACCGCCTGACAAGATATCCAGAAGTTCTGATTGCAGAACCCAATATTTTAATCGAGACTCAGCAGCATTATACACCCCGCGATCCGCTTTATCCCAAACAGTGGTATCTCAATAACCAAGGCGGCAGCGAACTTGTCAGCGGCGCTCAAATTTATGCAGAACCAGCTTGGGATATGACTCGCGGCGTGCGATCGATCGTAATTGCGATCGCCGACGATTCAGTCGATCTGACACACCCCGATTTTCAAGGCCAAGGCAAAATCGTCTCGCCCATCGATTTCAAAGACGGCGACACTTCGCCGATGCCAGTTGCCGAATCCGACAACCACGGTACAAGTTGCGCCGGCGTCGCCGCTGCGGAAGAAAACGGCAAAGGGACTGTCGGCGTCGCCCCCGGATGCGCCCTGATGCCCATCCGTACTAGCGGTTTTCTCGATGACGAGTCGATCGAAAAAATATTCAATTGGGCAGTGGAAAAAGGGGCCGCCGTCATTTCTTGCAGTTGGGGCCCAGGGGCAGTTTACTATCCGCTTTCCCTGCGACAAAGTGCCGTCATCACCAAAGCAGCAACCCAAGGGCGGGGCGGCAGAGGCTGCGTGATTCTGTTTGCTGCGGGCAACGCCAACCGCCCAGTTAACGGCGCGGTTGACGAAAAAGGCTGGCCAAATAATATGTTTGGCGATCGAACTAATTGGCTGGCTGGATTTGCGGTGCACCCGGATGTAATTGCCGTGGCAGCTTCCACTTCCCTGAACAAAAAAGCAGCCTACAGCAATTGGGGCACCAGCATCTCAGTTTGCGCCCCCAGCAACAACGCGCCGCCGGGAACTTGGTTGCCAGAAACTGGATTTATTGCGACTGCGCCGGAGGTGTCGCAGTATTTGCCCGGTTTGGGGGTGTTTACTGCCGATCGAGTCGGGGTTGTCGGCTACGACTCGGGGGACTACACCAATACTTTTGGCGGCACTTCCAGCGCCACTCCAGTAGTCGCTGGAGTGGCAGCTTTGGTGCTTTCGGCCAACCCCCGTTTGACAGCGCGGGAAGTGCGGGGAATTCTCGAACAAACTGCCGACAAAATTGTCGATCCCGATCCCGATCCGCAGTTGGGAAATCGCCTGGGAAATTACGATGCTACCAGCCGCCGCAGCGATTGGTTCGGTTACGGAAAAGTGAATGCTTTTAAAGCCGTGCAAGCTGCGGTGAGAAAGGCTGGCGGCAATCCGAATATCGGCGGTGCGAGGTTTAGCGATATTTCTGGACATTGGGCCGAAAAGTTTATAGAAGCTTTGGCTGCGGCGAATATAATTAGCGGTTTTCCTGACGGTTCTTTCGCGCCTGACAGCAGTTTAAATCGCGCTCAATATGCGGCGCTGTTGGTGAGTGCGTTTAGTCCGATTCCGAAGGCGCCGGCGACAAATTTTATTGATGTTTCTGCTAGTTTTTGGGCGAGAAGCGCGATCGAACGCGCAAATCGGGCGGGCTTTTTGTCGGGGTTTCCGGGGTTGAAGTTCGGCCCGAATCAGAATTTGACTAAGACTGAGGCGATCGTATCTTTGGTTAACGGTTTGGAACTTAAGGGCGGAAATCCCGATGTTTTAAAAGTTTACAGCGATCGCGCTCAAATTCCTAATTTTGCTTTGAGTGCCGCAGCCACAGCAACAGCTTTGAAGATTGTAGTAAATTACCCGGCGCGCGATCGGCTTTCGCCGCAGCGGGACATTACCCGCGCCGAGATTTCGGCTTTGATTTACCAGACGTTGGTGGCAATTAATCGGGCAAAGGCGATCGATTCTCCCTACATTGTCTAGCCAATAAATTAACCACAATTATTGTAGGGGCGGGTTCACCAACCATCTATAATATCAGCCATAGAACCCGTAAACCCGCCCCGCCCCAACCCGAATATTGTGGCTAATTGACTGAATAAACCTCTGGCCCAAGTCACTTTCCAATCAGGAAAAGCATCTGCGTCTATCTGTGTTGCATCTGCCTTGAATCTGCGGTTTTCGTATTAATCAAAGATTGAGCCAATCTCGTGTTATTTTTTCAACCTCGCAAATCCCCCAAAGCCCTCAATGCAAACTGCGGCAAAGCCAACATCCTGCGCCAGCGCCAAGGTTCTTGATAAAGCCGGTACAACCATTCTAAATGATTGTCGCAAAACCAAGCAGGCGCGCGGTCTTTTGTTCCCGCCCAAATATCGAAACTGCCGCCAACTCCCACCCAAATAGACTGAGGGCAAAGGTGTCGGTTCTCGGCAATCCAAAACTCTTGGCGAGGCACTCCCAAGCCGACAAAAATTAGTTTTGGCTGCATTTTTTTGAGGCTGTCGCGGAAGTCTTTTTCTTCATCTGCGGAAAGATAGCCGTGCTGAGAAGAAATCGACAACCCGTTAACTTTTTGCTGCCAACTTTCCGCCGCCTTCGCCGTCACTCCGGGCGCACCCCCAAAGAAAAATATCGCTTCGGAATTCGGCAATTTTCCAGCTTGTTGCAGCAGCGATTCTGCTAATTCAATCCCCGGATAGCGCTGCGCCGGTTTGCCGCGCATTCGCAAGTACAGCACTACTCCCGAACCGTCGGGTATCACGAGCTCCGCAGAGCGAATTACATCGGCTAAAGCCTGATTTTGCTCGGCTTGCATCGCCATTTCAGCATTCAGCGTCACAACGTGACTTCCTAAGCCTTGATGCAGGCGCTCTATCAGCCAACCTGCATAATCGTCTAATATGTGAACTGGTAGTCCCAGCACTGAAAATTGCGGGCGCGATCGATCCATATTTCTTTCTTTGAGATTCCTGTATACTTAGTTAGTTAAATTAGTTTAGATTGGCGATCGCCCTCAGACAAGTCTCGGACGCAAAAAACCCGGTTTCTGCCACCAAAAGTCTGTTAAGTCATCATTCTATGGCCCAGAAACCGGATTTTTGGTACAAATCGCGATCGCTCATTAGCGTTCGATTTTCTTGACAGAGCCGTCAGCGTACCATTCCATCGGTACTAGCTCAATTTTACCATTAATTTTCACTGTAGAGTAGACAATTTTTACGAAAGGAACGCTGTTGTTATTGTTGTTGTGGCTAGACATGGCAATTACCTTGTTTTGTTTGCAGAACTTGAGAAATGATAGAATCTCTGATATATTTAAAAGTCTATTCACCGCAATTGATCTCGCATCAGGAAAACTAAGGAAAACGAAATGGCGATCGCAACAACCCAGCGGCAAACTCGGTTAGATTATTACTACCAGCAAATCAAAAACGTCATCCTCAAGCGCCAAAACCCAATTACCGGTTTGCTGCCGGCGAGTACGGCTGTTAACGCTCACGGCGACTACACCGATGCCTGGGTGCGCGATAACGTGTACAGCATTCTGGCAGTTTGGGGTTTGGGTTTAGCTTACCGCAAAATAGACGGCGATCGCGGTAGAACATTTGAACTCGAACACAGCACAGTCAAACTAATGCGCGGCTTGATGTTTGCGATGATGCAGCAAGCAAACAAAGTCGAACGTTTTAAAAATACTCAGTTACCGCTAGATGCCCTGCACGCCAAATACAATACTCAAACTGGCAGTATTGTTGTCGGCGATGACGAGTGGGGACATTTACAGTTAGATGCTACATCTATATTTTTGTTGATTCTTGCTCAAATGACGGCTTCGGGATTGCATATAATTTTTACAATCGATGAAGTCAATTTCGTACAAAATTTAGTTTACTACATCGGTAGAGCTTACCGCACGCCCGATTACGGAATTTGGGAAAGAGGTCATAAAATCAATCGCGGTAATGCCGAATTGAATGCCAGTTCCGTTGGCATGGCAAAAGCAGCGCTGGAAGCCATAAATGGGTTGGATTTGTTCGGAGTTAACGGTTCTCAAGCCTCTGTCATTCACGTTTTGCCGGATGAAATTGCCAGAAGTCGCGTAACTTTAGAATCGCTTTTGCCTCGCGAATCTAGCTCAAAAGAAGTAGATGCTGCTTTATTGAGCGTGATTAGTTTTCCCGCTTTTGCTGTGGAAGATAAAGAATTAGTAGCACGGACTCGAAATAAAATTATTGACAAATTGCAGGGAAATTACGGCTGCAAGCGGTTTCTGCGGGACGGGCATCAAACAGTTTTGGAAGATGCCGATCGCCTGCACTACGAGCCGACAGAATTAAAGCAGTTCGAGCATATAGAATGCGAGTGGCCGCTATTTTTCACTTATTTGCTCTTGGACGGCATATTTGAGGGAAATCAAGCGCAAGTAGAAGAGTACCAGCAGCGTTTGGCATCTCTGGCAGTCGATCGCTCGGGTTTGTCGCTCCTACCAGAATTGTACTACGTCCCCGCCGAAAATATAGAAGCCGAAAAATTAAATCCCCGCAGCCAGCAGCGCTTGCCCAACGAAAATGTTCCCCTAGTTTGGGCGCAAAGTTTGTATTTTCTCGGTCAATTGCTAAATGAAGGATTAATAGCAGTTGGCGATATCGACCCGCTGGGAAGGCATTTGTCAGTCGGGCCGCACAGAGAACCAAGCGTGCAAATTGCACTGTTAGCTGAAGACGAAGATTTGCAAGCAGAATTAGCCGCTAACGGCATTGCAGCCCAAACCCCAAAACAGGTAGAACCAATTCAAGTCCGCCAGACTAAAGAATTATCCGCTATTTACACGCAAATTGGACGCAACGACCCACTAGGCTTAACCGGTCGCCCCGTCCGCCGTCTGCGGAGTTTAACAACTTCTCGGGTGTTTAAAATTCGCGGAGAGGCGATCGTATTTCTCCCCTCATTTTTGAACAGACAAGAGTTTTACTTAACTTTAGATTACCATTTTTTAGTAGCTCAAATCAAGAGCGAAATAGCTCACATTCACCGCCACTGGTATCAGTTGGGACGCCCTACGGTAACGCTGATGCTGACTCACACGATGCTGGAAACCGGGCGGGAAGCGTTGTTAGACTTGATGAAAGAACTCCGGGACGGACACTGCAAAAACACGCCAGTTAAACTCGGGAATCTCAACCAGTTAATGCTCACCGCTGGCACCGAAAGAATTGATTTCATGCACGACTTTGAGTTCACAGAATCTCCAGTTACAGGTGCACTAGAAACCCGCAGCTATCTGGGTTACAATCCTGAAAAAACTTGGCCTTTGGGTCACACGCAAGAATTCAAATTAGAGTGCGAAACTAATACTAAATTATTGCTCGCCAGCCTGCGCGGTTCAGAGAACTTGTACGAACAAATTGAGTTGCTGCACACGTTAATTCGCCTCAAAGGACTCAACTTTGATACAGGATTTGGAGGCGCAGAAGCAACAGTTAAAGTAGTTGATTTGCTCAACGAAGTTTATACGAAAGCTGGAGAAAGTTCGCAATCAAAAATCCAATGGGCAGTCATCCGCCACGCTGCTGGATTGCTGGACAAGGTTGATATCAGCTTGTCGGATGCGGTGACAGACATTTTGGTGCGGCAAAAACAGATTGCTGTGGGGAAAGCCTACAGCGAAGATTCGGTGATTTCGCGGCCGGGTTCTTACACGGAAGTGATGGACAAAATCCGCCAATTCTGCGGAGAAGATGTTCGCGATCGAGTTCTCACTCAAGAAATTCTCATCTACCTAGGCCTGCTAATTAAAGCCGAACCGCAGTTATTTAAAGGTCTGCTGACACTGAGAGTTAGCTACTTCATTTTGCTGTTAACAAGCGAATTGGCCCGCGAGTTGCGAGTTACGCAAAATGAAGCTTACGAATATTTAATGCAGCTAAGTCCCTTTGAAATTAAAAATCGCCTGCGCCAAGTTTTGACAGAATACGAGGAAATGAATCAAATCCTCAAAGAGCAAGAATCCCTGCGCGTCAAACAGCCGGAAAAAGATATTGAATGGGTAGTCGCGCCAGTTTTGGAAGAACCACAAATGCCTGCGGGAGGATGGCGCCGCAAACGGCAAATGGAAGGTGCGGTCAATCGCGTACCGAAGGATTTTTATCCGAGTGTTTGGGGTTTGCTGCGGCACTGCAAAGGCTTGATTATTGGCGATAAATTAGAGCGCCGAAATCGCTTGGACAGCGATGTTATTTTATCGGAAATGACGCCCGGGGAAAAGAATTTCGCGCTGCAAATCGAGCATTTGCTGAACAAAATTGTGGCGCCGGAATATCGGCAAGTGAATATTGAGGCTCTGATGGAGTTGGCTGCGATCGCCCAGCGCAATCCTGAATTAAAAGTAGAAGAATACATTGTTTTAGATGTATTAGTCGGTCACGCGGTGCGGCTGAATTGGCAGGGAAAACACCCGGAAAGAGCGGACAGGTACGATGAAGATAAGGCGGCGGCGTGGCAAGGTTTTTACAATACTTCGCCTTATGTTTGTGCGAGTCACGTGCTCGATGCTTTCCGATTCTTGACGACGTTTGGATAGATTTCGTTTGTAGTAAGGACTGAAGTCCTTTCTTTACCAACTCATCACTAAGGACTTGCATTCCTTACTACAAACCTGCAAGGACTAAAGTCCTCACTACAAACCTATTACACTTTTTCCACAAGTCTAGTCAACTGAATATTTGCAGTAAAATAATGCCAGCTATTAGCTCAACTACCCGCGTCATAATCAAAGCCTACTTAGAAGTTTTTATCGAAAATCTTGTCAATGAATACAGAGGACGGCTAATACCAAAACTTGATATTCCAGCAGCATATCTATCATGCGAGTCCTCCAAAGCTCAATTGAAACCCTTTCAGGCTGCTATTATGCCGTCAGAGTTGCTGCGAATTAACGAGTTTGAAAGATTTGGCATTAGCAGCTTGGGCACAACCTATGAAGAATGTGCAAAACTCATTGCGTTGGAACATCACAGAGAAGCACACAGAAGCTATGAAATTACTGGCGAAGTTAGTATTGAGGCTATCAATGAAATTGAGCGTCAGATAGCGCTATTTGAACAGTCAGCCGACAAAAATGCAAATAAACCTAGTTTTGACCAAATGATCCAAGCTGTTCTTGATGCTCAAAAAAACAATCATTTAGTTAGGCGATCGGTCAAAGCAGATTTGTACGTGCTTGCCCGTGACGGCAGGAAGTTTTTCTTTGAAATTAAAGGATCGAAACCGAATAAAGGACAATGCTTGGAGGTAATTCAACGGCTGTTGAGATTTCATTTACTGTGCGGTGAGTCTCGCCCCGATACTCAATCTTATTATGCTATGGCTTACAATCCTTACGGCCCAAATCGTTCTGATTATAAATGGTCAGTGGCAAGGAAGTACACGCCTTTTGAGCAAGCTGTAATTATGGGACATGAGTTTTGGAATATCATAGGAGGAGAGACTGCCTATGAAGAACTTTTGGATATATATCAAGAAGTCGGACGGGAGAAGGGTAAGCATATGCTTGACGATCTTGCTTTGGGATTTTAGTATAGTACAATTTTCATCCCAGCAATACCTAATTTTGAGGCTAAAACCTTTGATTGACAACAAACCGATAACTATTAGCCTCTTTGCTGGAGCCTACGGTTTAGATTTAGGACTCGAAAAAGCAGGCTTTCAAACAGTAAGTTTAGTAGAAATCGAACCAGATGCTACCAAAACTATCTCTCTAAATCGTCCTCACTTATCACCATGTGCTGTACCGAGAGATATTTGCCAAATTAACGCCGAAACCCTATTGCAAGAAGCGGGAAAAATCTTAGGTTTAGATAGACCTCTGCGCTCTAATGAAGTAGATTTAGTAACTGGTGGCCCCCCGTGCCAACCATTCAGTACAGCCGGAAAACGCGGGTCTGTTGGCGATCCGCGCGGTAGCTTATTTATGGACTTCATACGCATTGTTGATGAAATTCAACCCCGCTTTTTTATCATGGAAAATGTTAAGGGGTTGCTGTCAGCTCCTATTCGACATCGACCTCACGATCGCAGAGGTTTAGGTTGCCCGCAATTAGAACCTGATGAGATGGCTGGTGCAGCTTTACAAGTGATTTTGGCAGAGATGAAACGAATTGGTTATGAAGTTGTATATGATTTGCTCAATACTGCTGACTATGGCGTTCCTCAATGTAGAGAAAGAGTTATTTTTATTGGTTATAAAAGTAACGATCCAGTTACTTTGCCCCTGCCAACTCACAGTCAAAAAGGTACTGGTAAAAAACCAAAATGGCTGACACTTAGAGAAGGATTAAAAGATTTAGTTGACCCTCAGCCCGAATTTGTCCCTTACTCAGAAAGTCGCCTCAAGTATTTGCGTTTGTTAACCGCTGGTCAAAACTGGAGGGATTTACCCAGCGAATTAAAAGCAGCAGCAATGGGAGGGGCATATAAATCTGAAGGTGGTAAAGTGGGTTTTTATCGACGGTTAGCGTGGGAGAAACCATCGCCTACTGTCACAACAAGCCCCCATCAAAAGGCTACTGATATGTGCCACCCTGATGAATTACGTCCTTTGAGTGTCAGAGAGTGCGCGCGAATTCAGACATTTCCCGATGAGTGGGTTTTTCATGGCTCAACAACTTCTAAATACCGACAGATTGGGAATGCGGTTCCTGTATTATTGGGAAAGGCGATCGGTGAATATCTTTACCAGATCGTGAAAGGCGATCGAGTCCAAGGGCGAGAAATAATTAAACAGCTTTCTCTTTTCAGTTAACTAATATTTAAAATATAGTTTAGGAGAAATAAAAGTGTCAGAGCAACTTCATGAATTATTAGCATTTGTTTTAGAAAAAGAAGTAGGACTGCCTGCCAGTAAGTCTCGCTCTTTCGCCAGTCATTTTGCGGAGTTAGAAGAATTTTTTCAATTACAAGCAGAAACACTCAGAAACGGCATCAGCAGCATTTCTGGCAAAAGAGCGCTCAGATTTACTCCCGATGAGATTGAACGCATTTTAGCATTTATATCTTCAGGCAAGCTTTCGCTGCAACTTACTATCGCTGAAAATTTTTTAGCCAGTATTTGTCGGGATTTTACTGGGCGACAGCTAGTTATGGTTGAAAATCTGACTTTAGGAAAAATTCATCCCAACCCATTTTTAATCAGGGCGTTAAATCTGGACACTCCCGAAGAAGTTGTCAGGCTTAATGTTTATATGACTGCTACTAGGTCTATTGTTACTTCAATGGGGTTTTTTATTGAAAAACTATTGATATCTTGTTCTGAAAGTGCAGAAAGTCCACCGGAAGAGTCAGGATGGGATGCCATCAAAACTACCCGTGATGGCGATCGCTGTTGGATACAGGTCAAAACCGGCCCGAATGATATGGATAAAGACCAGATAGTATATTGGGCTGACAAAATTCAGGAAAAAATTAATGCAGGCGATCGCGCTTATATTGGTATAGCTTACGGGAAAAGAACTAATAAAACTGTAACACTTGGTTTACTGAAGCAAATTTTGCCCAATTCGGAAATGATCACTTTAATCGGTCGATAACTGTGGGATTTTGTCAGTGAAGATACTGATTTCACTGTCAATCTGTTTGAAGTTTTGCGTCAGTCGGCTAGTCAAGTTTTAGCACAAAGTTCTATTGATGAAGCTATAGAAAGGTGTAGCGATCGAATCATCGCTGAATTTATCGGAAAGTACGGCGAGGGAAGTCAAGGCGTTTTTAACTATATAGCAGATATATTTTGATTTACAGGTTCGTAGTAGCGCCGCAGCGCTACTACGAACCCCTAAACTACAAAACCCCTTTAGAACTGGGAATCCGACTCGCGCGCCGGGGATCGATCGCCACCGCCATCCGCACAGCCCGCGCAAATGCCTTAAACGCTGCTTCGACAATGTGATGAGAATTCCCCCCCTGCAACTGTCTAACGTGCAGTGTCATTTGACTGTGGTTCACCACGGCTGAAAAAAACTCTTTCACTAATTCAGTGTCGTAAGTGCCGATCCGCTGGTTGGGAATTTCCAAGCTGTAACTTAAGTGAGGCCGTCCCGAAAAATCTAGCACTACTTCAATTAATGCTTCATCCAGCGGGGCGATGAAGTGTCCGAAGCGAGAAATGCCCGATCGATCTCCGACAGCTTTTGCCAGCGCTTGGCCTAAGGTAATTCCCACATCCTCGTTCGTGTGGTGGTCGTCAATCGCCAAATCGCCGATCGCCTGCACGTCCAAATCGATCAATCCGTGAGAAGCAATCTGCTGCAACATATGGTCTAAAAACGGAATTCCCGTTGAAGCCTTGCAAGTTCCCGAACCGTCGAGATTGAGGCTGACAGTGACATCCGTTTCCAGTGTCGTGCGCTTCACCAGGGCGGCCCTGGCGATCGTGTTACCTGAACTTGGAGGAGGCACGGGAGGGCGATCGATTATCTCCATAATTCGCAATTGGTCATTCATTAGTTATTGATAACCTGTTGACTGTTGACTGTTGACTGTTGACTGTTGACTGTTGACTGTTGACTGTTGACTGAAAAAACTGAATGATGGTTGACTGTTGAGTACCCTTCTAGATTTTACAATTCCGATGAAGAGTGGATTTGAGATCAACTTTTTACTTAAGAGAATTCTCCACAACTCAAAAGTCTCGAAAGGGGCTGATGAGAGCAGAGAACTTACTTGTTAAAGTTAAAGTCTATTGTCTCTCAACTGACAACTGACAACCGTCAACTGTCAACCGTCAACTGACAACTGACAACTGTCAACTGTCAACTGTCAACCGTCAACTGACAACTGTCAACTGTCAACTGTCAACTGTCAACTGTCAACTGTTGTTACATTCCCATGATTTCGTAACCGGCATCGACATACAAAACTTGACCCGTAATCCCGCTAGCGAGATTGCTGCACAGAAAAGCCGCAGCATTTCCCACTTCCTGCTGAGTCACAGTCCGCCGCAGCGGCGCCACTTCCTCAACGTGGTGGATCATGTCCAGAATGCCGCCAACTGCTGACGAAGCCAGAGTCCTAATCGGGCCCGAAGAAATCGCATTTACCCGAATATTTAACGGGCCCAGTTCCGCCGCCAGATAGCGAACATTCATTTCCAAAGCAGCCTTAGCAATTCCCATGACATTATAATTAGGAACTACCCGCACGCCGCCCAAATAAGTCAGGGTGATAATACTGCCGCCTTCGGCCATCAGCGGTTTAGCAGCAGCACAAAGCCGCACCAGCGAGTAAGCGCTAATATCCAAAGCATTGGAAAAGCCTTGACGCGAGGTGTTGGTGAAATCTCCCGAAAGTTCGTCCTTGCCGGCAAAAGCCAGACAGTGAACCAGGACATCTAACTTGCCCCATTTGTCGGCGATGGTTTTAAAAGTAGACTCGATTTCGCTCTCGTCTTGGACATTGCAGGGCAAATACAGACTGGGATTGAGCGGTTCTACCAGTTCGGCGACTTTGCGCTCGTGCTTGCCTTTCTCGTCCTTCAAATAAGTTATGCCGAGATTGGCCCCAGCTTTGTGGAGCTGCTGGGCGATGCCCCAGGCGATCGAGCGATTGTTGGCAATGCCCGTAACAAGAGCATTTTTTCCGGTCAAATCTATCATCTGTAGTTTATCAAGAAGAAATTTGCACCGTTCTCGTTGGCTGTATGCGACAACCCCGCCAGTTTAGACACAACTGATTCAGATTTAACTGATTGAGACACAATTGAGACACAATTGAGACACAATTGATATTAATTTTGCTGTGGAGCTACATGGAGGCGGAATTGAAAAAGTTAAGAGAAGGGCTAGATTTAATCATACAGCGTGTGTTTACCTTAACATTAGATGGAAGTAACAGAATCCCTAGAGATTGGAGGTTGGGCAGTATATTTACTCAATAAGGTTAATCGGCAAGTTACAAAATATTGGTTAGTAGAAAGGATCTAGTCGTGACACATGATAGACCGCTAGCAGCCGTGTTCCGCCAAATCAGCGGCGGGGCGTTTCCGCCCATTGTGGAAAACTTTGAACGGGGCAAGACAATTTTTTTCCCTGGAGACCCGGCTGAGCGCGTCTACGTTCTCATTAGAGGTGCTGTCAAGCTCTCCAGGGTGTACGAAGCAGGGGAAGAAATTACAGTCGCCCTCCTGCGCGAAAACAGCGTATTTGGGGTGCTGTCTCTGATTACGGGACACCGATCGGATAGGTTTTACCATGCGGTAGCCTTTACGCCGGTGGAATTGATCTCGCTGCCGATCGAACAAGTCGAGAAAGCGCTCAAGGAAGACCCGGAACTGTCGATGGTGATGCTCCGGGGACTGTCGTCTCGGATTTTGCAAACCGAGATGATGATCGAAACGCTGGCACACCGAGATATGGGTTCGAGACTCGTCAGCTTTTTGCTGATTCTGTGCCGGGATTTTGGCGTGCCCGGTACAGAGGGGATTACGATTGATTTGAAGCTGTCCCACCAGGCGATCGCCGAGGCGATCGGCTCGACGCGGGTAACTGTGACTCGTTTGCTCGGGGATCTCAGACAAGAAACAATGATCTCGATCCACAAGAAAAAGATCACAGTTCACAACCCGGTGGCCTTAAGCCAGCAATTCACTTGAAGCCGAGAAAGTATGGGATTTTGGATTTTGGATTCTAGATTCAATCCAAAATCCAAAATCTACAATAAAAAATCGGAATGACTGCTGGATACATCCTAGTATTTGTAATTTTAGTGTTGGGGGGTGTGATCGCTACTGTCAGCGATCGCCTTGGGACGAAAGTCGGCAAGGCCAGATTGAGTTTGTTCAAACTTCGCCCCCGCGATACTGCTGTTGTGGTGACAGTGATGGCCGGCAGCATCCTGTCAGCAATTACTCTGGGCATTTTGTTTGCTACTAGCAAGCCGCTGCGAACCGGAGTTTTTAGCATAGACGAGATTCAAAAAAGGCTCAACAACGCCCGCAGAGAAATCAACCAAGCCACTCAAGAAAAAAATCGAGTTGAAACTGAATTAGCTCGATCCAGAGCCGCTCAAGCGCAAGCTAGAGCCAATTTAGAGCAAATTAATCAATCGCTCCAAGCAGCTAATGCCGAGCAAGCCCAGACAGAAGCAAAATTAAACTCGCTGCGGGCTCAGCTCAACAGCGTGCAAGCAGCAAAGTCTAAAACTGAGCAGCAGTTAAGTCAGGTAGAAGCGGCTAAATCCCAGACAGAAGAACAGCTTGCTAGTGTGGAAGCCGCTAAATCCCGCACGGAAGAACAATTGAAACTGGTTGAAACAGCCCGATCGACTACCAGAGCTCAGCTCGATCGCACTGAAAGCCAATTGAAAACAGTTTCAGGTCAAAAAACGACTTTGAGCTCGGAAATTGCCCAACTGCAAGCGGAACGCCAACAGTTAATCGAGCAGCGAGAGCAGGTAAAAACTCAAATTGCTCAGCGCGATCGAGAAATTGCCAAGCGAGACGCAGAAATTGCCCAGCGAGAGGGAGAAATTACCAAGCGAGATGCCGCAATTGTCGATCGCAACGAGCTAATTGCCCAGCGGGACAAAGAAATTGCCCAGCGCGCGGAAAATCTCGCCTCGCGCGATCGAACAATTGTCGAGCGCGACAAAGTAATTGCGGAGAGGGAAGCACTTTTAGAAACCCTCGCACAGCAACAAGCTCAACTCGAACAGCAGCAAACTGTCTTGCAGCAGCAAGTGCAAGTTTTGGAACGCGATTTTCAGGCAATCCGCGAGGGTACAGTTGCCATCAGGCGCGGTCAAATTTTAGCTGCTGGCGTCGTTCGCATTATCGAACCCGGTATGGCAAGTGGCGCGATCGATCGACTGTTGCAAGAAGCAAATAAAACCACCGTCGGACTGATGCAGCGGGAAAATACTAAGGTTAGAGAGCAGGTTATTCAAATTACTAAAGCAGAAATCGATCAATTAATCAGTCAGATTAAAGACGGTCAAGACTACGTGGTGCGGATTGTCGCCGGCGCTAATTACCTGCGAGAAGAAAAAGTAATTAAGGTATTTGCAGAAGCAGAAATCAATCGAGTTGTGTTCCGCGCTGGAGATGTGATTGCAGGGGTTGCTGTCGATCCGGTGACTTTGACTGACGAACAGGTGCGACAGCAGTTGCAGCAATTGATCGAAGCTTGTCAATTTCGCTCTCGCTTGATCGGTGTTGTCGGCGGTAGAGTCCAAGTTGCTGACAATCGGATTGAAACTTTGGCTGGTTTTATCGATCGACTGCAGCAGTACGAGAAACAGCTAGAGGTTCGGGCGATCGCCGCAGAGGTCACATACATCGCCGGGCCGCTTAAAATCGATTTAGTTGCCGTTGAAAAGGGAGTTGTTGTTTTCCGCACCGGACAACAGACTCAAGGTCAAGGAGATTTTAAAATTCAATAAGTGCGATCGATATATCGAATTGGAGCAAAAATTGTGGGCGTTCGAATTACAATTTTGCTTGACTTTTTCGTCCCCTTGACATATCATTAAATCATGGGAATCCGTGCCGTCATATAACATCATTCGTAGGTGCCTCGCCACCAAAAATCTGGAAGCACCACCCACAATCTCACATCGACGCACCCAATTAGTAGAGTGTGTCGCCACCAAAAATCTGGAAGCACCACCAATAATCTCACAGCGACGCACCGCACCCCTAAAAGGGCAAAGAGAGAAACTAAGAATCGATCCCTGAGATATTGACATCACAGAACAAAATTTTGCTCAATTAAAATGCAGGAGCGTGCGGTGTAATGTCAGAGAATCAAAATCAACCCAGAGAATACGATGCCGTCCTTGGCGGTCAAAATCCTCCTCCCATAGATGCTGTGGTACTCGGAGGCATTCCCGGTGTTAAAAGCCGCTTAGCCTCACCCATTGTCGAAGTGAGAATCGCCGCACTCTCCGAAGCACTCAAATATGGAGAAGCCGGTTTGGATTTGATAATTCAAGCATTGCACGATGAATCGATGCAGGTAAGATTTGCTGCCTATTTACTGCTGAAAGATAGAGATGACTTAAAGATTAAACCTCCGTTTCAAGACTATATCCCTATATTTGAATTTGATGTCATCACAGTCGATGCCTATGGAAAAGAAAACAGTCGTAGAAAGTCTTCTGCTCATTACCTCAGAGAAGACTTAGGTAATGGAGTTGTGCTCGAAATGGTTTACATTCCCGGAGGCACATTTATGATGGGTTCGCCAGCAACAGAGCCAGGTAGCCGGCATCACGAACGTCCGCAGCATCAAGTAACTGTACCAACTTTTTATTTAGGAAAATACCCCATCACTCAAGAACAGTGGCAAGCAGTGATGGGACTTAACCCATCGAAATTTAAAGGTGCGAAACGGCCTGTAGAACAAGTAAGTTGGGGGGGTGTGGTATCTTTCTGTCAGAAGTTGTCGGAGAAAACAGGGAAAAACTATAACTTGCCGAGTGAGGCCGAATGGGAATATGCTTGTCGGGCCGGTACGACAACAGCTTTTCACTTCGGGGAAACTATTACTCCAGATTTAGTTAATTATCAGGGCTATTATCCTTACGCTTCGGCGCCGAAAGGAATTGACCGCCGAGAAACTACTCCGGTGGGAAGTTTTCCCCCAAATGGGTTTGGCTTGTACGATATGCACGGCAATGTTTGGGAATTGTGTCAGGATCGCTGGCATGATAACTACAATGGCGCACCCTCTTTCGGCAGCGCTTGGGACACAAGCGGTTCTCATAATCATGTGCGTCGTGGAGGTTCGTGGGACTACGATGCGGTCGATTGCCGTGCTGCCAACCGCTCCTACACTACTCTTGGGGGCGCCCCGAACAGGAATTGGGGTTTTCGCGTTGCTGCTTTGCTACGGCTTCCGGTTTTCTCCTCTTCCCTGTGAGCACTCTTCTTTGCCCTTTATCCTTTTTCCCTTTTTCCCTTTGCACTATTTCATCTTTCCCCTTTTGCGTGCGTCAGCGCGCTTTAATTTTTTTGTAGGACACTCATCTTTGCATCAGATGCAAGATAGTAGGGTGCGTCGCCATCAGCAATTTGCAAATCAAATCGACAATTTCATAGCCACGCACCGCCTGCACAGGGGTGAGAGAAACCGGGTTTTTGCGCGGGGAGTCAAAGAAACCGGGTTTTTTCGATAAATCAAAACGGGAAAGCAAAGATTGTGGCAAAAACCCGGTTTCTGATTGCTGCGGGGGGTCAAAGAAACCGGGTTTTTTCGATAAATTAAAACGGGGAAGTAAAGATTGTGGCAAAAACCCGGTTTCTGATTTTAGGCATTATATGGCCGCACGGATTCCCATGATGATATAATATGTCAATTCTACAAAAAAGTCAAGTAAAATAAGTGCGATCGCCCGCAAAGATTTTGAGACAGTCAAGAATGCAAGTATCAGATTAGATATAGGTTGGCGATCGGGTTTGCCGGCGCTCAAGCGCAACTACAAACTTATTAACACAGGACTAATAAATATGATTTTAGGTTTCGATCCGGGGAAAGACAAGTGCGGCATCGCTGTGATGGGTAGAGATAAGAACGTCTGCTACCATCAAGTAGTGCTGTCCGACGAAGCAATATCGACGATTCAATCACTGTGCAAACAGTTTCCGATTGAGTTATTAGTCATGGGAGACCAAACAACTTCTAAAAGTTGGAAACAAAAACTGACGCAGAGTTTGTCGCCGGAGCTCGAAATTGTTCGGGTTGACGAGAGGTTCAGCAGCTTAGAAGCGAAGGATCGTTACTGGGAAATGTACCCTCCGACGGGCCTTTCTCGCTTGATTCCCCAGGGGATGCGCACACCGCCGCGGCCTGTAGATGATCTTGTGGCGATCGTCCTAATTGAAAGATATTTGAACAAACAGTTGACAGTTGACAGTTGACAGCGAGGTTTTCAAGCAAGTTCTAAAAACTTTGAGTTTCGTGCGAAATCCTATTTTTTACTGAATCAGTTAAATCTAGCTAATCTTGTTGAACCATCCACACCAAGAATCCTAAAATGGTTTCCACCGGAAGCAGCGGATAATCAGTAAGGTCGATCGTCACTGTGGTTCCTGAAAGCTTGAGAAAACGCCATTGAGTGCCGCTGCTGATACAACCGTAAATAGTGGCTATCGGGTGTTCTGCTGCTTCGTTAAAGCGCTGTGCCGCTACCATTTCAGCAATACATTGACCGATACCTTCGTTCAGATCGGCTTTTTTTGCTTCCACAACTACGATCGCGGGTGCTTCTACGGTAAGCTGTTCGGGCGATCGGCTAATTAAAAAATCGACGTATCCGGTGAGATCGCAACTGGGGTCAACATTGAATTCCCGTCCCGAAAATAAACTGATTTGGCGGTTCATCAAGCGCCGGACTTCTTGCAAAACTGGGTAGACAATGGCTTCCGATCTGGCTTTTTCTGAACCAACTGCGATCGTCCAAGGCAAATCTTCTAATTCGCTACTCAATCTCGGACTGGGATTAATTGATTCTACCTCTGGAAAAAATCGAGTTTCCTCCACGATAGTTAACTGAAAGTCTTTTTTAGCTCTAGTAATTGTGAATTGACTGTAAGGCATAATCCGATAGCTCTTTTGATAATACAGACTTTTATTCTTATAATTATGCCTAAATTTGAAAGAACCTGCAATTTGTTTGAATTCAGCTAATAAAATGTACCCTGAATTAATCAGATCGATCGTTGAATAAAACTTAGTGCTACTTAATGACAGCTTCGGTCAAAATTACCTTACCATTCTGGCGCACTTGCAGGCGTTCGGGGTTAATCGAATAGATAATATTGCCGTTAGTCGCTTCATAAGTTCCGTCCTCACCTGTAGTTACTTGCATTACATTGATTTGGCTGCCAGTTCTTTTGCTGAGGCCGCGGTAAAAAATAGCGCCTTCCTGGGTTTTGCAAATGTATACGGAAAAGTTGGCCGTTGCGAATGATTGCACCATTTCGGCCCTCGGACATCCCTCAACTTGAGCAATTTGCAGCGGTTGAGAATGCGGCAAAGTGGAAAATGCGATCGCCCGAACTTTGCCAATCGGTTGATTTAGTGCGGTTGCTTCGGCTGAAGCCGTCAAAAAGCCGTGAAGCGAAGCTATCCCGAAGGGAATCGCGCTAATGCCAGCCATAACTAGACCTAATCCTTTAATTCCCTTAACTGTATTTTTACCAAACATCTCGTAGCTCCTGATTTTAACTATATAATTACATCTTAAGCGATATTTGCTCGAACTGCGATTTTTAATAGACTTATTGTTTTGCTTGATAGGTTTGTAGTGATGACTTTAGTCAGCATCCATCGGAGGACTCGCATTCCGAACGATCGAACCCTTTTTATTCCGGGGTATTAATAGGTAAACCGCAGATTTAAGGCAGATTAACACAGATGAACGCAGATAATTTTAAGATTGTTTTCTACTTGGGCAATCTGGTATAAGATTGATGATTGCGTGCAAGACTTTCTGAGATTGGGATTTTTGAATAAAAAGGGAAAGAGATGATACATTTTTTGTCTCATTTCCCTTTTGATTAAGAAGGACTGAAGTCCTTACTACGAACAGGATTAGTTGACTGCTGCTAACTGTTTGTCTTTGGTTTCTACGGGTGCAGTCAAAGCTTCTTCCAAATCGGCACAGCCGAGTTTTTCCTCCAAAATTGCCATCACTTCGCGGCCGAAATCATTGGAATTTTGCTGCCAAGCTTTTAAACAAATTTGTCCGAAAAACGAACCCAAAGGTTCGGGATTCCACAGCAATTTGCGCGCTGTCCAAGGCATCAAACTCATCGGATCGTAATCGGGTTGCAGAATATCTTTTTTGAAGGCGTATTCTTCTAAAATTGTGTGCGGCTGCAACCCGATAAAGAAAATCGCTGGTTCAACTTTATCGACTCCGAAAATTCGCTCTAATTCCCGGTGATAGGCAATAGTTTGTCGGATGGTTTCAAAGGTTTCGTCAATGACGTTGAATGAGTAATTGACGGAAACCACATCGTTGTAACCGGCGGCTTTTAAATCGCGGCAATTTTCCAAAACTACTCGCAAGTTGTAGCCCATCCGCATTTTGCGAACCAGTTCCTGGGAACCGCTGGTGATGCCGATTTCAAAGTAATTCATCCCCGTTTTTACCATCAAATCGCACAATTCGGGTGTGAGATTGTCCGCACGGATGTAAGCCGCCCAGTGGATGTCTGTCATGCCGTCGGCGATGATTTTTTGCAATAATTCGATCGCGTCGTCGATGAATTTGCGCGCCGGGATAAATTGCGCGTCGGTAAACCAGAAGTTGCGGATACCTCGATCGTACAATTGTCGCATCTCCGCCACCACCTCATCCGCCGGATTGATCCGCACTTGCTTCCCTTCAATCACCGTATATATGCAGTAACAGCAATTGTGAGGACAGCCGCGCTTGGTTTGGACTCCCACGTAGAAGTCCATATCCTGTAGATAATAGGAAAATTCCGGCCAAATGGTCTCGATGTAGTTATAGTTGCAGGCAGTTTTCTCAATGTTGGCTGGCTTTTCGTGAATTAGCCGATCGCGCGGTACAGTTTCCCCCACTACATAACACCTTTCCTGAGCCAAATCTTCGCCTCTAATCAACTTCTCCAGCAAAGCTTCGCCTTCGCCCACCGAAACCACAGTCCCGGCCGGCAAACTGCGGCCCAACTGCTCGTAAAACACGCTCACAGCACCGCCACCGACTACTGCACGCGCTTCCGGGCGGTATTTCCGGGCCCGCTTCAATCCGCGTTTAATCAGTCCCAAATTGCGCCAGAGTTCGGTATAGTAAGACGCGGCCAAACGCAATCCTCCGAGTGCTCCCCGGAACTTTGTCAGGGGATTTTTGGCGTAGTAAAACTCAAAGGCATTTTGCAGCGGATTTCCGCCTCTACCGCCCACGGGGGCGTAAATTTGAATGTCGCGCCAAGAGAAAACCAGCAGCGTCGGCTTAAACTCGTCTACGATCGCATCCAAACCTTTTGCGTAATCCAGCGGGGGCACTGCGCCTAAGTCGAAAATGCGCTGTTGGACATCGGGAAACAGCTTGTGCACGTGATCGGAAAGGTACACAACTCCGATCGGGAAAATCGGATTGCAAGGGAGGCGAACGTACAAAACTCGGTTTTCTCGGCTTTCCATGATTGCCATATCCTAAATTGGGAGTTTTTCAGCTATGTTAATATTCTTTTAATATAACTTTACAATATCTCTAATTTTCGCAATTTAATATTAAATATTTTTAAATTTTGCTAAGAGGCTTAAGGCGGAGCTGGTGGGTGTAGATCGGCGACCGCAGCAGAAAAAATGTGTTTTTTGAGTAAATACAGCATATATTGACCGAAAATCGCAGCAGGGAGTCAAAAATCAGATATTTTTTTGGATTAAGAGAAAATTTTGTGCGATCGGTCTCTAATGTGTTATTGAGTTGGTAGTCGGCTTTACAGTAGGTCGGGATCGCAAGGTGTTAGCCTGAGAAGATAACTAAAACTTTTAGGCAAGGCTCCCTCAGCAGTTATGGCTCAAATTCTTGACCCAGTACCCTCAAACGCCGACAGCAAGATTCTCTGCTGCTACGTCAACGCCACGAGTCAGATTCAGATTGCTCGGATCTCTAACATTCCTAATTGGTACTTTGAACGAGTTGTGTTTCCCGGACAGCGTTTAGTGTTTGAAGCGATGCGGGCGGCAGCAGTGGAAATTCACACCGGGATGATGGCCAGTGCAATTTTGTCGGATAAAATTCCTTGCGATCGCTTGCAGATTAACGAAGGCCCCTATTCAAACGTCAATCCTAGCAGATCCCGAGGGCAAGCTCAGGGCGATCGCGCAGTAATTGCCGGCCGCCCCAAATCCCGAGAAACCTCAGAACCTTTGACTGTACCCGCGCTAACCGCCGTCGATTAATGGGAGTTGTGAGTTTTGAGTTATAAATAGTCAGTAAATTGATAACTCGGCGCTCAAAATTCCAACTTCTGCAAAGCGGTAAAAACTCAACACTTAAGAATCAAAGTTTCTGAAATGAATATTAGATCGAAACTCAAAATCGCAAAAATTATATTCAATCCGGTTGCTAGCGATGCAACCGGATTGATATGAGTCTGTTTTTGATATTTACATGAGTTTTGTTCACAGGTCAAAAAGCTGTGCAAAAATAGCATTAAACAGCTTCTCGAATTTCAGTTATGTCAGCAGAACCGATCGCACTTTCGCCATCTTCCCCCCCAGTATTTGAGCCGGCTGTATTCCGGCTTTCTCCCCTGATTAGAATCACGCTGTTGAGCTTGTACTTCGCCCTGAGTATTCCGTTACCGTTTTTGTCGGAAGCAACGAAAGCACCGGTTCCCCCGGCTGCACTCTGGGCGGCAATTGCGATCGGCGCAGCGGGCCTCTACGGCGTCCTCAGCGAAAGGGTAATCCTCAGCGAGGAAGGGATTCAAGTCACCTATCCCAACTGGTTTCCGCGCGTGTTTCGCAGGGGCTGGGATCTACCTTGGAGTGAGGTGAAAGCTCTTAAACCTCGATCGACCGGTCAAGGAGGTTTAGTGTACTATTTTCTGAGTCATGCGGGTGAAGGTTATCTGTTACCGATGCGGGTGGCTGGATTTGGTAAATTAGTCGGTTTGGTGGAAGCGAAAACGGGTATTGATACTAGAGATGTTCGCCCTTTGTCGCAGCCTTGGATGTATCTAATTTTGCTGGGATGTACGCTGCTGCTGCTGTTGGTGGATGCGTGGACGATTGTAACTGCGATCGGGCTTAAAGGTAATTTGTAAGGTGCGCCGAAGAACACCCTACGAATTATGTTCGATCTAATAGCTGGCAAAAGTATAGTCATTTATAGACATGGGAGGCTTTAAGCCCCTCCCCCTTCACTTTTGCTTTAAGCGGATTAACCCGCCTTGGCTGAACTACGCAGCTCTCTATCCCATTGCTGAACGCATTTGGGATTGCTTTTCTGAGGATGTTGTACGAAGCGTTGATATCAGAATTAATTAACTGACCAGTCGATGTTTTGTACAAACCTCGCTTGATACGCTTACCAGTAAACATCGGCTCTTTTTCTGTTTTCCCGTAGACAGGGATTGGGTCTAGACCCACGAAGTTAGCCCGCGATGTGTAGGATTCTTCCTGCACAATTACATTGATTCCCGCCAACCGAGCTTTGTACTCCAACATTTCAATTAATCGAGAGTGAGGAATACTAACAAAGTTTTGGTTGGTTTGCTTCCCTAGATCAATTTCAGTTTTCCACTGTGCATTCTTGCCAATTACTAGCGTCCCAATTTGTTTTGTATTTAAAATGGCAACAATCAAGCGACTAGCATGATGCAAATAATTATCAACTTTTTGATGGCGACAACGAGTTAAGCGCTGAATCCGGGGTGAAGTTTTGCGGTTCCCTTTTAACTGAGACTGTAATCGTGAAGAGCGTTTGTTGTAGAACTGGTTAATCGATTTCAATGGTCGCCCGTTGATCAACAAAGGGATAAATCCCGGTTGATTTGAAGTTAACGCCACTAAATTATCCAGTCCTAAATCAATACTAGCTACAGAATTAGCGTTGCCAAGGGTTGACTCCGGTTCATCATAAATTACCTCAATTACATAGGAATCACATTTCGGAACCAGCCTAACTTGGCAAATCCGAGCGGGAGCGACTTTGGTTTTGATTAAAAGTTCAGTACCCGAAAGTTTAATGATTCCTTTCTTCAACTGTTTACTACTAATCGCTTGAATCGTGTAGACGAGAAGGTTTCGCCCTTTGGTTTTGTCTTTGTACTTTGGCAATTTCGGGCGACCCATGAATTTTGAAGAATCAGCCTTGTAAGCTTTAACTGCTTCAAAAAACGATTTCCAATTCTTGTCTAACACCATTAAGATTTGCTGGCTTACTTTAGCAGGCAAAGCCTTGTAGGCTTCATGAGACTTCATCAATCGGTTCATTTCGTTATAACTGACATAACCCCATCCATAAATAAAGCTCTGACGAATGACGTAATTGGCGGCATTGTAGAGGTTTTTGGACTTGAAAGCTAGTTCGTCAATTTGGGCGAAACGGTGTTCCGTTGATTTAATGATGTGCCTCTCTGTTAGCTGCATTTGAGACTTCCGTTTTTTTGGGCTATGCGTATTCCTGGTTCAACACTCACAACAATATAATACCATTGTTGTTCATGGTTGCTTATAAACTCAATGAAGTTTTACAATACCATTTTTCTAAAATCGTGCAACACTCTTCGACCCCCCCTAGCCCCCCCGCTGTATTGCGGGGGGAACAAGAATACTGTTGCATTCTTTTTTAAAATTGGTATAACAACCGCAATAAATTTGGTTCTCCGCATCGGACTGAGCGTCCTTCTTTTCCAGAGGACTTGCATTCCGAACGATCGAACCAATTATTGGTTGTTTTCCGGGAGATAATATTAAATTTCAAACACGCCCAAAAATGAAAAACCCGGTTTATTTAAGAAGCCGGGTTTTTGCGTATTCTATTATTTATTGAAGTTACTTAACTTCAGATCGCCGAGTGTTAGGCGATTCGTAGTAAACTCCAGAACCTGTATCGGAGACAAAGTGACAATCCCAGTAAGAGCGAATAAAGCTCTTCCAAATTGGATCGGTTGATTTGCGATAATAATCGCCCAACACTGGCTTGATGGCTTCTGTTGCTTCCTTCAAGTGATAGTGCGGCATCGTCGAGAAAATGTGGTGGGCTACGTGAGTGCCGATGTCGTGATGGATGGAATTGATGATTCCGTAATCGCGATCGATCGTAGATAGCGCACCTTTCAAGAAATACCAATCATTACCGCGATACCAGGGAATATCCGCTTCTGTGTGGTGCAGGAATGTTACCAAATCCAGCCAGATTACGAATACTACGTAGGGAACTAGATAGAATTTGAGTAAAAACAGCCAACCAAATTGATAGGTTAGCGCGCCTAAAAAGGCTACCATCAACACTAAGGATGCGGAACTCGTCAACACGTCCGCTTTTTCGGAAGGACGGAACATCGGGCTACCGGGCATGAAGTGAGAACCGATTCGATCGGGCGATCGCCGAAACAGATAAATTGGATAAGCAAATAACATCAAATAAAAGCGTCCCAGCTTCTCGTACCAGGGCATTTGATTGTATTTGCTCTCCGACACGGGATACCAGCTTTCATCGTTGTCCAAGCTGCCTGTATTCGCGTGGTGAGTTCTGTGGCTGATCCGCCAACCGTGGAAGGGTACGAGAATGGGAGCGTGGGAGAGGTGTCCGATCAGGTTGTTGAGCCATTTGCTCTTAGAAAATGAACCGTGCCCGCAGTCGTGGCCGACTACAAACAATGCCCAAAACATGGTTCCCTGCATCAACCAGAAGATTGGGTAAAACAACCAGGAATCTAAGGTGTAGGCGATCGCGTATAAACCTGCGATCATCCCCAGATCCAAAAAGAAATAAGCTAGAGATCTCGAAACCGAGGGCTCAAAACAGTGGGCTGGAATGGCGGCTTTGATATCACCAAGAGTAAAAGGTAACTCTGTTGTACGAGAGGATGAGCCTTGAGTGCTCGGCTGATTGAGAACAGTATTTGATTGCACGAAGTTTCCGATTTAAGCTGACTTGAGAAACCGCATTCCGCCTTTTAACATTCACTTTGGGCTCCGGGCGAGCCATATTTTTTACTCTGCAAGGGTTTCTAAAGTTCTTTAGTTCCGCATGAATAGCCCGCCCGCGATTCTCAACCAAGTTGGCTTGTAGAATACTTGTGTGGGGAAAATTTGTGCGATCGACCCTGTTATCTGAAAAAATCCTATGTGTCCGTTGTTTGTGCGAAATGCGACTTCTATTTGAGATCGCACTTTCTGGAGGAATTACCTCCCGTTCGCAGGTAGCATACAGCATTTCCAGCAGATCTTGTCAACGAGAGTGTAGGTTGAGGCGATCGATTCTAGATTTGAGATTTTAGATTTTTTCTCCAATCCCAAATCTCAAATCGGAGTGTTGGGTTTCACGCAAGTTCTACCCAACCGATCGCTCCCTACAGTTCACAAATTCTGCCAGAGTTGCTAGAGCTAAGTTAATTTAACATTTCTACACACACTCTGGCAATGACTTACCAGAAAATTTTTTTCAATCCCTAAATCGCGGAAAGCGATCTACCCAAAAACGGATAGAAGCGCTAAACAATCGTCGTGGATACAGCAAAATTTTAGACTAAAGTTTTAGATATCAGATTCACTGTGCTGCAAGTAAATCTAAAATTCTTCAAGTCTTTAATCTAAAATCGACTGACTGGCGATCGCTTTCTCGCTGTTTGGTTTTTTAGGTTGCAGCCTTTTCTAATATGAGCTTCGCCCGTTTTACCGTGGCCGGAATCTCGATCGGATAATCGCCGGTGAAACACGCCGAACAAAAACTTTTCGTGTCTTCATTAGTCGCACTCAGCATTCCTTCCCTGCTCAAGAAAGCCAAGGAATCCACCCCAATTTGAGCGCCGATTTCAGCGACTGACTTAGTAGCAGCAATCAACTGATCTTGATTGTCGGTGTCGATACCGTAGAAACAAGGGTGAGTCACCGGCGGCGAGGAAATTCTCATGTGAACTTCCGTCGCGCCCGCATCCCGCAAAGCTTTGACAATTTTGCGGCTGGTAGTCCCGCGCACGATCGAATCGTCGATAATAATTACCCGCTTTCCTTCCAACACATCTTTGAGAGGGTTGAGTTTCATGCGGATTCCTGACTCGCGCATTGTCTGAGTCGGTTGAATAAAAGTGCGTCCGACGTAGCGATTTTTAATTAATCCTTCGGCGTAAGGAATGCCTGAAGCTTGAGAAAAGCCGATCGCTGCCGGGATTCCAGAATCGGGAACGCCGATAACTATATCAGCATCAATGGGGGATTCGGCTGCCAACATACGCCCGATCCGCAGTCGATAGGTATATAAATTTTCACCTTCCATAATGCTGTCTGGTCGAGCAAAATAGATCATTTCAAAGATACAAAGTTTGCGCTTCTGCAGCTGGCTCCAGTGGAAAGAAGCCATACCTTCCTCTGTAATCCAAACCAATTCCCCCGGTTCTACATCCCGCAAAAATTCAGCCCCGATAATATCCAAGCCGCAAGTTTCCGATGCTAAAACGTACCGTAGCGGAGTTGTGGGGAGCGTGCCAATTACCAGCGGGCGGACGCCGTGGGGGTCGCGGACTCCCATGACGCCTTTTGGGGTGGCGATCGTCAAACTAAAGGCTCCTTGGCACATAGCAAAGGCACCGATCGCAGCTTCCAGCCAGTCTTTGCCCTGGTCTACCTCCCAACCGATCGCCACTGCGATCGCCTCTGAATCCGTCGTGCTGACAAACTCGCAGTTGCGAGACATCAACTCTTCCCGCAATTCTTTAGTATTGACAAGATTCCCGTTATGTGCTAAGGCGAGACTCCCCAAACGGGTTTCGACGACAACGGGTTGAGCGTTGACAACCCGCGACGAACCCGTAGTAGAGTAGCGAGTGTGCCCTACGGCTAAGTTACCGGGCAAATGACCTAAATTCGATTCGTTGAAGACTTGGGAAACCAGTCCCATATCCTTGTGCAGGTGGACTGTTTCACCCTCAAAAGTAGCAATTCCGGCGGATTCCTGACCTCGGTGCTGCAAAGCATACAAGCCGAAGTAGGTCAACTTGGCGACATCTTCACCCGGTGCGTAGATACCGAAAACGCCGCAAGCTTCCTCGGGCTTGTCGGGTTTGCTAGAATGCTCGTCAGCCGCGAAGGAATGGTTGGGAATCATAGATGGGTGGGTTCCTAATGGGGAAGGTGGGTTAGGGGGACAGTTTCAGCGGGAAATCTTGTTTGCGAAAGCGTCGCATAACTTAACATTCCCTTAATCTTGCCACGGATCTGTCATTATTTCCAACTCGTGTAGCATTGCAGACAGAAGCGATGCGGCGTTTAATGGCATTGTAGTATCGATCGCCCCCAAATCCTATACTAACCTTGATTAACGGGGGGCGAGATTTTTCGAGGGATTCGGCGAGGGATTCGGCGATTGTCAAACGAAGTCGGCGCAACGCGAGACTGAAGAGATCGGCGATCGTGCAATGGAAAATAAATTAGAAGCTTGCTTGATGGACTTTTTCAAATATTAGGATTTAAGGGCGATCGAGCTTGACTTTTTCAGGGAATTGACATACTATATTATCATGGGAATCTGTGCGGCCATGTAAAGTCATTTTTGGCGCGATCGAGTATTAAGTAATGTCGTATTTTGTAGGTGCGTCGCTATAAGATTTGCGATCTTAGTTGAAGATTGTAGATGGCGACGCACCCTAAAGCTGCAACCCGCGCACCATCAGGTTTTCGTTGGTGTAGACGCGGTTTCAACCGCCGATTCCAATTCTTGAAAAATTTTGTAACTACCGCAAACTACTTCGATACAAATATCCCCTTCCAGCCGAAAGTAGAAAAGGGGCGACGAACCTGTCTCAACCAAACCTGCTTGATTTTGAAAAGGATAGGACAAAGTAGATAAAATTTGACTCTTATCTTCTGTCAATTGTCTTAATTCTGCGTTACCCACCCAGAAGCAAGAGTCTTCGGAGTCGGAGTTGACTGGTTGAGAGATTACCTGATGAACGAGTTGATAGAATTCGATGGAAGTGTCATAAATCCCGGTTCCGAATGTAAAGTCTAAGCGCAAGGTTAAAGGTTGGGGGATTAGAGTAATGCCTGCGAGGTCGGCACTTTTCAAGTCTTCTATGCAAAAATGTTTTAAAGGGCGATCGGCTGTAGCAGTCATAGAATTATTAAATTCAATTAAGATATGGACGGCGGCCCAGAACGATAGACACGAATCACTTTTCCCGTCAGTATCTCAGCAGTAGATATCGCATCATTAATATTCGCACTCAGTCTAGGCATATCGTCATCTCGCGTGCAGGCAATAATACCGCAATGGTCAGGTTTCAGCTTGTGCAGTTGAAAGAAATCGCGCCGATTGACGGTCAAAACAGCTCGATTTTCACTGGTCGCAAATGCTAATACATCCTCATCAGGTAGTCCAGCATTTCCTGCTTCTTGAACAGTCTGCACATCATGCCCCAAAGACCGCAGATTTTGCACAACTTGTCGGGGAAATTGTTCGTCTGCATAGAGACGTGCCATAGGTTTATTTGATATTTTCAGGTGTATCTAAGATTTCGTCAGCATCATCTTGCTGTCGAATTGCTGACTCAATTTCCTCAGGATAAGCTTCAGTATAAGCCCAAACATTTACCAAATCAGCAGCACTGAGATGGGGGTAGCAGTCTAGGATAAAAGCATCGCTAGCGCCGTCATTGCGATAGCTGGCGAGCAACCAAACGGGAATGCGAGTTTTGTCAATACAAGCATCACCCCCCATCACGCCGGGAGTTTTGGTAATCGGGCGGCCGCTGTTTTTCAGGCTTTGAGTTAAAATGCCGATCGCCTCAGCTTTTTCGATCGCCGTTAAGGCCAGGAGTTGTACTTCTAATTCTTCGATAGTCATATAAATTTGGGGATTTAGGAATTGTGTAGCTATTTGATATTGTAAGGCGATATCTCTATCAGTTATCAAGCTCGGTAGGCTTAATTCTGCGGTAGGGGCGGGTTTTACCAACCATCTATGTCGGAACCAACAACATAATAAACCCGCCCCGGCCTCATCTCCGAATCCTCTTCACAAGCCCCCGAATTCATCCGTGGGGTCGATCTTTGAAATCTAAAATCTAAAATCTAAAATCTAAAATCTAAAATCTAAAATCGATTGACTGACTCTCGCGGTGTGTCGCTGCGAGATTGTCGATTTGATTTGTAGATTGTTCACAGCGACGCACCCTACCACTACTACGCGGAAACTAGGACGAGGAAGAAACCGAAGCTACCGCCACGCGAAAACCCCTGCCCCACCACCAGTAGTCCGCCGAGTTCCCGCCCCGATAGGCACAACGGCAATCGACCGCAAGGCTGCGCCAGGAACCGCCACGCAGTACCCGGTGATGACCTGTTCCAGTTTCCCAAGAACTTCCATCACTCGGTGCGCCATTATAATTGTCATGCCACTTATCGCTGCACCATTGCCAAACATTGCCGTGCATATCGTATAAACCAAACGAATTCGGCGAAAAACTGCCGACATCGGTTGTTTGTTTGCGGTCAAGTCCCTTTGGTGCATTACTGTAGGGATAATTGCCGTTATAATTGACTAAATCCGGGGTAATTGTCTCGCCAAAATAGAAAGGCGTTGTAGTTCCGGCGCGACAAGCATATTCCCATTCTGCTTCCGAAGGTAAGCGATAAATCTTGCCAGTTTTTTGAGAAATTTTCTGGCAGAATTCCAGAGCATTATTCCAGCTTAGTTGTTCTACAGGACGTTTCAAACCTTTGATATCAGAAGGGTTATTCCCCATCACTACTTCCCACTGTTCTTGAGTAATGGGATATTTACCCATAAAAAAAGGAGAGATATTAACAGTACGCTGCGACCCTTCACTGTCATATCGCCCTGTTTCCGTATTGGGAGAACCCATCACGAAACGGCCACCAGGAATTGCTACCATGTCTAAGGTTGCACCGCCACCTAAATTCTCCCTAAAAAATTGTGCTTGACGGCGTTGACGGCTAGTTATATTACCCCGCACATCAACTGTCACCGTTTCCAAGTCAAACCTTTTTAAAGTCTCTATAAAATTTGGCGTTGACTGACATTGAAAGTCTATTAAAACTTCCTCTGCTGATTGGTAGCGCTGCTGGATATCTTTTGCCAACAACTTAGATAAAATCAATACCAATCCCTTGTCTATAGGATTTTTCAAATGTTGCTGCCAATTTCCAGTCCAACTATAACCGTGTTCCGTCCACAAACCATAAGGATGTACCCCCGTCAGTAGATGAAAAGCCGTCGCCCCCAAGCTAAACAAATCGCTGGCTGGATAAGCTTCACCCCCTTTCATTTGTTCAAATGGTGAATAACCAGGCGTACCAATTTGCGTTCCCAGTCTCGACATCACTGTTCCCGACAACTGTTTGGAAACTCCGAAATCAATCAGCATTAACACACCGTCGCTGCGACGGCGCATAATATTGTCAGGCTTGATATCTCGGTGAATGATTTTTTGTTCGTGAATAAACTTGAGAACAGGTAGAAGTTCGAGTAATAGTTGCTTAACTTGGCTTTCTTGCCAAATTCCCTGCTTTTGGAAAAGGTTTAACAAATTATCTCCATCCACAAACTGCTGTACGAGATACCAGTATTTGTCTTGTTGAAAATAGGCATCTAGTGATGGAATTTGGGGATGTTGTCCTAGCTGTTGCAGTTGTCTGGCTTCTTGCTGAAATAATTCTACCGCTTTGCTAATCGCCCAAGTGCTCTGGACATTTGGTGCTAATTGTTTAACGACACAGCGTTGATTTAGTCGATCAATATCTTCTGCTAAATAGGTTCTGCCGAAGCCCCCTTGACCGAGGAGTTTGATCATGTGGAAACGATTTCGCAGGATGGGTACGAGTTCAATACCACAACTGATGCAATATGTTTGCCCGTCGGGGTTTTGAGGATTGGGGCAGTCGGGATTGATACAGCAAATCATTTATTGTATGAATGATACTGTTTATATTGTATATAGCAATCCTAAATCATTTGTGAATCTCTTACTCCCTCCCCGCGGGTTCGGGGAGGGTTGGGGTGGGGTAAAAAATTTACGACTCCTGCAAGAATTGCTATAGTGTGCAATAACCCCGACTTCTGTAATAAGTTTTTGCCAAAATCGTCGTGAATTTTATAAGAAGTCGGGGTTCTTGGGCGTGTTTTTAAACCCGGAGATCCCCCCTAGCCCCCCTTAAGAAGGGGGGGACAAGAGTATTTAAAGTCCCCCTTTTTAAGGGGGATTTAGGGGGAGCGAAACTTCACGTTGTCAAACAGATGCAATCCGACGCTCGATCGCATTATAGAACCGATCGCCCATCTCACTCATCCCAACCTCAATTAACGCTTGATTGTCAGCACTCACAACCCGCAAAGGTGATTCAGCCCCGCCAACTAAACCAATTTTCTGCCACATTTTGGTCAAATGTTCTTGCAGGTAAGACTCCCAAATTTCTTGATTTTTCGGTGCCACTGAAACTACAATGCAATTGCCCATTTCACCAAACAAAATTTCATCCCAGCGGCCGACCTTTTCCGAATTGAAACTGAGATGAATTTCCGCACCCATTTTAGCAGAAATACAAGATTCCGCGAGGGCGATCGCAATTCCTCCCTCCGCGCAATCGTGAGCAGAGCGTACCCAACCGCTGCGAATGCCATCCCGACAAGCTTTTTGCACTTGTCTTTCCAACTCAAAATCGATCGCAGGAGGCTTACCCGCGATCGTACCGTGAACCGCGGCCAAATATTCCGAACCGCCCAAAGTCGGAGAAGTTTGCACATCAGAATTTTGGGATGATGCACCAATTCCCAACAAATAAATTAAATCTCCCTCTTTTTGCCAAGCTTGGCCGCAAATCTTCGTCAAATCCGGAATCAACCCCACCATTCCGATTACCGGAGTCGGATAAATTGGTTGAGGATTCCCCTCAGCATCAACCGTTTCATTGTAAAGAGAAACATTGCCGCCAGTAACAGGAGTTCCCAACTCGCGACAAGCATCAGCAATTCCGCGACAAGCCGACGCTAACTGCCAATATCCCACAGGCTTTTCAGGACTGCCAAAATTGAGATTATCCGTCACCGCCAAAGGTTCAGCACCCACACAGCTCAAATTTCTCGCCGCTTCCGCCACTACCGCTTTTGCACCTTCATAAGGGTCGAGATAAACATAGCGAGAATTGCAGTCAACCGTTGCAGCCACTCCGGGAATAACCCCCCCCGGCATAGCCTTGGTAAGGGGGGGAGAAATTTCTGGAGTTTCCATACCTTGTCTCTTTTTAAATAGAGGAATTACCTCTTCTTCCTGTTTGGTTTCAGAAGCTTGAGAAACACCATCTTCTCTCTGTAGCCCCCCCGAAGCCTGGGGGGGTTGGGGGGGTTCTTCTAACCCTTTAGCAAGGGAAGATTGGGAGGTTTCTAGAGGTCGCAATCTGACAACAGCAGCATCCGCACCGCCCGGTAACAGCACAGTATTATTTTGCACTTGATGGTCGTATTGGCGATAAACCCAGCGTTTAGAAGCGATCGTGGGAGTATCCAAAAGAGTCAGCAAAATCTGATTCCAAGTTTGGAAATTACCTTGAACATCGATACCGAGCGCGGTGCATTCCGGCAACTTATCCGCCGTCCATTCCCATGCTTTCATAGCATATTCTGGCGCTTCTGTCAACAATTCGCGGTGATAAATTGGCGTGTTATCTGCCAAAGCAGTCGCGGTAATTTCAGCAGCGATTTCGCCTTTAAAGAGAATTCGGACGATCGGCTCTTCAATAACTGTCCCCGCGACTACGGCGTGCAATCCCCAGCGGTGGAAAATATCAATTAATTCCTGTTCCCGTCCTTTTTGGGCAACAAACAGCATCCGTTCTTGCGATTCCGAAAGCAGGTATTCGTAGGGAACCATGCCGCTTTCTCGAACCGGAACTTTGTCTAAATCAAATTCAATGCCGACGCCACCTTTGGCGGCCATTTCTGATGTCGAACAGGTAATTCCGGCCGCGCCCATGTCTTGCGCGGCGACGACTGCACCGGTTTTGAATGCTTCCAAACAAGCTTCAATTAAGGACTTTTCGAGAAACGGGTCTCCTACTTGGACTGCGGGGCGATCGTCCATTGATTTGTCGGTCAATTCTGCACTAGCAAAACTTGCTCCTCCCATGCCATCTCTGCCAGTAGTTGAACCGACGTAAAGCACGGGATTTCCGATGCCGGATGCCCCGGATTTAACGATTTCTTGAGTTTCCATTAAACCCAAGGCCATGACGTTAACTAGCGGGTTGCCGGAATAAGCAGCATCGAAATAAACTTCCCCCCCAACTGTGGGTACCCCAATGCAATTTCCGTAGTGACTAATTCCCGATACTACGCCTTTGAACAATCTCTGAGTTTTGCTATCATCTAAATTGCCAAAGCGGAGGGAATTCAAAAGTGCGATCGGGCGAGCACCCATTGTGAAGATATCGCGGAGAATGCCGCCGACACCGGTTGCGGCACCTTGGAAGGGTTCGACTGCTGAGGGGTGATTGTGGGATTCAATTTTGAAAGCAAGTTGCAAGCCGTCTCCCAAGTCTACAACACCGGCATTTTCTCCAGGGCCGACAAGAATGCGAGCTCCCTCTGTGGGAAACTGTTTTAATAGCGGCCGCGAATTTTTGTAGCAGCAGTGTTCGCTCCACATGACACCGAACATTCCCAATTCAGCTTTATTGGGATGGCGGCCGAGACGCTGAACGATTTCTTCATATTCTTCGGGTTTGAGTCTTTCGGCGGCAATCTGTTCCGGGGAAAATGGGAGGTTTGGCATAATAATTGCGATCGTTTTGTAGATTTTACACCCCTATTAGGGATTTTTTAATGCTAATTTCTAGGACGGGGAGTTTTTTTTATAACGCAGTGTTGAGATTTTAAGTTCTAGTATGGATTGAGGGCGCTGCATTGTTTTTTACCCCATGTTTGAACTATTCGAGAGACCGATCGAACCATAACTGCTGACCTCCCCACAGAGGTCTCAAGGAGCGAAAGCCGAGCCGTCGGTACAAGGCGATCGCATCTTCGTTGCGTTCGTTTGTATTGAGACCGATCGCACTACAACCTCTTTCGATCGCGCGATCGATCGCGAATTCTACCAGCCGCCGCCCCACCCCGCGCCGCCGCGCCTCCCGAACTACAAAGACATCTTCGAGTTCAGCCTCAAGGCCTGAGATCCAAGCCGAGTATCGGTAGCGACACTGTACGTAACCGATGTTATTTTCCTGCAGGTCGCAGGCGAGAAAAAACTCAGTTTTAGCGTCATTCAACATTCGGGCGATCGATTCGCGAAAGTCAGTATCCGAGGGAGTTGATTGGCCCAGACGATCGCGAAATGCGGCAGCGAGGCCCACGAGTGAAGCAAGATCCGCCTCCCTCGCAATTTTAATCTTTAGCGCAGTGTCCATATTACTAATGTCACTAACAAATGAAACCCCAACAAACCGAATTTTTCCCAAGTCAGCCAACCAGTGACTAGATCGATTACGGCTGCGCAGATAATGATTAAATAGCATTCATTGGCAACTTAATATCAAAGGCAGTATTAGTTTTTTGTGGCTTTGAGTAGCTTTCAGCACGCGATCGATTATACAGGGAAACTGAGAAGTTACCAAATATCGGATAATAATTGACATATATCTTGTTTTCTGCTATTGCAACCGCACCCGACGGTTAAAATGTTCTTAATTCCTCAAACCCTTGCGGAAGATTCCATATTCCCTCTTCCCTCTTCCTTCGTGTCCTTCGCGTCTAAGCGCTACGCGCAGGCTACGCCAACGCGGTTCGTACTTCCCTCTTCCCTCTTCCTTCTTCCTTATGACTCAAAATCTCAATTTTGCCAACCAAAACTTGCGGAACCGTTCATTTAAAGGGCTGGACTTGTCAGGGGCCAACTTCAGCGGTTGCGACATTCGAGGCTGCAATTTCACCGGGGCGATTTTGAGAGGAGCAAATTTTCAGGGTGTCAGAACCGGACAAAGCCGCCGGCGGGTAAAAAAATTGATTGCTAGGGCTGGGGTGACAGCGGTGATAGTGACGGCGGCTGGGGCTGTAATTGGACTGATTGGCGGGGCGGATGCGGGGGCTGTGGCGGTGGCGGGGACGGCTGCTACGGCGATTGCTGCGACTCGGGGCGAGGCGGGAATTGTGGCTGGGGCTGTGGCTGGGGCTGCTGCTGCGATCGGGGCTAACGGTATTGTGACATTTTTGGGCGGGGATACTCTCAGGGGAATTGTCTTATTTTTGGTTTCTGGGGTAATTCTTGGGTTAACGGCGATCGGCTTTTTTATCGCTGTTGAAGAAATCGAAAAATTGTCGGTAACGTCGTTTAGAAAAGCTGATTTGACTGGTGCTGTATTCGATCCGGGGGCGGTTCTCGATGCAGATTTTTCCGATGCGCGAGGCTTGCCGTGGTAAGCTGCACAATTATTGATTTTTTACCAGAAATAATTGGTTGAAAGCCTCTCACGAGTGAGGGAGAAATTAAAATCAGACTATTCATTACTCCAATCCTCGGACTTCTAGGTAGAGGTCGCTCTCCACAGGTCAACTGTCAACTGTCAACTGTCAACTGTTGAAGCATTCCCGGAATTAGGACACGGCGCTGCGTCCTCCACCGTCATGTTGTGGATTGTCACATCTAGGCGAGTGCGCGATCGTCGGGCGATTTCATCATCCAACGATAGTTAATTTCACCCATTCCCGCAATTCTCGCACTGCTGCGGTTGCGCCTGCTGTTTGAGCGCGATCGATAAATTCGTCAACTTTTGCCGTCGGTAGCATCGGGAATGCGAGGGAAAAATCGCACTCGGCATATTCGCCATTTTGCAATTGATAAAACTTGATGGTTCGTCCGTCGTACCGCCAGATTTCGGGTACACCTAAATCTGCATATAAATCGAATTGATTTAAGGAACTGCTGGTGATATCAATTTCCAGTGCTAAATCAGGCGCCGGATCTCGAGCAAAGTCTAATTCTGTTCTGCCTCTGACCAGTGCTTCATTCTGGATATAATAGCATGAATCTGGTTCTTTGCCCGCAGATTTTTTGCGTTTCTTAATAGTCATCGAGCCAAAGGGGTTGTACTCAAGATTTAGTTCTTCTATGAGAGTTACAATTAGGCGATCGATCAGCCTGTTGCGATTTTCATGTTCCGGTAGCGGCACCATAATTTCTAATTGACCTCGATGATAAGCGATTCTGGTGGCACGTTTGTTTCCCAGTTCCGCGAGCAAATCTTCATATAATTTCCAACTGATATTTGGTAGTAAAACTCTTTGTTCAGGGGACGTTGATATTGTTAACATTTGAGTTAGGTTTGTATGGGTGACTATTTGTTTGTGTAAAATAGCAAAGAGTGCAAAACATTGACTTTATGACTAAGTTTCCCCACGACCAGTTTGCTAAAGAATATCTTCAAGAGTTATTGTCGCCTCTGGGAGAAGTAGAAACCAGCAAAGATGTCACCGCTGAAGTCAGAGAAATTGATGTCTGGTTTCAACCAACTTCTTTTGAGGGCGAATATGTCCAGAGTTTGGGTTTATTGGGTAAGATGGCTGCTACTGTAGCTGTGATTGAGCCGTTTCGCAATCCGGTTAATACTGAGGGAATCTTTAGTTGTGTGGTAAAACTATTAAATAGTAGAGCCCAACTGGGGCGGGTGGCTAATCGAGAAGACCAGCGTTTAGAAGAAAGACAATTGCCGAGGTTGTGGATTTTAACTCCCACTGCTTCGGAACTTTTACTGGACAGTTTTGGTTTTAGGACTCCCGAAGAGTCTGAGGGCTGGGGGAAAGGAGTTTATTTTTTAACTGAGGTTTGGAGAGTCGGACTAATCGCGATTCACCAGCTACCGAGAAGTCCCGAGACTATGTGGTTGCGGATGTTGGGCCGCGGACGGGTGCAGCAGCAGGCGATCGCAGAACTAAGTGCATTGCCTGTGAATAATCAACTCCGAGCTAACGCGCTAGAATTATTGTACATCTTGCAGGCAAATTTGCAAGCGAATACACCAACTATTCCCGCAGGGGATGATGAAGATCAGGAGTTAGTTATGGCAATCGCACCTCTTTTTCAACAACATTTAGAAGCAGCAAAACAACAAGGTCAGGAAGAAGGACAGCGGATGATTTTGGAGAGTTTTTTGCAGGTCAGATTTGGGGAGTTAGACCCACGAACGGTCGCATTAATTCTACCTATTTCGGGTTTGCCTGTTGCCGATTTCACCTTGCTGTTAGTGCAATTATCTACTCTGCCTGCGGGAGAACACGAACACCAACAAGTCCAAAATTTGTTGGCTGAAACTGTTTTGAAAAAATCTTTCCCTCAAGCGGAACAGTTATCACAAATTTCGGCTAGTATTATCCATGATTTGCTGGATTTATCTCCAGAGAATTTATCATCGCTGTTGGCAGACTTACCTCAATTGTCGATTGAAGAACTGACAGCTAGATTGGCACAATCATTGAGTTAGAAAAAATAAACTGAGGGGCAATAGCCTTTCAATATTGGGGCGGTTTCTCACAGACACCGCCTCTATATTTTGCAGATGTCAATAGCTGCGGTCATGCGCTACTGTAGTTAATAGTAGACTGTGGTCATTAGTCCTTGTTGTATGAAGCTGCGATCGTTCTTTTCTTTCCTCATTGCTGGCGTCTTGGCACTCTTAGCCTTGGGTGCAGGCGGTTTTTACTGGCTGTCAACCAAAACTCCCCTAAATTTGCTCGCCGGCGGGCCGACAACTACTCCGGCTGCGGCTGTGTTTGTCTCGAAACAAGCACCTGTGTTAGTTTCAATGCTGGTAAATCCCGATCGCCTCGAAGCATTGCGACAAGTTTTTGCCACTCCCGAAGAAAGAAGCCTCGCGCACGCTGAATTCGAGCAAATCAAGAAAAGCCTCCTCGCCAATACTGGTCTGGATTACAGTCGAGATATCCAACCTTGGATAGGTGACGAAATTACCCTCGCTCTCACAAATCCCGATTTCGACGATCGCGATCGCAGCAACGGCCAACAAACCGGATTTCTGCTGGCGGTTTCCTCCCAAAATGCCGATCGCAGCCAACAATTTCTCGACTCCTACTGGCAAAAACAATCTCGTAAGGAGAAAACAGTGCAGTCGGAACTATATAAAGGCGTAAAAATCAATTATAAAAAACCACCAATAGCCAAGAAAAAAACATCTCAGCTTTCGCCTTTCAATCCGCTGTATCTGCCTAATTCAAGTTTGCCTCCCAGCTTTGCAACAGCAGCCATCGGCGGCAGTTCGGATTCGGGAAATAACCTGAGTTTTGTGTTATTTGCCAACAGTCCGAACCTGCTGCGAGATGCAATTAATAACGTAGAATCAGCCAACTTGAATCTCAACAACAGTCCCAACTATCAAAAAGCTTTGCAGCAGCTAACTCAAGGCAGAATAGCTTTAGGATTTGTCAATCTCCCGCAGCCAGCAACCGAGCAAAATCCGCAAGTTTCCCCGAATTCCCTCGCAGTTGCTGTCGGAGTCAACCGCCGCGGATTGCTGGCTCAAACTGCTTTAGTGACATCCGGAGAAAACACAGCTTCTCCAACACTCTCGGAACCAGTCAAAGCCTTGCAATACATTCCCTCAGACAGCCCTTTTGCCGTTGCCAGCACCGATTTAAGGAATTTTTGGGGTGATTTGTCATCGGCGGCGTCCGCTAATGCAGAAGTCTCAAAATTAGTCGATCGCGCGATCGCAGATATTCAGCAAAATTGGGGCGTCAATTTGCCGCAGGATATATTTAACTGGGTACAAGGAGAATACGCTTTAGCAGTGGTTCCGAGTTCGTCAAACACTCCAGACTGGATTTTTGCAGCCGAGAAATCTGCTGATTCTCTTGATGCGATCGACAAACTCGATGAAATTGCCCGCAGCAAAGAATACAGCATCGGCAGCTTCACTCTCAGAAACCAAAAAATTACCGCTTGGACGCAGTTGACAACGAGCCAGAGTTACGATAAAAAAAATAATAGAAAAAGTGCGATCGAAACCGAGGCAAAAGGAGTTCGAGCCACAGTCGGCAAATACGAAATTTTCACCACCTCAGTAGAAGCAATGGACGGCGCGCTCAAAGCAGCCGAAACAGGCTCTTTGGTGGCAAATCAAGACTTTCAAACCAGCATCGAACCGCTGCCGCCAGCTAACGACGGCTATTTGTATTTAGACTGGCCCTCAAGCAGAGCAATTTGGGAAAAACAAATCCCGCTGTTGAGGTTAATTGAACTTTCCGCCAGACCACTTTTCGACCACTTGCGATCGCTCACCGTCACCAGTACGGGAGAAGTCGCAGGAATTCGCAAAGCTACAGTATTTATGCGACTGAATTAGTCAGTTGTCAGTTGACAGTTGACAGTTGACAGTTGACAGTTGACAGTTGGTTCAAATTACCAATTACCAATTACCAATTACCAATGACTAATGACTAATGACTACTGACTAATGACTACTGACTACTAACTATTCAGGGGTGACTACTAAGGGGTTGGGTGGTGTTTTAGGCTTGCCAAAATAAGCTTGAAACACCTCTTTGGCGATCGGGGCCGCGGCCATAGAACCAAAACCGCCATTTTCCACAACCACGGCGATCGCAATTTCCGGCTTGTCAGCAGGCCCATAGGCCACATACAGCGAGTGATCCTTCTGTCCGATCACCTCCGAAGTCCCCGTTTTGCCCGCCGTTAGCGGAATCGAACCGTCATTGAGCCCCCGTCCCGTACCCTCGGTAACTACTGCCACGAGTCCCTCCTTAATCACCTTAAGCGTCGAAGGTTTAATCCCCGTAGGTACTGGTTTTGTCTCAGGCTTGCCAGTCAGAGAAGTCAAAAGATGCGGCTTGACGCGATTACCACCATTGGCGATCGAACTCACCATCACCGCCGCCTCCAAAGGAGTCACCAACACGAACCCCTGACCGATCGCCATTGTCACCGTATCACCAGCATACCAAGGTTCTTTATAGATTTTTTCCTTCTCGGCCGGCGTCGGCATTTGACCGTGATCGCCGCCGCCTAGCCCCAAAAGCTTCAAATCCGTATCCTTGCCAATTCCCAAGCGGTGTCCCCACTTAGCAATTTCCTCGGGCCCGGTACTCATCCCGATTTGATAAAAAAACGTATTGCTGCTGAAAGCCAAGGCATCCCGAAAGCCGATGTCGCCGTAACCGCCGCTGTGTTCGTTAAAATCAATTCCCCCCACAGTAATGTAAGACGAAGTACCAAGAATTGAGTCCGGCGAAAACTTGCCCGACTCCATCCCCGCGACGGAAGTCACAATTTTAAAAGTGCTGCCGGGGGGATAGCCTTGCATCGCGCGATTCAAAAATGGATTTGCCTCGTCTTGAAGAGTTGCCCAGTCATCCTTAGTGATTTTTCGCGTAAACAGATTGGGGTCAAAAGTCGGGTGGCTGGCCAAAACTAATACCCCGCCGGTTTTGACATCCAGGGCTACTACTGCTCCCCGCCGGTTCCCGAGCGCTGTTTCGGCTGCTTTTTGCATGGACAAGTCTATGGTTAGCTGCACCGCCTCGCCCGGTTTGGGCGGTGTTTCTCCCATCAGCCGCAATTCTTGATTTTGGGCATTTACCTCGATCAGCCGATCGCCCCACACTCCCGCAATTTCCTTGTTAGAACTCGCTTCTATGCCCATCTGACCGACAATCATCCCCATCGGATATTCCGGGTGAGCTTTCAAGTCTTCTGCGGTAGCTTCGCCAATATATCCGAGAACGTGAGCCGCCAAACTGCCTTCGGGATAGTAGCGGTTCGCTTCTGGCCGCACTTCCACTCCCCGCATTTGTCCCACCTGTTCTGCTAGCGGCACAAACACCTCTGGCGGCATCGCTTGCCTGATCCGCACAGGTCTGTAGGATAGAGGATCGACCTGTTTTAATTTCTGTAAAATTTCTTTGGCCGGGATTTTCACCAGCGGACTCAACTTGTCTGCTGTCACTTTCCACTCTTCCGGCGTTTGTTCTTTCGGCCACAAATATACCGATCGAGCTAAATTGTTTGCAGCTAGCAGCTTGCCTTTGCGATCGACAATGTGTCCGCGATTCGCCGGCATTGGCACTAGGCGAACGCGATTGTTTTCGGCTCGTTCCCGGTTTTGCTTGCCTTGTACCAGTTGCAATTCCACCAGCCGGCTAGCGTGCAGGCTCAGCAAACCGGTTGCCACCAGCATTAACACGATCGCCCGGTGTATCGGACGATCCTGTTTCTTAGGAGTTTCCAGCAGAGTTTTGTCATTCGAGCGAAATTCAGATAGCCAAGAAATTTCTCGTTGCATCATTCTATAGGTAGATGTCAAATCCTAGATTTTAGAGTGCTGATTGTCAATTATGAACTATATACCATGAGACCGGGATCGGGCATTGACTTTTAAACGCAGCGGAATGATGAATAATTTGCGGTTAACAAATAACTAATAACTCATGAGCCACTGCTGCTGACTAATCGCCCAAACACCAAGAAATAAACAGCAAAATCAAAGTCAGGCTCAGCCAACTAGGGAGGTGGAACCAGCCGGAGAGACCCATAGGCAACAATACCAAAATCTGTGTCAATACCGAACCGATCGCCAACAGCAAGGCTAGGAGTATCAAATTGAGCATCTTGACCCCCACCCAAAAACGGATACAAGTTTCCGACACTCGGATCGGGCCACCCAAAATTTTAGACCCAAGTTCCACCTCCGGTGATTCACTGCGCTGCGAGTCAATCGAAAATCGAAAATGGCCGGCTCTAAAATCGAGTGACACCGTACAATTGCGGATGTGAGCCGATCGCGTGTGGCAGAACTCGGAGTGGCACGAGCTCGGGCGATCGCGCAGGTGTTGTCCTGATAGAAATAAGGAACATAAGCCAAGAGGTTTTGAACTAATTAAAAAAAAATGTTCATCCTCTCCTAGTTGGGATTGTTGGGGCTGCGATGGGTAAATTGTGAGTTGTGATTTTAAGTTGTGAGACAGGAGTATTGCCATGTTGTTTAATCCGCGAACCCATTTCAAAAACGGTGCGATCTTGGCTACCACCTGCGCGATCGCCGCCCTACCAGTTTTAGCAGAAACAGCCAATTTCGGCACATTAACTTTATCGCGAGGTTTTGAGTCACCCACAGCAGTTTTGAGAGGTTCCACAGGCGGATCGTACTCTCTCTCTGCCATTGCCAACGCCGATCGCCACAAAAACAAATGTTTGGGTTTTGCCACTCCCACTCCCGACCACATCATAGTCTTGCAGCAAAACTTTTCAAAACTCACCATCCAAGTCAACAGCGGAGGCAACGACACAACCTTACTCGTACAAGGCCCCGGTAACGCCGTGCGCTGCGGAGACGATGCAGGTCAGAATAAAGATGCCGGCATTGTAGATTCAGACTGGCAAGCAGGCTCTTACAAAATTTGGGTCGGTACTCTCGAACCCGGAGTCAAGTCTAACTATACGATCTCAGTACAGGAATAGAACGCAGCGGCGCTGTTGGATACCGAACGATCGAATATCCTCAAATTCTCCCCCAATCTCCCCCTCGGACACTCCCCCAATCTCCCACTCCCGGGATCGACCGATCCGTCGCTAACTTCCCCCGTCGAGTAAAATGTAAGATCGAAAGTGCCGTGTTTAACCAAAATTGGTAACTCCGAAAGTGCTAAAGACCCTTAGAGCTGACTTCAGTATAATTTTCGATCGCGACCCTGCCGCTCGCAACTGGCTGGAAGTTTTGTTTTGTTACCCAGGTCTTCAGGCCCTAGTGCTGCACCGCCTCGCACACTGGCTTTACGTGCTGGGACTTCCCTTCATCCCCCGCTTGATTTCCCACATTGCTCGCTTTTTGACCGGAATTGAAATTCACCCGGGGGCAACGATCGGCAAAAGCGTCTTCATCGACCACGGTATGGGGGTTGTGATCGGCGAAACCGCGATCGTCGGCGATTTTGCCCTCATTTACCAAGGCGTCACCCTCGGCGGCACAGGCAAGGAAAGCGGCAAGCGTCACCCTACCGTCGGCGAAAATGTAGTTGTCGGTGCCGGCGCCAAGGTACTCGGCAACCTGCTAATTGGCAACAACGTTCGCATCGGCGCAGGTTCCGTCGTCCTCCGCGATGTACCGTCTGACTGCACGGTGGTAGGGATTCCCGGCCGCATCGTTTACCGATCGGGAGTGCGCGTCAATCCCCTAGAACACGGCAGTTTGCCGGATTCGGAAGCAGCGGTAATTCGCTCTTTAGTCGATCGCATCGAGTCCCTGGAACAGCAACTAAAAACTTTGCAGACTCAACCATCTGCCTCCTTAACTTCTGTTCCCAATTCCCATTCAGCATTCCCAACTTTCAATCAAAGCAGTCATGTAGCTGTAGCGGAAACAAACCAATTAGCTGTTGCTACCGCTTGTCAGTTAAAAGATAAAGCAATTCAAGAATTTTTCGACGGCACCGGCATTTGATACCATTGAAGCATTGAAGCATTGAAGATTAAAGAATGGAGAATGATTGACTGCATAATATTTGGAAGGGCATACAGTTGCATTCTTTTTGGAAATTGGGATGAATTGAAAATTAAAAATTAAAAATGCCAGTCTGTGTTTTTAATTTTTAATTTTTCACGGATTGACCGATCGCACAAACCAATTTCCCTCCGCGTCGCGTGCATAAAGCGATCGGTTCTGCGGTTCCCCCCGCAACTCCAAAAAATCCACCGTTTCCGCCTCCAACAGCAGCAAGCAAAAATTAGGCAGCGGAGCGATCGCATCTGGGGAAGCACAATCAAAAGCAGTAGCCAGGGCCAAGTCTTCCCCCGGATGAGGCCAAGCAAACTGCGAGCGAGCTCCCTCAGAAATCTCCTGCCAAGCTGTGCGGCGCGCGGCGCACAACTCTGCATCTGGACAATCTGCCCCTGCCAAAATCAGTTGTCCAGCAATCCGAAATTGTTCGCGAGTTTTAGGGAAATACCAGCAAATCTCCCCCCAAGGATAGAGATTAATTTCCTCTGCCTTTTGACTGCGAATATCTGTAATAAACTTTAACTGGTTGGTGTTTTCCAAAAAGCCTCGAAACACCACAGTGCGGTTGGCCGGACGCCCGTCAGGACGAACCGTTGCTAGTTGCAAGTAGCGGGCATAAACAAGACTGCGGTTGCGGTGGAGCGATCGCGCTAAGGGCGAGCGCCAAAGTGCTAAAGACATAATTAATATCCTATTATATTGGTAATCGGTAATCGCAAATCGGTAATTGGTAATTGGTAATCGGTAATCGCAAATCGGTAATTGGTAATTGGTAATCGGTAATTGGTAATCGGTAATCGGTAATGTACTGAGCCTGCTTCTTCCTTCTAGCTAATGACCAATGACCAATGACCAATGACTAATGACTAATGACCAATGACTAATGACTCTTTTTTCTGCTATTAGTAATTTTATGTCAAATTCACCCTCAAAAATCAAAACTATTGAAACTCCCCACAGCGGCTACCACTGGGACGGCAGTTCCAGGCGCTTTTTTGAAGGCTGGTACTATCGAATAACATTACCAATTCACGGACAATCCTTTGCCTTCATGTATTCCATCGAAGACCCCAGAGGCGGTCAACCATACAGCGGCGGTGCAGCCCAAATTCTCGGCCCAAAAGATAGCTATTTGTGCCGCACCTTCCCCGATGTAAATAAGTTTTGGGCGCACCGAGACACATTGGGTTTAGGACATTGGCGCAAAACAGATTTGCAGATTAAACCCGAATATTTACAACCGCAAGTATTCGACAGCCGCGTCGAAGAAGGCTATCAAGCTACTGCTACCTTAAATCAAGGTTATCTGCACGATCCCGGAAGCGGCACTCACTGTTTTTGGCAATATGAAATTCAACCAGTTTACGGCTGGGGAAACTCTGACGAACTCCAGAAATCCACGGCAGGAATGCTATCTTTTCTGCCCGTATTTGAGCCTGGATGGCAAATTTTAATGGCTCACGGTTTAGCAACAGGCTGGATTGATTGGAACGGCGAACGCTACGAATTTAAAGATGCTCCCGCTTACACCGAAAAAAACTGGGGCGGTGCTTTTCCCCAGAAGTGGTTTTGGATTAATTGCAATTCTTTTCAAGGCGAAAGCGATTTAGCTTTAACTGCTGGCGGCGGCAAGCGGGGCGTGCTGTGGTGGATGGAATCGGTGGCAATGATTTGTCTGCATTACCGAGGCAAATTCTACGAATTTGTGCCTTGGAATTCCCAAGTTAGTTGGAATATTGAACCTTGGGGAAGCTGGAAAATGCAGGCGAGAAACAGTCAGTTTGAAGTTGAGTTAATTGGCACTACAAATAGTTCTGGTACTTACGTGCGAACTCCTACAGCCAAGGGTTTGGCTTTTTGCTGCCGCGATACGACGCACGGCAACTTGCGCTTGCAACTGCGAGAATTGTTGGGCCAAAATGTCGAAAAAAATGGCAAGCAGAGTTCTAAAATTATCTTAGAGGCTCAAAGTTCTTTGTCCGGTTTGGAAGTTGGGGGCGGGCCTTGGGATGAAGTTTGGCGATCGAATTAAGGAAGAAGTCATGAGTCATCAGTCATCAGTCATTAGTCGGTCAACCGTCAACTGTCAACTGTCAACTGTCAACTGTCAACTGCCAACTGTCAACTGTCAACTGTCAACTGTATTCAGACCGACTTTACTTTAAATTAAAGCCAATTTTTTCATTATTAATAGAGCCGTCGGGCATTATTGCCCCAGAGAGCACCGCACCTCTGAGATTTGCTCCCGTTAAATTAGCGCGTTCTAAATTAGCATTGCTCAGATTTGTGACTTGTTTGGAACCTCGGAAAAAGAAGCTGTGCAAGTCAGCATTTGTCAAATTAGTGTCTGCCAAATTAGCATATTGCAAGTCAGCACCGTGCAGCGTCGCATCAGTTAAATTAGCTTCGGTAAGATTGGTTCCCCAAAGTCGAGAATCCAACAAATTAGCGTCTTGTAAATTAGCGCGGCTCAGATTTGCCAAAGTCAGATTAGCATCCCACAATTTGGTGCGGTTGAAATTAGCTTCGGTCAAATTTGCTCGACTGAGATCCGTACCCAAAATATCAGCATTTGCTAAATTTGCGCCGCTTAGATTGGCGTCAGAAAGGTCAGCATTTTTTAAATTAGCACCGGACAAGTTGGCGCCGGACAAATTGGCGCCGCTCAAGTTGGCTTGTTGGAGATTAGCTCCTCGCAAATCGGCAGCGCTCAAATCGCATTGCTTCCACAGAAAGCTGACGCACCAATTATCTTTTAATAGCTGACTCACATCCTCGGCATTCGCGGCCATCACAGGAGGAGTTAAGTAGAGAGTGAACAGGACGATCGCCAATACTGCCGCGAAGAAAGTTTTTAACCTCAGAACTATTTTCATTGACACTAATTTGCACAATAGATTCTTGATGTGTAATCAAAGCATACCAAAGAACCGGCAACTTTCACCGGCAATATTACTCAAAAATATTAGTGAAATGTCGATCGGGGTTGGCGCAGCCACCACCTTAACTCAAGCTGTCACGGGCGATCGAGCTACAAACCCGGTTTCTTTGAGAAACGCCCTAATACTTGAGTTAGAAACCGGGTTTCTTCCTAGATTTCACGCCGCCCAACCAGATTTTTCCGAGAAACCCGGTTTCTTTGAGAAACTCGCTAATACTTGAGTTAGAAACCGGGTTTCTTCCTAGATTTCACGCCGCCCAACCAGATTTTTCCGAGAAACCCGGTTGTTTCACAGATGCCTCGCTGTCAAACTCATATTTTTCGTAAAAACCGGGTATTAGATGGCCCCAAGTTCGATCGGGATTTACTTATGGAATATCGCTACACGGTAATGCTGGTGGCGGGCAGCGGCGACGATTCGGCAGAGGCTTACCTCCAAACAATCCCGCTAGGAACTTCTGAAGACGGTTCGTCCCAAACCGCCCATATCCCCTGAAAATCGCCGATTTAGGCAGTTATAGACGCTATTTTCCCGCAGTTGCGATCGGCATCACTAACTAAGCCCAACTCAGATCACACCAGTCAATGCCCGCGCATCACCCAATCTCATCAAACTTATCACGTGCCGGAGAGTACGGATATCACCGTCAGTAGCTGAAGTATTGAGGAAAATCAGAGCATACAGTTAAACACGCGCCCTCCCATGCCTACTATCGCCATTCTCCCGAGTCAATTAGCTGTCACAACTATTTTCAATTCGATCGAATCTTTGGGATTCGCTAATATTGCAGGCAAAGTATTTTCGGGCGAGCAAGCCCAAGCGCGACAAGAGCCAAATTTAAAGGTTAGCACCAAACAGGTTTACACTCAGGGTTTAAAAAATCTCGAACAACAAGACTTGCACGCTGCGATTAAAAAGTTCACCGCCACAATTAACATTAATCCGAACTTCGCGCCAGCTTACAACGATCGCGGTGTTGCCCGCTACAAATTAGGCGACAAACAGTCTGCGATCGCAGATCTAACTACCGCCATCGAACTCAATCCTTACCGAGCCAAGTATTACAGCAATCGGGCGTTTATGCTGGCTGGTTTAAAAGATTATACTGGGGCGATCGCAGATTACAACTCCGCACTGCTGCTCAACCCCAATTTAGCCCAAGCTTACTTTAACCGAGGCACTATCCACCTGCAAATGGAAAATTCCCTGGCTGCACTAGCTGATTTTGAATCAGCAATTCGGCTCGATCGCAATTTTGGGAAAGCTTACTTCAACCGAGGAGTGACTCGATATAAATTGAGAGAGGTTCAGGGAGCATTTGAGGATTTTCAGAAAGCGGCAGGGCTGTTTAAGCAGCAGGCTAGAATGGATTATTATCAAGATGCGGTTGCTAAACTTAGACAGCTATGTTATTAGTTGAATTAGGGAAGAAGCAATAGAAAATAGATTGTATGACCGGGGGCTGGCATCTAATAAAAAATATGGATATCGATCCGAAAAGCATTATAAATTGGGTCGATTTGAACTCAACCCAATTCACTTAAAACTACCCAATTCTTAAGGCTGCATCGCCAGTGGGCAGGTCATTAGGACGAGGAATAATCGGAGACAAAGGAATTGCAAAAACTGCATTTTTGACGGAATCGACGGTAGCATTTTTCACAAGAGCAGGATACCCAGCTAAGTTAATTAAAGTATCGCTGCCAGATTGAGTGAATGTGGTATCCGATAATTTTCCTGTCAAAGCAATGCGATCGCCTTCCTGTGGTCGAAAATCAACTATTGTCTGAATTGTCACGGGTAGGGTAATAAAAGGAAGAGAAGCAGGATCTACTCCGAGCAAAACAAAAGTATCTGCACCACTACCTCCTGTGAGAGTATTGTTGCCTGTATCTCCAATCAAAATATCATTGCCATCACCACCATTTAAGATATCATTCCCTTGACCGCCTCGCAAAAAGTCGTTACCAGCATCGCCATTGAGAGTATCGTCTCCGAAATTTCCGTTGATAATATCGTTACCAACACCGCCACTAATGGAGTCGCTACCTTTGCCACCTCTGAGAAAGTCGTCGCCTGCTTCGCCGGTGAGAGTATCGTTGCCTTTGCCGCCGTTAATTGCATCATTAATCGGTGAACCGATGATGCGATCGTTTGCGCTACCTCCGCGCACGCCGCTGGGGTTTTGCTGAGAATCTTGGGCAGTGACTTGATAGTTGTTAGGGGTATTAGGCAAGTTGAGCGATCGCAAAGGCAGATTTAAAAAATTGGTATTATTGACAAAACTATTCAACACAGCAGTATTGGTAATAATACTCGAAACCCGACTGGGGACAATCCCTGCAACGACTTTGGCGCTAGAAATGCGATCGCCCTGCTGCACCGCATTAACCGTGTCAAAACCTTGAATTACATTGCCAAAAACAGCATAATTCCCATCCAAAAACGGCAAAGCATCTAAAGTAAAATAGAACTGCGAAGAAGCCGAATTCAAAGCAGTAGAACGAGCCATTGCCACAGCCCCTTTCGTGTGCGCCAACTGTGGCTTTTCGGTCACAATTTGGTTGTAAACTGGTTGTGCCGCCCCTTGTGGCTTAATTTCCAAAGGAATAAAACGCGCCTGATTCGTATCCGGGTCTATAAAATTACCCGTTCCCAATTGACCCGCCGGAATGCTAGTATCCTTGCTGCGCGGATCGCCCCCTTGCACCACAAAAGGATCGGGCTGGCGCACAACTCGGTGAAACATCACCCCGTCGTAGATGCCCCGTTCAACTAAATCAACAAAATTTCCCCCAGTAATCGGGGCATTAGTGCCGTCTACTTCGATCGTAACGGGTTGACCATTAATTACCTGGACTACTGTAACTTTGCCTGTTAACGGGAGTGCAGCGCTCATAAGTAAATTGCTATTTGAGTGAGTGATATTTGGGGTTTCTACCAAATCCTGGCTAAATATCCCCTTTATTTCTTAGCCCGCGTCGGCGGGCGCAAGTCTGTCGAGAAGCGGTTTTAACCGCTGAATCATAAAAGGGGTGAATAACTCGGATTTAGTATTGCAAGCAATCCGCGAATTGCCCTTACCCATTTAATCAGAAAACTGTAAACTTGTGTTAAGTACAGTTCTACTTCTAAATTTATGATTTCCCGGCGCAAGTTTTTTAGCACTTTATTGGCAATTTGTCTAGTCTTTCTGAGTTTCAATTTTGCCACTCCTGCCTTTGCCCTCGGCGGCAAGCTGCCGGCGGTGAATCAAGCCGCCCCAGATTTTAGTTTGCCGACAAACAGCGGCGGCGGACAAGTCTCCCTGTCCGATTATCGCGGTAAGTGGCTGGTAGTCTACTTCTATCCCAAAGATTTTACATCCGGTTGTACGATCGAAGCGCGCCGATTCCAGCAAGACTTGCCGAAATACTTGGCAAAAAATACTGAAATTATCGGCATCAGCGCTGATGATGTCAACTCCCACGCGGAATTTTGCGATTCTGAAGGTTTGAAATTTCCGCTGTTAGCCGATACCGACGGCCAAGTGAGTAAAGCTTACGGTTCTTGGATGAGTTTCATCTCGGCGCGGCACAGTTTTATTATTGACCCTGAAGGCGTGTTGCGGGAAACCTTTGTCAAAGTCAATCCGGCGATTCACTCGAAAGAAGTCTTGGCTCGTTTAGGCGAATTGCAGGCTAACGGCTAATATTGTGTCACCTCTAAAACCCGCAATCAAATAGGTTCGATCGTTCGGAATGCAAGTCCTTCCCCTGCATTTTCAGAGGACTTGCATTCCGATGCTGCGAACGTTATCATGTTTATTTTACGGGAACAGTTCCCTGGTAAAGTGACAAGCTGTAGAGCCAATCTAAAATTGCCTGTGTCGCCACAATCAGTGAGAATTAAACTTGCTATTGAGTCCAACAGGCTCGGCAGAAGATTCAGGCTCTGACAGATTCCTCTTTCTGCTAGCAAAACGGCGTTCCGGGTCAATTCCCTCGAAAGTTGGCGGCAACCAAACTCGGACTACTAACAACACTCCCAAAACTAGCAAGAATGCGCCTGTTGATAATATTTGAACCCAGGGAGTTTCCAGGACTCCCCGCACGATAACTTCTCGCAGAACAGATACAATACAAACTTCCACTGCCACGCCAATCGAAACGCGCTGCTCTTGCAAGTAAATAATTAGCAGCCGAAACAATTCCACCAAAACCAATAAAAATAGAATGTCTGCCGTCACTTCCTGAAAATTCAAAGGAGGCAGCAGCGAGAAAAACATTTCTCGCAGTTCGAGCACCATGAAGCAGAACAAACCGATACACAAAGAAATTACAATTAAGTCTTGAACTGTTTCCAGACCGCTGACTATTAGTTTCAGATTCAGCCATTGCGGGGAGTGATTAATCGGGTTATTTGAACGGTTTTCCATTGACTGCTCCTGGACTCTGTTGGACTTGCTTACAGCTTAAGTTAAATTGAGCTTATCTGTGACAAAAAACAGGTTTAATTTATTTATAACCATCATTAAACTTCCCTCTGTTGACAATTTCCCACAAACTTTTATTTATCGCGCAGGTGGGTTGACATTTCGCCAAGGTTTGTGGTAAATGAGAGCTGCTATTGGGAGATTTGACTGTTGAAAAGCAGAAGTCAAAATTCTAAAATGCTGCAACTGAGATAAAATATGAAAATTGTAAAGAATTATTTACCACAGCTTGATAAACTCAAGCTAGCGACTAAGGGCTCAAATCATACAAAAGCCGGAAAGTCAACCAAAAAAAGCCACCAAGAGAGGATTGAACACAATGGCATTTGAACTTGCACCGTTACCCTTCGCCGCTGACGCCTTAGAGTCAGGTCATATGTCGGCAAACACGTTTTCGTTCCACCACGACAAGCACCACGCTGCTTACGTGACCAATCTCAACAAACTGATTGAAGGCACCGAACTAGCCAGCAAATCCCTGGAAGAAATTGTGATGGAATCTGCTAAAGATCCATCCAAAGCCGGCATTTTCAACAATGCAGGTCAAGTTTGGAACCACAATTTCTTTTGGAATTCGCTCAAACCGGGCGGCGGCGGCACTCCGACAGGAGCTTTAGCTGATAAAATAAATGCCGACTTCGGCAGCTTCGACAAATTCAAAGAAGAATTTAAGGCTGCTGCGACAACTCAGTTCGGCAGCGGCTGGGCTTGGCTGGTTTTGGACAACGGCACTTTGAAAGTTACCAAAACTGCTAACGCTGACACTCCGGTAGCACACGGTCAAACTCCTTTGCTGACTTTGGATGTGTGGGAACACGCTTATTATTTGGATTTCCAAAATCGCCGTCCCGATTACATTGCTAATTTCTTGGATAATTTGGCTAACTGGGATTTCGCAGCAGCAAATTTGGCTGCGGCTTAGTAGCATCTGAGTTTGAGGACTTTAGTCCTCACTACAAACTTTATAGGTTTGTAGTGAGGACTAAAGCGGTGATGAATGAGAATTATATCGATTCCGGTTGCACCGTCCGTGACTGTTGAGTGTTGAGTGTGAATCAAAAAACTGAAAATTGCTCTAATATTTTTTGGCAGCTTGATTCAACTCGATCGGGACTATGAAGCGCGGATTTGATATTATTCCGGCTTCGCCGGAATTGATATGATTTAACCTAACTTGCTATTAGCAGACAAAAACAGCTTTCAACATTCCTTCGCCTCGGTCTGGTTGGAGTTCAAATCCTAGTTTTTTACAGAGGCTCTGCATCTTGTAGTTGCTATTGAGAATGTAGCCAACGATCGCCTGTAATTTCTCTTCCCGACCAATTTGCAGCATCCGCCTCAATAATTCTGTTCCCAAACCGCGCTGCTGATACCTATCGCTAACGATCAGGGCAAATTCGGCTTCGTTTGTGCCGTGGAGTTTGCTCAGACGCGCTACTCCCAAAATCCGGTGTTCTGAGGTTTCCGGGTCAAGACGATCGGCTACTAACACCATTTCCCGATCGTAGTCAATAAAACAAATCCGGGTCAAACGTTCGTGAGCGATGCGGTGCTTTAACTTTACCATGTGAGCGTAGCGCAAATACACGCTCTCTTCCGAAAGTTCTTCGTGGAACAGCACCATCAGCGGCTCATCTTCTGGGCGAATCGGACGGATGGTGATGGGACGATCGCCCTTTGTTGACCATGTTTGAACGTATTGCGTAGGATAGGGGCGAATCGCGGGTGAAATGGCGTTTTCCGTTGTCTGGAGAACAACGCGGGCATCAAGAGCGATCGCACCTTCAGGAGAAACCAACAGCGGATTAATATCAATCTCGGAAATTTGAGGTTGCTCTACAATCAGTTGACTGAAACGAACTAATAACTGTTCGAGTTGTACCAGGTCAATTGCCGCTCGGCCGCGCACTCCTTGCAAAGCTTTATAGATGCGCGTTTGCTCCATCATCCGCCGCGCTAGGGTGGTATTTAAAGGGGGAAGTGCTAGCGATCGATCTTGAAAGACTTCCACTAATTGTCCGCCGGAACCAAATAGCATCACCGGCCCAAATTGTGGGTCGATACTGCTACCCAAAATGAGTTCATAGCCTTCCAAATGCACCATCGGCTGCACGGTTACGCCGAGAAACCCTGCAGGATCGATCGCTCGTACCCGCTGGGCGATCGCCTCAAAGGCACTAATTACAGCGTTAGCATCGCCTAAATTTAGTTTTACGCCCCCGACATCGGTTTTGTGAGTAATCGTCTCAGAATGCAGTTTTAGCACCACTGGATAACCGAGGCTCTCGGCAATTTCTACAGCTTCGCGATCGCTGGTGGCTATGGAGGTGGCGATGGTGGGAATCCCGTAAGCCGAGAGCAACTGCTTTGATTCGTATTCTGTTAACAAAGTGCGATCGCTTTTGCGTGCAGAAGTCACAATATTTGCAGCAGCCGATCGATCGGGACACCAGACATCGCAATCAGCCGAGAGAGAAGGCGTTTCGTAGATAGCGCGCAGGTTGTATGTGTACCGCCACATATAGTTGAATAACCTGACCGCGGTATCGGGATAGGGGAAAGTCGGAATATTTGCCTGATTGAGAATTTGCGTTCCCGCTGACACTTCCACACCGCCCATCCAGCTTGCTAATAAGGGCTTTCCGAGTTGGCTGTAAGACTTGAGTTTTTCTGCGGTTTGGGTGGGATTTGTCATCGCTTGTGGCGTCAGGATGACCAGCAATCCGTCACTATTGGGATCGGGAGCGACAACTTCTAGAGTTTTGGCGTAACGATCGCTACTAGCATCGCCCAAAATATCGATCGGGTTGTGATGACTCCACTGAGGCGGCAAAAACTCATCAAGCTGCTGCACCGTCTCCGGTGCCAGATCTGCCAGCGCACCGCCGTCGCTAATTAAGGCATCAGTGGCGATCGCCCCCGGGCCTCCTGCATTGGTGACGATCGACAGGCGGTTTCCCTGCGGTCGCGGTTGCTTGGCCAGAATTTCTGCCATGTCGAACAAATCGGAAATCGTATGTACCCGCAAGGCGCCACAGCGGCGGAAAGCAGCATTAAGCACGTCATCGCTACCGGTCAAAGCTCCCGTATGGGAAGCGGCGGCTTGGGCGGCGGCGGCGGTACGTCCTACCTTGAGAATGATGATCGGTTTGTCGATCGCCACTGGGCGGGCGGCGGACAGGAACGAACGAGCATCACCCATCGATTCCATGTACAAAACGATACTGTGAGTATGGGGATCGTCCCCGAAATACTCGATCAGATCGCCCCAACCGACATCGAGCATAGAGCCGATCGATACAAAAGCGCTAAAACCGACATTTTCCCCCAAACTCCAGTCTAGGATCGAAGTACAGAGGGCGCCGCTTTGACTGATGAAGGCGACATTACCCGGACGGGCGATCGTACCTGCAAAAGTAGCATTGAGCCCCAGCACGGGATTCATCACGCCGAGGCAATTTGGGCCGATAATCCGCATTCCGCCCCGACGCGCCTCGGCCATAACTTGCTGTTCTAAAGCCTCCCCAGCCGCACCAATCTCTTTAAACCCAGCAGAAACAATAATTGCTCCTTTCACCCCAGCAGCGATACATTCGCGGATCACTTGCGGCACCCCAGCAGCAGGCGTAGCAATCACCGCCAGATCCACTACTTCCGGGACGCTAGCAATGTCAGGATAAGACTTGAGGCCCAAGACGCTGTGGCGCTGGGGATTCACCGGAAAAACTGTTCCGCCAAACGGATTCCGAATCAAGTTCCACAGGAGAGTACGTCCGACGCTTCCTTCTCTCTCTGTTGCACCGATTACAGCCACGGAGCGAGGTCTAAAAATCCCATCGAGCGGATGACGCTGTTCTTTCCAAATATCGTGAGCCGGATCGCTCGCAGTGCTTTGAGTTCTTGAATTTATCTGCATAATACCCTACTTCAATTAATCAGCAATTAATCTGGCTCTGCTTTCGATAACAATTCTCGAATCAAATCCGAACTATTTTTCTGCTATTTTTCTGCTTTTTATTCATCTTCTTCTGGTGTTCGCGGTTCCTGAGAAAAAAAATCATTGCGCGTTCCCAACCGACCCGCACTTAAACAACATTTCCGTTGTCTAACTGTTAGTTCGGGAGCCAATTTTGTCAGAGCTTCCTCACAAATTTAAGAGGAATTTCTGGATACTATCTATCTTAATTCTTCCTAGGGTATGAGGAAGTAAAGTTTTGTAACAAAGATCGAACAGGGCATTTAAAATATTGAGATTTAAATATATAGTAGATATAGCGGTCGGAGGAGAAAAAATCGATCGCTAACATAAAATAGAGGTGAAAGCAAGCTATGTTAGTAGAATGGCACGGCTTTACTGAAGGCAACTGGACAAAGGAAGTCAACGTTAGAGACTTCATCCAAAAGAATTACACCCCCTACGAAGGGAATGCAGAATTTCTCACAGCACCAACAGAAAAAACCCAGCAGCTTTGGCACAAAGTCCTGGAACTAATGAAGCAAGAGCGCGAAAAAGGTGTATTGGATGTTGATACAAAAGTTCCCACATCCATCACGGCTCATGCAGCAGGATACATCGATCGCGACTTAGAACAAATAGTAGGTTTGCAAACAGATCGACCTTTGAAACGCGCGATTATGCCCTTTGGCGGGATTCGCGTTGTTAAGGCAGGTTTAGAAGCTTACGGCTATCAGCTCGATCGGCAAACAGAAGAAATATTTACGAAATATCGCAAAACTCACAACGATGGTGTATTCGATGTTTACACGCGCTCGATGCGTCTGGCGAGACGTTCGGGTATCATCACAGGTTTGCCCGATGCCTACGGACGCGGGCGGATTATCGGTGACTACCGGCGCGTGGCTTTGTACGGTGTCGATCGCCTGATTGATGATAAAAAAACACAGCAAGAATCGCTCGAACTAAACGCGATGGACGAGGCAACAATTCGTTTGCGCGAAGAGTTATCCGAGCAAATTCGGGCATTGTTTGAGTTAAAAGAAATGGCTGCTAGCTACGGCTTTGATATTGGCCGTCCGGCGGCAAACGCACGAGAAGCTGTCCAGTGGGTGTATTTTGGCTACTTGGGAGCAGTGAAAGAACAAAACGGGGCAGCGATGTCTCTCGGGCGCGTATCGACGTTTTTAGACATTTATTTCGAGCGCGATTTGCTTCGCGGCGCGAGTTCCGAACAAGAATTGCAAGAACTGATCGACCATTTTGTAATGAAACTCCGCATGGTGCGGTTTTTGCGAACTCCCGACTATAACGCTCTGTTTTCTGGCGATCCAACTTGGGTAACAGAGGCGATCGGCGGTACCAGCAAGGACGGTAGAACATTGGTAACTCGTAACAGTTTCCGATTCTTGCACACTCTCTCAAACCTCGGTACTGCACCAGAACCAAACCTCACCGTGTTGTGGTCGGAAAACTTGCCGGAGAACTTCAAACAATTCTGTGCGAAGGTATCCAGCGAGACGAGTTCGATTCAGTACGAAAACGACGACTTGATGCGTCCTCAATACGGCGATGATTATGCGATCGCCTGTTGTGTCTCCGCGATGCGAATTGGCAAGCAAATGCAGTTTTTCGGCGCGCGAGTTAACTTGGCCAAGACTTTGCTCTATGCGATTAACGGCGGTAAAGATGAGAAGTCCGGCGACCAAATCGCGCCGCAGTTCCCACCGATTACTACCGAATATCTCGATTATGACGAGGTAAGAACGCGGTTCCAAGAAATGATGGCGTGGTTGGCAAAAACGTATATCAATACGCTGAATGTCATTCACTATATGCACGACAAATACTGCTACGAACGGCTGGAAATGGCATTGCACGATCGCGATGTTTACCGGACAATGGCCTGCGGAATTGCGGGACTGTCGGTGGTGGCGGACTCGCTCTCGGCGATTAAACACGCTAAAGTTAAGGTGATTCGCAACGAGCAAGGTTTGGCCGTAGATTACTCGATCGAAGGAGAATACCCAAAATACGGCAATAATGACGATCGCGTAGACAGTGTGGCGATCGACCTTGTGCAAAGCTTCATGAACGAAATTCGCCAGCACAAAACCTACCGTGGCGCTGTAGCGACTCAATCGGTACTCACGATTACTTCTAACGTAGTGTACGGCAAAAAAACTGGTAGCACTCCCGACGGACGTAAAGCCGGCGAACCCTTTGCTCCCGGTGCTAACCCGATGCACGGCCGAGATTCCTGTGGGGCGATCGCATCCTTATCTTCTGTGGCAAAACTGCCTTACAGTGATTGTCAAGATGGCATATCGAATACTTTTTCGATTCTACCGCAGGCCTTGGGCAGAATGGAGGACGATCGGACTAATAACCTAGTTGGTCTCCTAGACGGTTACTTCCACGATGGCGGCCATCACATCAATGTTAACGCGCTCGATCGGCAAACATTACTAGATGCGATGGAACATCCAGAAAACTATCCCCAGCTAACAATTCGCGTCTCCGGTTATGCGGTTAATTTCATCAAACTTACCCGGGAACAGCAATTAGATGTGATTAAACGGACTTTCCACGAACGGGTCTAAATCCCATTGGAATCGGCGGTTGAAACCGCTGTCGAGAGTCAAACGAAATCCGTCTGCGCGGACTCAAGAAGCGCCTACATGATTGGTTCTGCATAAGTCTTTTTTCTTCTAGTTTCGCTTGAACCATGAGGCCAGATCCCCCCTAACCCCCCTTAAGAAGGGGGGAACAAGAGTATTCTTGAATTACCCCAACTATCCGGGGATTAAAGGGCAACCGTCCACTTCTCAAAGTCGACCCCTACTCCCCTTGGGAAGGGGGATTTAGGGGGATCGAGCCTCAGCAACACAACGAAAAATCCGAAAGTTTTCAGGCTATTGTTAACACCGCTCTCTCGCTCTCAAAATATCAATCAACCGCAAATTAAATGTCTGGAATTGGTCGCATTCATTCAATCGAAACATTTGGTACCGTAGACGGCCCCGGAATCCGGTTTATCGTCTTCACCCAAGGCTGTCCGTTACGCTGTCTGTACTGTCACAATCCCGACTGTCGCAATTCCCACGACGGTAAAGAAGTAACCGTCGATTATTTAATCGATCAAATTACAAAATGTAAATCCTACCTGCGGAAAGGAGGCGTTACCGTCAGCGGCGGCGAACCGTTGATGCAGCCGGATTTTGTCAGAGAAATCTTTACCCGCTGTCATCAAATGGGCTTGCATACAGCTCTAGACACATCAGGATTCTGTCTTTTAGAAGTTGCTAAACCAGTTCTAGAAATGACCGATATGGTTTTATTGGACATCAAATCCTACATTCCCGAACTGTATTACAAAGTCACGAACGTTTCCATCGAGCCTACTTTAGCAATGGCAAAATATCTCAGCGAAATTGATAAGCCAACCTGGATTCGATTCGTTCTAGTTCCTCACCTCACCGATGACATCGAAAACGTAGAAAAACTAGCGGATTTTATTGCCAATCTGGCCAATGTGGAAAAAGTCGAAGTATTACCCTTTCATAAAATGGGAGAATACAAATGGGAACAATTAAAACTGGATTACGAGCTCAAGGATACACCTCCAGCTTCACCGGAGCTCGTCCAACAAACAGTTGAGATTTTTCGCAGTCGCGGGGTAAATGCGATCGGAGCTAGCGGTATTTAATTAATGAAAATACCTCGTGCAAAAATCACAAACAATCTTGAAAATATCTGCGTCGATCGGCGTTAATCTGCGGTTAATCTGCGGTTCCCCTACCCTCACAAAGTTAGGCAATAATTATCTCGAAAAAGACCTGAGGAGAAAAAACATGAAAGTTACCAATGTAGATGAATTAGAATTGCTCATTCAAAAAGTGAAAGCAGCCCAAGCTGAATTTGCCACCTACACTCAAGAACAAGTCGATCGCATATTCAAGCAAGCAGCTTTAGCCGCTAATGCCGCCCGCATTCCCTTAGCCAAGGCAGCAGTCAAAGAATCGGGAATGGGAGTCATCGAAGATAAGGCAATCAAAAATCATTTTGCCTCGGAAATGATTTACAACAAATACAAAAACGACAAGACTTGCGGTATCATCGAGTCCGATCGGCATTTTGGCTACGAACGCATTGCCGAACCCGTGGGAGTGCTGGCGGGAATCGTTCCTGTAACTAACCCGACTTCCACCACCATCTTTAAGTCTTTAATCGTACTCAAGACGAGAAATGGCATTATATTTTCGCCCCATCCCCGGGCAAAATCCTGTACGGCTGCGGCGGCAAAAATCATCCTCGATGCTGCTGTAGCAGCAGGAGCACCACCGGATATTATTGGGTGGATTGATGAGCCAACTGTGCCGCTTTCCCAAGCTTTGATGCAGCACCCCGATATCAAACTAATTTTGGCAACAGGTGGGCCGGGAATGGTAAAAGCTGCCTACTCTTCAGGACATCCCTCCCTCGGTGTCGGCGCGGGAAATACTCCCGCCATCATCGATGAAACCGCCCACATCCAAATGGCTGTCAGCTCAATTTTGCTCAGCAAAACTTTCGACAACGGCACGATTTGTGCTTCGGAACAATCGGTGGTTGTTGTGGATGAGGTGTACGATGCAGTGCAACTGGAATTTATCAAGCGCGGTGCTTATTTCCTCAATGCAGAAGAACGGGAAAAAGTGCGGCAGGTAATCTTAATTGATGGTCGATTGAATGCCGAAATTGTCGGACAATCGGTGCAAAAAGTGGCCCAGATTGCGGGTTTGACAGTGCCGTCAAACATCAGGGTTTTGATTGGAGAAGTTGAGGCCGTCGGTAAAGAAGAACCATTTGCTTGTGAAAAACTTTCGCCGGTTCTCGCAATGTACCGCGCCAAGGACTTTACTGAAGCAGTAGAAAAAGCCGAAGCGCTGATAATTTTTGGCGGACACGGACATACTTCTGTACTCTACACCGCTCCCCACAATCAGAACCACATTCGTTATTTTGAAAGCAAACTAGAGACTTCGCGGGTGCTGATTAATACCCCTTCTTCTCAAGGTGCGATCGGCGATTTGTACAATTTCCGCCTCGATCCCTCCCTTACCCTCGGTTGCGGTAGCTGGGGCGATAATTCCATTTCTGTCAACGTGACACCCCATCACCTGCTCAATATCAAAACCGTAGCAGAACGCCGCGAGAATATGCTGTGGTTCCGCATTCCTCCCAAGATTTATTTTAAGTCGGGTTGTCTTCCTGTAGCTTTGAGGGATCTTGCAGGTAAGAAACGTGCTTTGATCGTGACGGATAAACCTTTGTTTGAATTGGGATTGATTAAGGAAGTCACAGATAGTTTGGAAGAAATCGGCATCGATCACTACACATTTTACGATGTGGAACCCGATCCTTCCCTGGCTACTGTTCGCAAAGGTTTAGAAATCTGCAATAGTTTCCATCCAGATGCGATTATTGCCTTTGGTGGTGGCTCGCCGATGGATGCTGCTAAAGTAATGTGGCTGATGTACGAGCATCCAGAAATTGAGTTTGAAGGATTGGCGATGCGGTTTATGGATGTTCGCAAGCGGGTATACGAACTGCCGCCTTTGGGCTCGAAGGCAATTATGGTGGCAATTCCAACTACTTCGGGAACGGGTTCGGAAGTCACGCCTTTTGCGGTTGTTACGGATGAACGGTCGGGGATTAAGTATCCGCTTGCAGATTATGCTCTGACTCCGAGTATGGCGATCGTCGATCCAGAACTTACGCTGAATATGCCCCGAAAACTGACTGCTTACGGCGGCATTGATGCGCTGACCCACGCTTTAGAAGCTTATGTTTCTGTGTTGGCTTCTGAGTATACAAATGGTTTGGCTTTAGAAGCGATTCGTTTGCTGTTTAAATACCTGCCCAGCGCTTACAAAAATGGTGCTAACGATCCGAAAGCGCGGGAGAAAGTACATTATGCTGCTACGATCGCCGGGATGGCATTTGCCAACGCTTTTCTGGGGGTTTGTCACTCAGTGGCTCACCAATTAGGTGCAACTTGCCACGTCCCTCACGGTTTAGCGAATGCGCTGATGATTTCCCATGTAATTCGCTACAATGCAACGGATGTTCCGTTCAAACAAGCGATTTTTTCTCAAAACAAGTATCCTAACAGCAAGTGGCGTTATGCTCGAATTGCGGACTATCTGAATTTGGGCGGCGATACAGAAGATGAAAAAGTTGAGAAGTTGATCGCAGCGGTGGAAGCTCTCAAGCGTCAGGTAGATATTCCTACCACGATTCAGGAGGCTCTTGCCAGTCAGGGAATGAGCGATGATTTCTTTTTTGCTCGCGTTGAGGAAATGGCCGATCGTGCTTTTGACGATCAGTGTACCGGAGCTAACCCCCGCTATCCGCTGATTGAAGATTTAAAGCAACTTCTGCTGCAAGCGTATTCTGACGGCGACACTTCTGAGCCTGAGGTCGATCGAGAGTTAACGGTAGTTTAACCAGCTTAGTCCTGGACGCACTGGTGGTCAGAAACCGGGTTTTTTGACGGAAATCCTTCATTTTAGCCCGCAGATTCAGGTAAAAAACCCGGTTTCTTTGTCGGTAGTGTTCCCAATTCTTGAATCGAAAATCGAAAATCGAAAATCCCCGCAGGATCTCGAAATGCCGAGTCAGGTTAAAACAATCTGAAATTGTGTTATAGTGCGATAGGTAACTCTTTTACAAATTTTGTAGTTTCAGTGGCTGTTCGCGCGATGACCTCTTCACCAACCATAGCACCCGTTCGATCGAGTCAAGTTACCCGCAAGCCCTATCCTAACTATCGGGTAATAGTCCTCAACGACGATTTCAACACGTTTCAGCACGTTGTGGAATGTCTGACAAAATACATTCCAGGCATGACGAGCGATCGAGCTTGGAAACTAGCCAACCAAATCCACCACGAAGGCCAGGCCACCGTCTGGGTAGGCCCGCAAGAGCAAGCAGAACTTTATCATATGCAATTGAGCCGTGCGGGGCTGACAATGGCTCCCCTAGAGTCCACTTAACCGCTATTGACAATCCTGGACGCATTTTAACCAAAATATCTACTGGGCGAGCCGCGCGATCGAAACAATCTCAGCCTCAAAGAGATTGCTTAGCTTCGTATTTCGCCTAAGACAAGGAATCTTGGTGTTGGTGCTGATTTACCAACTCAAATTGTTGATATTTTAGGACTTACACACGCGGGAGAGAAACCCGGTTTCTTCCTAAATACAGCGCTTCCACACCAATATTGCTCGCAGAAACCGGGTTGCTGAGGCGTTTAGTGTATTGATCTATTTAAATTTTTAAGACCACACTTTGTTTAATACAGATATCTACAGGCTGATTTCAACCCAGAACTTATTGGAGTCCGCTTAGCTCAATTTGAAACCTGCCAAAATGGCAACATGACTCTATCCTGATGATTTAGATTATTGGAAAAGGTGAATAATCTTTTCATCACTTAGGAGAATGTTATGAATCATCCTTTTGATCTAGATGCTGCCGACCTCGAAGCAATGGATTTGGATTTTGAAGAGCAGCTAACTGATGAACAAGCAGCCCAAGTTGGCGGTGGACTTAAAGCCACAACTCTGGCTCTCGGTGAAGAAGGTGGCTCGATTGTGTGTATCTCTGCTCCATGTCCGGGAAGTGAAGGAGGAGAATCTCCTCATCCTATTCCCACTGAAGCTCCGATGACCACTCTGGCTCTTGGTGAAGAAGGTGGAGGCCCTTACACTAAGGCTTGGTTTGAATGTGGAGGAGGCCCCATTTATTGGTAATCTCATTAGTGCTGACACTTGTAGAGATTTTGCCGAATTCCTGCACTATTCAGAGCGTTTCTGTCATGGGATTTTCCAAGCTTGAACCTCATTCGATGCTTTTTTGAATAGCCAAAAAGTTGCAACACTCTCGAAACAAGTGCTGCCACTTTTAATATTTATAAATTGCCGAAAAACCAGGTTTATTGTAATAATCATGTCCGATAAATTACCCGCGATCCATCAATAAGGTTTGATCGTCGAGCGAGCGGACATGATACAAATCTTGGGTTTAGCAACGAAGTATCCAGTCATAAACCAAAGTTCTAAACCGGCGCGTGTAAGTCTTGACCGCATCTTTAATTCTCAGGTTTCCCATGAACATTTTAATTTTGGGCGATGCTTCCGATGCTCATGCTGCTCATCTCAAGAATGCTCTCACCCAAGCCGGTGCAGCAGTAGATTATTTGGATACCAGCTTGTTTCCCAAACAGTTACGCCTGTCTTGGCGACCTGACACCCAGGTAGGATGCTTGACGCTACCGTCCGGTCGCCGCTTGAATCTCGAAGATATTCACAGTGTATTTTGGCGCAATTTCTCCGGTGTTTCTGTTCCACCTTTAAAAGATTTCAACCAACAGCAGGTCGCATTTAATGATTCAATGAGTACAGTGCGATCGCTAATGCAAGCTTGTCGGACTCGCTGGATTAATTCCTGGCAGGCCTACCAATTTCACAAAGAAAAACCCCTACAACTGAGTAAGGCAAAACAAATAGGAGTGACGATTCCGGCAACTTTAATCAGCAACGATCCCGACGAAGTTAGGGAATTTGTCAAAGCTTATCAAAAAGTAATTTTCAAGCCTGTTTATGGTGGCGCTCATACAAAGTTTGTGACAGAGGCGCATTTAGAAATTCATCGGCTGAAAATGGCTTTGAGGATTTCTCCTGTCACAATCCAAGAGTATATTCCTGGGACAAACATTCGCAGTTATGTGATTGGAAAATCAGTCTCTACTGCCGAAATTCGCAGTCCGGCGTTGGACTTTCGGGAAGATTTGGAGGCCGAGCTAATTCCGATAGATTTGCCAGAAGCTGTTCGCAAACAATGTTTGGCAATATCCCAGGCATTTATGCTAGACTGGACTGCGATTGATTGGCGTGTCAAGCCAACGGGTGAGTATGTATTTTTAGAGGCAAATCCTAGTCCGATGTTTGTACATTTTGAGCGTCAGACAGGTTTTCCTATTACACAAGAATTGGTCAAGCTCTTAATGTATTAAATCGCGTTAAGAGGATCTCGCACTTTTCCCAATCATCCCCGCTTCTGTATGTCCGGCTACGGTACACCGCAGGTTGTATGTGGGAGCATCTCACTTTTTGCAAAAAGCATTTTTTTACAGTGCGAGCGTCCCTGAACAGGCCCGCATCTGTTACAATTTTCAACGTAGCCAGAACAGCACCGACCCTGAACTCACCTGCTGAGGGATACAAGCCCGCGACAGGAGTTGTGGAGATCGAAAAAAATTAGATATTTAGTTTAAGCTTCCAGATTCATCCGTGGAGTCAATCTAAAATCTAAAATCTCAAATCGACGACACTGGAGTCAATCTAAAAATCTAAAAATCTAAAATCTAAAATCTAAAATCTAAAATCGACTGATGGAAAGCCTGCAAACCCAACTTTACGAACTCGCACAATTTGCTAATACTTTAGTCAACACTCAACTGACACACCTGAGTTTAGTCAGCGTCGGAGTCATTTTTCTGGCAGGGTTGCTAACGAGCTTGACGCCCTGTATGCTTTCCATGTTGCCGATCACGATCGGCTACATCGGCGGATACGAAGCAAAAAGCCGCCTCCAAGCCGCCGCCCAGTCGGCATGGTTTTCCTTGGGATTGGCGACAACCCTTGCGGGTTTAGGCATTGTAGCATCATTTGCCGGTCAAGTTTACGGTAAAATTGGTCTGGGTTTGCCGATCGTTGTGAGCATCATCGCTATTTTAATGGGGCTGAATTTACTCGAAGCTTTACCCTTGCAAATGCCGTCTTTCGACGCTGTGGGGTGGGTGCCTTCATCTTTGCCTGCGGGCGTGCGATCGTACTTATTGGGCTTAACTTTTGGTTTAGTAGCATCTCCGTGCAGCACGCCGGTTTTAGCTACACTCTTAGCTTGGGTTTCCAAAACGGGAGATACAGTTTTAGGCGGTGTGTTGCTGCTGTTTTATGCTGCTGGCTACGTCGCTCCGCTGATTGTAGCAGGTACTTTTACCGCGAGCATTAAAAAGTTGTTAGAATTGCGCCGGTGGTCGAGTTGGATTACGCCTGTTAGCGGCGTTTTGCTAGTAGGATATGGCGTTTTCTCTCTGCTGGCTCGGATACTTCCCGCGTAAGGTTCGCAGTAAGGTTCGACCGTTCGGACTTCAGTCCTTTAAGAATTACCGAAACCCTACAAGATTCAAGGATACAGAGAATTAATTAGTTGTGATTGGTGGTGTGTTAGTTAGTTATTTACCCCATTACCAATTACCAATTACCAATTACCAATTCGCAATTAACAATTACCAATGACATCAAAAGAAGTATTTCTATCCAAACTATCAGACTGGGCGACGGCGCCTCAAAAGTTTTTCAAGCGAGAAATTTTGCCGGTGCTGGCAGATTTGCGGCTGGCAATTATCTTGCTGCTGGCGATCGCATTTTTCAGCATTTCCGGCACAGTCATCGAACAAGGCCAATCAGTAGAGTTTTACCAATCCAACTATCCAGAACACCCGGCTTTGTTCGGCTTCTTAACTTGGAAAGTTGTGCTGATTGCAGGACTTGACCACGTTTACCGCACGTGGTGGTTTTTGTCAATCCTAATTCTGTTCGGCAGCAGCTTGACAGCTTGCACTTTTACCCGACAATTTCCCGCCCTGAAAGCCGCCCGCCGCTGGAAATTTTATGAAGAACCGAAGCAGTTTGAAAAGTTAGCTCTGAGTGCGGAATTAGAAACAACTTCTTTAACTTCTTTGGAACAACTTTTGCAGCAAAAAAACTACCGCATATTTCGAGAAGGCGAAAAAGTTTATGCTCGCAAAGGCATAATTGGCAAAGTTGGCCCGATTATTGTTCACGCGAGTATGCTAATTATTTTAGCTGGGTCGATGTGGGGCTCGATGACGGGATTTATGGCTCAAGAAATGGTTCCTAGCGGTGAAACTTTTCAGGTGCAGAATATCACTGATGCTGGGCCTTGGGCGGCGCCGCAAATACCTAAGGATTGGTCGGTGCGTGTGAATCGGTTCTGGATCGATTATAGTCCGAGCGGTGCGATCGACCAATTTTACTCGGATCTGTCAGTTTTGGACAAAACAGGCCGAGAGGTCGATCGCAAAACTATTCACGTTAACGAGCCTCTGAGATACCGGGGAGTGACATTTTATCAAGCAGATTGGTCTCTCGCCGCCGTGCGAGTTCGCCTCAACAAAAGCCCGGTTTTGCAACTGCCAATGGCTCAGTTAGATACTCAAGGTAAAGGCAGAATTTGGGGTGCTTGGATTCCGACCAAACCAGATTTGAGTGCCGGAGTTTCTCTGCTAGCTAAGGACTTGCAAGGCACAATGTTAGTGTACGGTACGGATGGCAAATTGTTAACTACAGTTCGCGCCGGCACGGCGGTGGAAGTTAACGGAGTGATGCTGGCAATTGACGAAGTTGTAGGCAGCACGGGACTGCAAATTAAAGCCGATCCGGGAATCCCGATCGTCTATACTGGCTTCGGGTTGCTGATGCTCAGCGTGCTGATGAGCTATCTGTCTCACTCGCAGATTTGGGCTTTGGAAAAAAACGGCAAACTCTACGTCGGCGGCCGCACTAATCGCGCTCAGGTGATTTTTGAAAGAGAAGTTGTTGAGATTTTGGACAAGTTGGCAGAATTGAAAACAGCAGAGGCCAAAAGTGCGATATCTCCGACTTCTGTTGTCAGTCAAAGCTAACCGTAGCTAACCGTAGGGTGCGCAATGCGCACCTTACATCAATCAATAAATATGAAAAAGATTAGATACAGCCCTGATGTAGATGCGATACTTATCGAAATTTGCGATGCCCCGATCGCCTATGCCGAAGATGAAGGCCAAATGATTCTACACTATTCTCGCAGCGGAGAACTGGTATTGATTGAAATCTTAGATATCAAACAATTTATCTCATCTGATTATGTCACCAAAAATTACTGAAAAGATGGGCTTAGTTACCGCCACAATCACTGTCACCAACCTAGTGGATGAAATTTTGCAAGAAAGAGGATTTATAACGGTCGGTGATGTGCGTTCTGTCACCTTAGAAAAGGTTATAGTTGATACAGGTGCAACTCGCCTCTGTTTGCCCGCACCAATCATCCAGCAATTGGGTTTAACACTCGATGAAGAAGTCGAGGTCAAGACAGCCGCAGGCATCCAAAAAGCACGTTTGTTCAAGAGATTGAGTCTTTCTGTAGGGGAACGGAAAGGAGAGTTTAATTGTATGGAATTGCCAGGAGGTGAAGATCCCTTACTAGGTTTGATTCCCTTGGAAAGTTTAGGTTTGCAACCGGATCTTATCAAGCAAGAATTAATCTTTTTGCCACATCGCGGTCAAAATACTTATCACTTGGCCCTCTAATAATTTTAGATTTGAGATTTGAGATTTGAGATTTTAGATTGGGAATGATTGATGAATTAAGGGTTTGGAGGAGTGGCTTACCGTTGTATTTTTTTAAACGGGCATAACATTCCCTATTTATCCTTAAACAGCGGGCGCACACTCACAAGCGCCGCCCCTACTGCCACAGAACGCACATTTAAAGGCTGAGCCTTCTACTTCTGATGCCGCACCTCAATCACGGTGTGGACGTTCCCCCGCGGCGAAAAATCGCCCTTCACCGTCGCGGACAGCGGCGAGCAAGCTGCGACAAAATCGTCTAAAATTTGATTGATCGATTCTTCGTGAGAAATGTAGCGATCGCGATAACTGTTAACGTAGAGCTTCAGTGCCTTTAACTCCACCACCCGCTCGTCGGGCACGTAAGTAACGTGAATCGTGGCGAAATCGGGATAGCCTGAAAACGGGCACTTGCAAGTAAATTCTGGCAAAGTAATGTCAATCGTGTAGCGCCGCCCGACTCGCGGATTCGGGAAAGTAATTAACTGCCCCTCTAAAATCTCGCGTTCGCCGTATTTCATTGCCTCGGTGCTTGACTTTTGCGACACATCTTGTTCGGTTTGCTGGTTGTTCATAGCGATCGACTCAAAACTTCTAAAATTTAATTAAACTCACTATCAATATCTGTAACAAGTATCTTGACGAATTGTGTTGCGATCGATCTAATTGCAAATACTCTCAGGCTAAACTAAAAAAAGTTCACCCTCGCCATCTACAATGGATGCAAAATACTACCTTATCTGACAATACGAACCCTGAAAACTCAAATAGTTACTCTGCATCGGTACCGATTTCTCTCTATCGAGAAGTAACGGCCGAGTTGCAAGCCGCCCAAGCGATGCTCGACTCACTCAAAACCCACAACCAGCAATTAGTTCAACAAAATCAACAACTGCGGCGAGAAGTAGAAACAGTAGTTCAAGTATCGCAACAGTTACAGCAAGTAGTCAACTCGGCTCAGAGCGTCACCCAGACTGGGATGCCTCAAATGCCCTCAGTCAAATTCAATTTCAGCGTTGAACCGGAGCCCCCAGCACCTGTAACCTCGCGGACTAGCTCTGCCGTACCTCAACCACCTCAGAAAGTGGCTTTCCCCTTCCCCCTACCGTCCGCGGAGCCAACAGCCCCCCCGATGCCGGAGACACTTCCACAACAATTATTTACTACTGTGCCGGAAACTCCTTACCGCATTCGCTCTCAACCCAAAAAAGCCTCAGACTTAAGCGGATTGTGGTTGGCGATCGCAATTTTTCTGATTGTCATTGCTGCCTTCGGCGCCGGTTATTTAGTTGTTCGCCCTTTGTTGAAGGGAAAGTAAATTTCCACAAGAATCCCACGGCTCGAACCGTGGGATCTTAACGAAAACCTAGCATAAAATATTCAAAGTTACGCTAATTGGCTATCATCCTCTGGCTGCACTCGTTTCTACTAAACGAGGTGCATACTGCTCTTCACGAGCAGAACCTAGAATGCCCACCCCGGGCTCGAAACCGCGCGTGAACTCAGTGAGTTTTACCTGTTTAGCTTCCAGAGCTGTCTGTAGCACCTTCATGGCTCGGTGAGGGTCGCCGGCTCCGCAGAAAAATAAGTCTGCAGCAAAATAACCGTGTTCAGGCCAAGTATGGATTGCTATATGAGACTCTGCCAAAGTAGCAGTAGCCGTCACTCCGTGAGGACTAAACTGGTGTACGCACAAATCGATGAGAGTAGCTCCTCCGGCTTCGATCGCATCGAGTATGGCGCGGCGGATACGTTCAGGATCGTTGAGCAGCTCTCCAGGAGACTGCCAAGCATCAGCGACCAGATGGGTTCCCAATTGTTTCATTCTGCGGGGTTTTACCTCTAACTCACAATGTCTCAAACCTTTTGACAATAGCACGGTGTTAAAAATTTTGCAAGTAGGTTTCCCAAAGAAAGATGAAGATTACGATCGGCTCCCAAGTTCTTCTCAAACCAACCTTGTTTGATTAGGCATCGCAAGAATTGCCAGTTTTGAACAGGCCGGAGGGCCTGTTCCACAATAATTATTGGAGATGTCTAGTTAAAGCGATCTCTTGTTTCCATTGGGGGCACTCAAACCACAGCTCATCGTTCTGGCTGGGCCGGAATTGATATGATATCGAAATGCCACAGAGCGACGGTTATGTTCTCATGGGTAAAATTCGCCAACTGCTACACAAAACTTGGCTAAACTTATTTAAGCCTCACCATTCAATCAGAATTACTCCTGAAGGGTCTGTTTCCTGTTTCACCCAAGGGAGTCGGCTCTTTCTTGTCCACAGGCGTTACTTCGGGTGTAGCCCACCCTAATTGAATTAATCTTAGTTGAAGCTTTTAGCCATGAGTCATCCACTATTTTCAACCAATTTAACGAAACGCGGACTCCCGTTCGACCTTGTAACAGGCTGGTCAGTTTTGACAAAACTGTGGTTTACAAACCAGATAATTAAGCCTTTTTTTCGGCAATGATGTAATCATACCGCCCAGAATGTTAACCAGTAAAGTTAAGTATGACTAAGTTTAGTAAACTTTTTGGCTATGCAAGTCCAACTCTTGCAGACGATCGCCCGCCCGGTCAACGAACGGCGATCGCGATCGAGGGCCGATACTGTCCGAGTTGACCAGCAACAAATGTGAGCCGCCCTCGTTTCTGGGGTCACCTAGCTTGCACCCGCCCGGCGAAGCCGAGATAGTTAAGATCGTTGCCCGTTTGTATGGGCCCAATAGAGAGACAAGCGCATGATCCAGCAGTATCAACTCGTGGAACAGATTTTTGCCGGCAATAGCGAAATGGCGATGCTGATGCGATCGCACGATTGGTCGCGATCGGCCTTGGGGGCTGTCGAAACCTGGCCTCAAAGCTTGCGCACCATCGTGCCTTTAGTGTTGAACTCCCGCTTCCCGATGGTCATTTGGTGGGGCAAAGAGTTAGTGTTGCTCTACAACGATGCTTGGCTACCCATCCTGGGGACTAAACACCCAAAGGCACTAGGACGACCCGGACAAGAGGTTTGGTCAGAAATTTGGGACATTATTGGCGTGCAGCTAGAGAGCGTACTGGAAACGGCACAGGCAACCTGGTCTGACGATACGCTGCTGCTAGTCGATCGCTACGGGTACACCGAGGAAGCTTTTTTCACCTACTCCTACAGCCCAATTTTTCTAGAAACAGGGGAGGTGGGAGGGGCGTTTACGGCTGTGACTGAAACGACCCGACGGGTGATTGGCGAGCGGCGGCTCACAACGTTACGGGAACTCGCCGCCAGTACCGCAGAAGCCAAGTCGGTTGAGGATACCTGTCGCATTGCTAGCGCCACTCTTGCGAACAATCCTTTCGACATTCCCTTTGCCTTGCTGTACCTAGTCGAACAGGACGGGAAACAAGCTCGGCTGGTGGGAACGGTCAGGATAGATGCCCTCGAACCCGCGGGCCCGGAGCTGGTTGACTTGACGGCTGTTGGCGATCGCTGGAAGTTTGCTACTGTCAAGCAGACTGGGGATGCTGAGATTGTTGATGAATTAATCACCCGGTTTGGGATGCTCTCTGGTGGAGCCTGGGATGAACCATCTAGGGGGGCGATCGTCTTGCCGATCGCGATGGCAGGTCAAAAGCAGCTATTAGCAGGATTTCTAGTCCTGGGAATTAGCCCTAGACTTGCTTTTGATGATGAATACCGGGGCTTTTTTGACCTGGTTGCCAGCAATATTGCCACAGCGATCGCCAACGCCCGAGCCTATGAAGCAGAACGCAAACGCGCCGAAGCACTTGCCGAACTCGATCGCGCCAAAACCACCTTCTTCAGCAATGTTTCGCACGAATTCCGCACGCCGCTCACCTTGATGCTGGCTCCCTTAGAAGACACGATCGCAAATTTGGGTGGAACAATTCCACCTCAAGAACGCGAACAATTACAGTTAGTGCAGCGCAACGGAATGCGGCTGCTCAAACTCGTCAATAGCTTGCTCGATTTTTCGCGCATCGAAGCACGTCGAGTGCAGGCAGCTTATGAACCGATTGATTTGGCAACCTATACGGCGGAACTTGCCAGTAGCTTTCGATCGCTGATTGAACGGGCAAGAATGTCGCTAATTGTTGACTGTCCAACCTTGCCCGAAGCGATTTATGTCGATCGCGAAATGTGGGAAAAAATCGTTCTCAATCTGTTATCAAATGCCTTTAAGTTTACATTAACAGGAACAATTACTGTTCGATTGCAGTGCCTCGAAAATAATGTTAAATTAACTGTTTCAGATACAGGTGTCGGGATTCCACCTGAAGAACTGCCGCATTTATTTGAGCGATTTCATAGAATCAAAAATTCTCAAGGGCGGAGTTTTGAAGGCTCCGGCATTGGGCTATCGCTAGTGCAAGAACTTGTCAAACTACACAGTGGAACGATCGATGTCAGCAGCACTTTTGGACAGGGCAGTTCCTTTACGGTGACGATTCCCACCGGAACGGCACATTTGCTGCCGGAGCGCATTCGTGCCAGTCGCACGTTAGCATCAACGGCATTAGGCGCGATGCCATATATCGAAGAAGCTCAACGGTGGTTGCCAGAAGGCGATTTGAGATTAGAAGAATCGAGCATGGCTCCATCCACTCATGAACTCGTCAATCAACCCGCTCAATCTAAAATCCAAAATCTAAAATCTAAAATTCTCCTGGCCGATGATAACGCTGATATGCGCGATTATATTCGGCGGCTCCTGAGCGGTTCTTATACCGTTGAAACCGTCGCCGATGGCGTTGCTGCTTTGAGCGCCCTAGAGAACAATCCACCGGATCTGGTATTAAGCGATGTGATGATGCCAGGGATGGACGGGTTTGAGTTGTTGCGATCGCTGCGTTCTAATCCCGCAACCCAAGACATTCCGGTCATTCTCTTGTCGGCACGAGCAGGCGAAGAATCCCGCATTGAAGGACTCGAAGCCGGAGCCGACGACTATCTGATTAAACCGTTCTCGGCGCGCGAACTGCTGGCAAGGGTAGAAGCAAGTTTGAATCTCGGACGGCTGCGACAGGAAGCAACTGTGCGAGAGCGAACCCTTCTGGGGCGCGTGACCGATGCGTTTATGGCAATGGATCTCGACTTTCGCTTTACCTACGCCAACGAAGCCGCACAAAGAGTGTCGCGAACTCCCTTAGAAGCGCTGCTGGGCAAAACGATGTGGGAATCATTCCCAGGCACGGTTGGCGCTCAGTTTGAATTCCAGTATCGCCGATCGCTCAGCGAGCAAATCGCGGTGGACTTTGAGGAATATTATGCGCCGCTCGATCTGTGGGTTGAGATTCACGTTTATCCTTCACCGACTGGGCTGTCTCTTTTCTTCCGGGATATCAACGATCGCAAACGAGCCGAATTGAATGCAGAATTTCTCGCTAACATCAGCCAAGACTTGGTTGGGGCGATGGGTGTGGACGAGATTGTGCAAACGGTTGGCGAACAACTGAACCGCTATCTCAATACTTCAAATTGTGCCTTCGTTAAAATTAACGAGGGGGCAGGGCTTGCGGCGATCGATCGCGATTGGCATCAAAATGATGTGCCGAGTTTAGTTGGGGTTTATTCCATGCGGGAGTTTGTCACCGAGGAGTTTCTGCAAGCTGCCAAAGCCGGAGAACCGATGGTTGTCCGGGATTTCGCTGTTGACGGGCGCATTGTTGACCCGCAGCGCTACGCCGCGTTAAAAATCGGTGCCCAAATCAATGTCCCTCTAATCAGAGACGGCGAATGGAAGTTTTCGCTCGTGGTGTTTCATCAAGCGCCTTACGATTGGCGCCCCGACGAGATTGAGTTGATGCGTGAATTAGCAAACCGGATCTGGGCGAAGTTGGAACGCGCTCGTGCCGAAGCTGCGCTGCGCGAATCCGAAGAAAAATATCGGAGTTTGTTTGATTCGATGGACGAAGGATACATCCTTGCCGATGTGGTTTTTGATGCGGACGATCGCCCGATTGACATCTTCTATCTGGAAGCGAACCCGGCGGTGCGGCGGTTGACCGGACTAGATCTGGTCGGACGACGGCTGCGCGAGCTCGACGGGAACTACGAATCCCACTGGTGGGAAACCTTCGGTAGGGTTGCCCGCACAGGCGCGGGGGAACGCCAAGAATTATACGCCGAGCCGCTGAAGGCTTGGTACAACCTCTACGTCTTCAAGGCGGGCGATGCAGACAGTTATCGAGTTGCAGCCGTCTTTCAGGATGTTACCGAGCGCAAAAAAATTGAGCGGGAACGGGAACGGTTTCTTGCTGTCGGTTCGGATTTGCAAGTGATTACGGGCATAAACGGGTATTTCCACTGGGTCAGCCCAACCTTTGAACGAACCCTCGGCTGGACACCAGAGGAAATGACATCCCGCCCCTGGACTGAGTTTGTCCACCCAGAAGATCTGGGCCCCTCCATTGCAGAAACCGATAGTCTTTTCTGTGGCAATAAAACCTTTACGTTTGAAAACCGTTATCGACACAAAGACGGTTCCTACCGCTGGTTGCTCTGGAACGCCCAGCCGTACCCAGAAGAGCAAGTGATTTACGGCGCTGCGGTTGACATCACCGATCGCGTCCGTGTCGAAGACGATCGCCAACGGGCAGAACAAGCCTTGCGTGAAATCCAGGAGCAGAGCCGGAATATTCTGGAGAGCATTGCTGAAGCATTCTTGGCCCTGGATCGGAACTGGCGGTTCACCTACGTGAATCAGGCTGCCGAAACACTGCTCGATCGCACTGCGGGTGATTTGATTGGCAAGAATTTATGGGAAGAATACCCAGGACTGATTGGCAACGAGTTTGAGCCGATCTATAGGAGCGCAATGGATCGCACTCCGGGGTCACTGACGGCGTTTTATCCCGACCACGATCGTTGGTACGAAGTCCGCATGTACCCTGCCGCACAGGGAATCACCGTTTATTTCAGAAATGTCACCGAGCGCAAACAAACCGAAGAAGCCTTGCGAGAAAGTGAAGAGCTAAAGCAACGCATTCTAGAGAGCAGCAAGGACTGCATTAAAGTTTTAACGCTAGATAGCGAAATCGTTTATATCAGTACAGGCGGGTTGTGCCTTTTGGAAATCGACGATCCGACACTCATTCGGAACACCCGTTGGCTCGATATCTGGCAAGGTGAACATTATGAAAATGCCTCCAGGGCGATCGCGGCTGCCAAAGCGGGTAATACAGGTCAGTTTCAAGGCTATCTTCCCACCCGAAAGGGCACGCCGAAATGGTGGGATAGCATGATCACGCCACTGCGGAATACTTCAGGGCAGGTGAGCCAACTCGTTGCAATTTCACGAGATATCACGAAGCAAAAACAAGCCGAAGCTGAACGCGAGAAGCTTCTGCAACAGGAGCAAGCGGCACGGGAAGCCGCCGAAACTGCCAACCGAATTAAAGATGAGTTTTTGGCGGTGCTGTCTCACGAGTTGCGATCGCCCCTCAATCCCATTCTCGGCTGGTCGAAGCTGTTGCAGCAAAGCAAACTTGATGCGGCAAAAACGGCTAGCGCCCTTGCCACGATCGAACGCAACGCCCGACTCCAGTCACAACTGATTGATGACTTGCTCGACATCTCCCGCATTCTGAGCGGCAAACTGAGTTTGAATCGGATGTCCGTTGACTTGAATATGGTGATTTCGGCCGCTTTAGAAACCGTTCGACTAGCCGCCGAAGCCAAGTCACTGCAAATTCAAACAACCTTTTCACCCTCCCAGGGAATGGTAATTGGCGATTCCGGGCGTTTGCAGCAAGTAATCTGGAATCTTTTATCCAATGCCGTGAAATTCACCCCTGAAGGCGGGCAAATTACCGTTAGGTTAACCCAAACTAAAACTTATGCCCAGATTCAAGTCATTGATACGGGAAAAGGCATCAATCCTGAGTTTCTGCCTTATGTGTTTGAGCATTTTCGGCAAGAGGATGGAGCCACAACTCGTAAATTTGGGGGTTTGGGATTGGGGCTGGCGATCGCGCGTCAAATTGTGGAACTGCACGGCGGCAGAATTTGGGTCCAGAGTAGGGGTGAAGGACAGGGAGCCACTTTCACCGTTGAACTTCCCGTCTTGCATACCGCGAATCCTATTGCGGTGGAAGTTGCCGATACAACAGAAGCTCGATCGGACGATCTTCACCTGGCTTCTCTGCGCGTGTTGGTTGTGGATGACGAACAGGATTCGCGCGATTTTGTGGCGTTTGTAGCCCAACAAGAGGGAGCCGAAGTGACTGCCGTTGGGTCTGCGATCGAGGCGCTGCAACTGCTTTCAACCGCAGCCTTCGATATCCTCCTGAGCGACATCGGAATGCCAGATATGGACGGCTATATGCTAGTGCGGAAAGTGAGAGCTTTACCACCCGAGCAGGGCGGGCAAATTCCGGCGATCGCCCTGACTGCTTATGCTGGAGATTTCGATCGGAAACAAGCTCTTGCTGCTGGGTTTCAACGTCATGTTACAAAACCTGTCGAACCGAATGAGTTAGTCAGGGCGATCGTGACATTGCTTTGAAGACTCGATCGCTGACAACGATTGTTGGTGAAACCCGCCCCTACATCTACCCGGATTTTGTTGGGGCGGGTTTTACCAACAATATATAACAATTACCAACAATCTATATAAACCCGCCCCCCACAACCTTACGCCCACATCTACCTCAAATTTGCATTGCTTCGGAAAAATGTACATTGTGATTTATGGTTGGGTGGGGGCGGGTTTGAGAGATTGTTGATAATTGGCAATGATTGTTGGTAAAACCCGCCCCTACATCTACCCGGATTTTGTTGGGGCGGGTTTTACCAACAATATCTAACTCGCGCCAACAATCTATATAAACCCGCCCCCCACAACTTAAAACTCAAAACTATTTTCCGTTAATCAACCCATCAATCCCGGCTGTGAGTAGCTCCATTCGGCAAAATCGCCCCGCCCAAAGCCGCTTGATTTAAATTAGCAACATTCAAGCTCGCCCCAATCAAATTAGCCTCCGACAGATTAGTTCCTGTCAAATTTGCCCCAGTCAGAGAACTCAGCAGCAAACCCGCTCCCGACAAATTGGCGCGGCTCAAATTCGCCCCCCGCAAATCCGCTTCCAGCAAGCTAGCACCCGACAAATTCGCACCGCTCAAATTAGCTCCCCGCAAAGAAGCTTTGTTCAAATTTGCACCCCTCAAATCAGCATTGTGCAGAATCAAACCATTCAAATTGGCTTTACTCAAATTAGCTCGACTCAAGTCAGCACCGCTCAAATTAGATCCATTTAAATTAGCGGATTGCAAGTCAGCACCGCTCAAATCAGCACCGCTCAAATTAGCAGCGCAAATACAAGCCTCCCGCAGACTTGCTTCGCCCAAAATCGCCCCAACCAAGTTGACGCCACCGAGATTTCCGCGATTGAGATAAGCCCGAATTAAAGTTGCACCGCTCAGGTTCGCCCCGTTCAAATCTACTTCGCTGAGAATCGCTCTAGTTAGATTTGCTCTGCTTAAATCAACCCCGCTCATAATGGCTCGGCTCAGCGTCGCCCCGCTCAAATTAGCTTCAGTTAGTTTCGAGCCGCTGAGCAAACAAGCTCCTACTAAACTCGCTCCAGTCATCACAGCTTTGCTCAAGTCAGCGCGAGACAATATTGCTCCGCTGAGATTTGCTCCGCTAAAATCTGCTCCGATCGCCACAGTTCCAGTTAAACTAGAACTGCCGAGGTTAGCTTCAATTAATTTTGCCTTAGATAAATTAGCCCCGCTCAAGTCGGCGCCGTTTAAATTTGCTCCAATTAGTTTGCTTCTAATTAAGTTGGCCCCTTTCAAATTAGCGCTGCTCAAATTTGTGCGACTGAGATTAGCTTCAATCAAATGAGCTGCAATGAGGTTCGCACCTCGAAAATCTCGTTCCCCGTTTCTATGTCTAGTTAAAAGTTCATCGGCACTTAAAATTTCAGTGAAATTCATAAAAAAAGTGAGTGAGTTTCCTTAGTTTCTCGATGTTCTATGTTGTCGGAAAGTTTGTATTTTCGTGTTTGCCAGTCTGTTTTTAAACCAATACTACCACATTAACAATTATCAAAACTGGTTGATTCCTAGCATCACCATGCTAATTTACCTATAACTTACGAAAAGCCACCCGGTTTATCGTAAAAATATGGGGTTGGTCAGCGGGGTATTACTGTATGAATAAACCGAGTTTATCGCTCCAGTATGTAAGTCCTGTAAGTCTTATTTTGCTATTAATTAGCTGGCGGTTGAGGTGAGTTGTTAATTGTTAGTTATATCGAGACTAACTGCTAATCCCTAACTATTAACTACTAACCATTTACTAAAATACCGAGAAGTTGTCGATCGAGTCTTGGTCGATCGCCTATTTGGGGTATTGCGGGCAGCATCCGCGCCGCCTTCTGACCCAAAAAATTGCCGGTACGGGCGATCGAATTTATGAGTGCCAGAAAGAAACCATATCTCGAAGCTTCAACCCCGAAAGTCTTCTACTTTCTGCCTTATATGTTCGAGCGCCCATGAAAGCCTCCGCCCGGTCATCTCAGCTAGTGTCACCCCCCCCACTGTGCTGCGCTCCGCGTGAAATCCAACAGGAAGGCTGTTTCCGGGCGAGTGCTGAGCGAGTCGCAGGCTCCGCAAACAATACGCTGCCATTCGCCTGAGATTTCCCGAAAAAAAGCGCCGCGAGCCGTTCCCGTACTCCCGCGCTGCTGTGTTTGCTGTTAATGTTTACTCGATCCATGAGCGCTTGCGGTTCTAATTAACAGAACGCCCGACACCAGACGCGCTCCCGGACATAAAAGCTGTTCCTGGGCTTAAAGGGTGCTTCGCTGAGGCATTCCCAGAAAAACTGTATTCATGCCGCAGGTTTTGCCAACGGCAATTGGCCTGCTACAGCCAACCAATGACCAGCCTAAGTCTTGCCCTCCGGGGACGACAATATTATTCTAATAGTTGCCGACCGCCTCCGGCCGTCCTGGGCGCGCGGGACGGGCTATTTCACCTGTATTAAGTTGCTGAAATTAGCTGCCCCATAATTAAAGATAGTCGCTCTTTGACTAACCAAGCAATATCTGCTGCAATTAATGTCATCAAATTTGATAATACTGCGGAGTTTGCGATCGAGGAGTAGTGAGTGTTACAGACTTAAAAACCGCTGCGGATTTCTGCTGTAAAAATTTATAGAGCCGATCGACGGGCCGACGCAAAGCCCAGCTCGCACTCTCAAAATTCAACTTTTAACCGATCGCTTTTTTTAAGTTTCCACAACAAAACAAAAGCCGGCTTTCATAAAAAAAGCCGACTTTTGAGATAATATTACAGGCATTGCGCTAAACGCCTACGCCCTGCACAATCCGAGTGCGCCAGTGCCGCTACCGTGCCGTCCGTAGAAACAACACCCAAACAAAGTCTCAAGTGTATCAAACCCGACGGTTGCCGGTCAGACCCTGATTGGGGTCGTAGATACCAGCCGTAGTATCAACGCCAGGAGTGCCGGGAGCGCCGTAATCAGCCCGAGCGGTATCCACGCTGGGATAGTCGTAGGTGTTCCAATGCTGAATGCCTCCGCGGCTCAGAATGGTTTCAGCTTTAGCGACTTCTGCTTCGCTACCGTCAAGCAGTACCAAGTAATCTCCCCTCGCCACCCGATCGTTGTATGCTCTAGCTTCCTCTTCCGGAATTCCCAAACCGACTAAAGCTCCGATCAAGCTGCCAGCCGCCGCACCCAAAGCAGTACCGGCGAGTGTAGTGGCGATCGTCGTAGCTGCGGCTCCAGCCATCATAATCGGCCCGATACCCGGAATTGCCAGCGCGCCGAGACCTACCAACAAGCCAGTCAAACCGCCCAGCGTGCCGCCTGTGAGCGCGCCCTTAGTCGCCCCTTCATCGGCCTTGTTTTCCGCGCTTCCCTGCACGTCAATCCCTGCGATATCCCCTTTAGAATCCGCATCCTTAGCGATGACCGAAACCCGATCCATGTCGAAACCAGCAGCTCTAAGTTCTCCTAGCGCGTGTTCCGTCTCGCGGCGGGTGGAAAACACGCCCACAGCGCGCTTGTCGCGGGCCATCGCTCTGCGGCCGGTATCTGCCGGCACATCGTAAATGGCCCAATCGTGAATGCCCCGCACGCTCATAATTCCTTCGGCTGTGGCAAGTTCGGCATCTGTTCCTTCTACGAATACCAAATATTCTCCGCGCGAGACGCGATCGCTATAAACTTTAGCTTTGCCTTCGGGAACACCCAAACCGACCAAACCGCCGACCAAACCGCCCGCAGCAGCCCCGATCGCGCCTCCGACTACAGTATCAGCCAGCAGAGTGGCGATCGCGCCCCCCGCCATCACCGGGCCAACTCCCGGAATCGCCAGCGCCCCAATGCTGCCCAGCAACCCGATCAAACCGCCCGTCACGACTCCCGCCGTCGCGCCAGCTTTCGCGCCGCCGCCCACTTTCTCGTCGGTACTCTTAGCAGCACTAGCGCCCGCAATGGAGCTGCCATTGAGATTTTCTCCAACTACCGAAACCTTATTCATCGGAAAGCCGGTACTTTGCAGTTCCATCAAGGCTAGTTCCGTATCGCGGTAATTAGAAAACGCTCCTACAGCCCGTTTGTGTTGACCTAAAGCCATTTCTTTTCTCCTTCAAAATATACTGTTTTTACACAACTACAGAATTTCTGCTCTGCTTGCTGCCATCAATCACATTTAGTCATTTTTTCCCCACATTTTTCATCGGTCGGTGGGAATAACCTGGGTCTCTCTCTTCAGGCCGGTTTACCCTAATTATCAGGCCTTGGCAATCAGAAACTTGGAAGAGAAAATTGCGGGTATTAGGCGAGTTTTGAGTGGGAGTTTAGAGTGCGTGAATCTTAAATTCTTTAAATTAAAACCCCGCTACCCGGAAGAGTCACCTAACTGTTACGAGCCGCTTTTAAAGCAATTATAAACTGCCCAACGTTCCCTCAATATTCATCCGTTAAATCCGTTACCCCATCCGTTGCCGAACTTCCTTCCAATTTATTACTTGCTAGGCGATGCGGCGGGTGCAGCGGGGGCGACAACAGCCGTAACATTCACGCTTTTTACACCCTTAATCTCTTTAGCTAGCGGCTCTATTTTAGCTAAATCAGTTTGATTTGGTACTGTACCGCCTACGGTAACAGCCCCGTCTTTTGCGTCAACAGTTAGCTGACCTTTAGTAATGTTCACTTCCAACTTAGAACGAACTTCACTTTTCAGATCGCCATCGGCTCTGATTGCATCGCCGCCCGTCGCGTTGTTGCGCTGTTCTCTGGCCCTGATATCAGAATTTGCTTGTGCTTTGCGAACATCGCTAGTGGCGTCTGACTGAGTTTTTTGAACATTCTCGGCTGGGGGCGGGCTCTTGACATTTTCTGTGGTAGAATTAGGAGCATCTGCGCTAGTTTTAGCCCCCTCGCTGCAAGCAGCAGCTCCAAATAATAGGAGGCCGCTGATAATAATTGGTGTTAGTTTCTTCATAATATGTTAATACCCTCCGGGTAAGCTTTCAATGAGCCAGACTTCGTTGAGCTAGATTAAGCCACACTGAATTTTAGTTGCTGCTTTCTGCTCTCTAAATAGCCTTATATAAAACATATAAAATTGAGGAATCCGCTACATCGCTCCACAGGTGTAAAATTTACCTCTGTCCTTAGATAGAGTACAAAAAACCAAATAAGGTCTTATAGCATTTGAGATTTGAGATTTTCGATTTGAGAATTCGGCGCGATCGCGAGCGTCGAACGATTTGAGATTTGAGATTTTCGATTTGAGAATTCGGCGCGATCGCGCTCGCTTGTCGGAGTGTCGAAGGATTTGCGATTGGAGATTAGTTACTGAATATGGGTTTGAAGCTGACAAAGCAGTTGCATTCTTTTTTCAAACGGGTATTAGATTAAATTTAACTTAATTATTCCGGGACGCACTCTTCATCATCAATCAGGTTGATCCCGATATTTTTAGTTACCCAAGCTACTATTTTCAGAGACACCAAGTTCAAAAACGTAAGTTTTATTAATAGATTCGCTCGCCACTCAAAACGAATTTTTCCTGATGACTGATGACTGATGACTGATGACTGATGACCAATGACCAATGACCAATGACTGACATCCGTTGCCGAACTGCCTTCTTCAATACAAACGAAAAGAGTCGAGAAATTTTTGAGCATTTTCTGGTTCTGGAGTAGTGACAACCAGCCCGTAAACGCGCGTTTCCACCAAAAAAACTTGACCTACACCTACAGGTTCTTTGGGGGAAAGCGGCTGAAACTCAAACTCTTTTCCCGGATAGCCGCCCAGGGAAATATCCCGGACTTGCAGCAATTTAGCATTCGCCGCCACGACAAACAAATCAACGGCATTATTTAAAGTAATTTTGATATTATTGTTGCTGAGCCGAAAATCTAGGTCAAAGTATTGAAGTAAATAAGTTTCTTTGTTTTTTAATATCGATCTGTATGTATGAGCGGTAATTTGAGTTGAAAAAGTTTCAGTATTAATTTTGGGAGTTCCCGGCATATCGATCGCAAACTGACCCTGGGCTGAGCAAAACGGCAGCCACTCCGGCGTCAGAAGTGACGCCCGCAGCGGGGCTGCTTCAGCTTTTGCGGGACTGGCAAACTTGAGGCCACAGACAAGTAATGTAGCAGTAACTAGAATTATATGCAGCAATTTCATTTGGGTAATAATTATATTGGTCCGATCGATCTGCGCTAGCCTAGAAATATATCCGCAAACGAGGGATTTATGCTGAATACTATATTTACTCAACGGCAACGCAAGTCGATCGGGCGATCGCCCGATCGAACCCGTAAAACCAGTAAAACCAATATACTCGCTGCTGCAAATACTTGGCTAGCTGTGTGTCTGCTGGCTGCTGTCACAGCTTGCGCAAACAGCCCCAACAGCAAGGCACTCGAAGAATCTGTAGCCGCCGATCCGAAATTACAACAAAATCCAGTGGTTTTCTCTTCCCCACCGCCAGCGACAGCAGTTGAGACAAACTCTACCGCCAAACTCCCGGACGATTTCCCGACAGAGATTCCACTCTATCCTAATGCTCAGTTAATCGAAGTTGGCACTCAAACCGATGCGTCGCCAAAAAACGTGCGGCTGCGCTGGGAGAGCACAGATCCGGTTAATTCGGTTCAGAACTTTTATCAGTTAGAATTTGGGCGTCGCAACTGGCAAATAGTCAGCCTCCCAACCCCCGACGGACAAGGTTCTTTAGTCGCAACCCGAGATAAATTGCGCGTAACAGTGTCGCTTTCTCCTACTCAGAAAGTAGGAGGTTCTACAGAATTTGCGATCGACTACAGCAAAGAGGGCCCAGAAATTGCTGCCAGTCCCCAACCTAACAACTCCGAGTCTAGCCCATCTCCAACCGCTTCACCAACTCCATCCAATTCAGAGGGAACTACTCCAACCCCATCGGCTTCGCCAAAATCAGCAAAAGTTAGCCAACTAGACACTCAAATTCCTCAACAGTTGCAGCAGTATGTGGCAGATTTGGCTCAGTTGGAAGTGCTGAAAGTGCGAGCGAAAAAAAATGCTAACTTAGAAACAGGCAGCACTTTACCCGAACCCAACAAAATTGTCACTCGCCGCGAATACGCCCGCTGGTTAGTAGCAGCAAACAATCAAATTTATGCTAGCCGTCAAGCCAAACAAATTAGATTAGCAGTAGACTCTAGCGAACCAGCCTTTTCTGACATACCCAAAACAGACCCAGATTTTTCAGCAATTCAAGGTTTAGCAGAAGCAGGTGTAATTCCGAGTTCGCTTTCAGGAGAAACTAAAGACGTGAAATTTCGCCCGGATGCACCTTTAACTCGCGAAACAATGATTCTCTGGAAAGTACCGCTAGATACTCGTCAAGTTTTGCCCACAGCTAACATTGACGGAGTGAAAGAAAAATGGGGTTTTCAAGATGCTTCTAAGATTGATTCCCAGGCGTCGCGGGCAGTTTTAGCTGATTTTAACAATGGAGATTTGGCGAATATTCGCCGCGTTTTTGGTTTTACAACTCTGTTTCAGCCCAAGAAATCCGTGACTCGCGCCGAAGCTGCTGCTAGTTTGTGGTATTTTGGCATTCAAGATCAGGGATTGTCGGCTAAAGATGCTCTGCAAGCCAAGTCTCAACCAGCCCAGTAGAGCCGTTTGGGATGATTAAAAGTTTTGCACAAAGCATCTACTTATAAAAGAGAGGTTGGTAGTGAGGACTTCAGTCCTTCCTTTCCTGAGGACTGAAGTCGGAACGATGGAACCTCTTTGATTTTGGTCGTCACCGCAGTAGAAAAGTCCCGTTTCTTTAATTTCTGTGCGCGAGTCAGCATAAAAAATCCTTTCAAACACTATACATCGGCTTCTCTGTGCTTGTGGCGCACCCTACGGGAGAGATTTTGTCCCTCAGTCTTACAACCGCTGCATTTTCCAGACCAATTTTGTACGTATTTTAACTAACACTTGGAAAAACTCTCAGTAGGATTCCGGATGGGGTAACGGTCTTAACGATAAATGAAAAAGAGTGTTTGAGCTCTGGGAGAGCGTTTTTCAATGTACGATATTACCCTATTTACCCCGCAAGACATGGCGAAATGCAGCTTAGTCCTGCGCCAGTTCGGTAGAAACGCTGCTAGTATGGAAGCCAGCAGCAAGAAAATTGTCAAGTATATTTACCAACATTTTTGCGATTCGCAAACGGGAGAAAATACTTGTGCCTTAGTGCGTTTGTTCAAAACTCATCCCTACGGGGAATTAGAAGACTCATTGCAACAATCTGCCCGCCGCTTGATGAACGGCAATTCCCCCGCCCCCGACATGAAATGCTGGACTCTGCTAGCAGCAGCAGGCCAAGAACCGCACTGGAATTCTCGGCACACAGCAGCAGAAAATACAGCGATTCCGTTAGTTAGCGCCGAATTAGTAGCTAAAATCCCGGCGATTTCCGAAATAATCCGGCACTTCGGTTTAGACATTCCTACAGTCCTCGGAATCGAGCGAGAAAGATTCCTGCAATTAGAACCCGCACCATTAAATATTTTTCACGTATCAGAGGCAAAAGGCAGCCCCTTTATTCCAGAACAAGATTCCTTAATTATTCCCTACCGAGTCAAGTCTGTCTTGGGATTTGGGGGACTTCTAGAGTCGGGAAGTTTGTTTGCTGTACTGATGTTTATGAAAGTTAAAATTCCCCCCAACACCGCTGTAATGTTTAGACATTTGGCACTTAGTGTCAAAACAGCCCTGTCTATGACTGACACAAAATTTGTATTTCATCCATCAGCAAATCCTGAAAAAATTGCCTTTCATAACAATATTTATGAAAGGCAATTTTTGGAATATCAAGTGGCAAATCTGATTCAATTGCTGGACTTTTCCGAACAGGAGATGGTCAGACAAGCAGCTCATTTTCAACGGATAATTGACAAGTTGCAGCGGGAAATAGCCCAGCGGAAAAACAAGGAACAAGCTTTGCAAGCAAGTCAAGAACCATTCACAGGCATCCTCAATATTCCCGAAGATGCTGTTGTTGGCGTCGAGGAAAATCAAGGAATGCACAGTTTTAATCAAGGTGAAGAACAGATTTAATGCTAGCTATGTTATTCGTTCGCAGCATCGGACTTCACTCCTCTCTAAAATCTGAGGACTGAAGTCCGAACGATCCAACCTTATTTAGGGTTGGGGGTTCGGGATGCTAAGATGGAGCCGTACCATTTATCTATTGGCGTTTGCTTTCTGACCCGAAATCCTAAATTTTCAATAACTTGTCGGGTTTCGGCGTGAGTGTGACCAGACCACAAGTGATATTCTAAAGACAGGTTTTGCACGAGTTGCCAAGTATCTCGGTCTTCAAATAACAGCCATTCTGCACCTTCGCAGTCTACTTTGGCTAAATCGACGCTGCCGCCCATTCGCTCGATCGCCCTTTTCAACGATATCATCGGTACGTCGCCACTGTCGCTGACAGTCGATCGCGTTTTTCCCGAGACTTCCCGAATATCCAGCACTACTTTACCATCTCGGTCTCCTAAAGCTTCCATAAAATACGTAAAATTTGCGATTTCAGATTGATGTTTGAGGTAAATTTCCAAGTTGGGATTAGCTTCGTAGGCGTGAATCACCGCCTGGGGAAACCTGTTCCTCGCAGCAATCGGAAATAACCCGACATTGGCTCCAATATCAATAATTGTCCTCAGCGATTGGGATAATTGTTCGACTCCGTAGCAGTCGTCTAAAAGCACTTCTATAAATTCTCCGTCCATGCCTTTCTCTGAAGGCACGTTGACTTGATGGCGCTTTCCTTGTACAAGCAAATGATCGGGCAATTGAAAGCTAGCAACTCTGTTAAATTTTATGCCTAACTTTTTTGCTCTAATTTTGCGCTGTAAGAGTTGCACTAATTTATTGATAATCATAGGGATATTTAGATTTATTCATTTTCATAATAACATTTCGGACAGCTTTATATCTGACGCAGGGCGAGAAACCGGGATTCTACGAGTTTTGGGTTGGGTAACGAGAAATATCGGAATAAACCGGGTTTCTACGAGTTTTGCGAAGAGGAACGAGAAATATCGCAAGAAACCCGGTTTCTGAGAGCGGCGCGCAAAGGTATCAGAAACCCAGTTTCTTTGGTGGCGAAGGTGGGCAAATTTTTAAACATTCCTCTGTCGCCTTTACGGTTTATTGAAAAACCAATCTGGTTCACTTCAGAAAATAGGATTGCTAGACAGAATAAATCTGCTTTAATATATGTCAAAATATGCTCCAAAACGCGGGAATCAAAAATGTTAGAGTTCGATCGCCTGTTCCAAACAATCGAAGAATTAGTCATGCTGCACTCCCCCAGCGGTGCGGAGTCGGAAATTAACCAGCGGTTGATGGAAAAGTTCGCCGCCCTGGGAGTGAATGCTTGGATCGATCGCGCTGACAATGCGATCGCCCTAATTAAGGGCCGCAATCCCGAAAGGTCGATCGCCATTACCGCCCACAAAGACGAAATAGGTGCCCTAGTTAAAACAATAGGCGAGAGCGGGCGCGTCGAAGTTCGCAGGTTGGGCGGTGCGTTTCCTTGGGTTTACGGCGAAGGCGTTGTCGATTTGTTGGGCGACAAGCAAACAATTAGCGGCATTCTCAGCTTCGGGAGCCGCCACGTTTCTCACGAATCCCCCCAAAAAGCTCAGCAGGAAGATGTTTCTTTAAAGTGGGAAAATGCCTGGATTGAAACTAAATGTACCGCCGAGGAATTAGCCGAGGCGGGAATTCGCCCGGGCACGCGGATGGTGGTGGGAAAGCACCGCAAGCGCCCGCTGCGGTTGAAGGATTGGATCGCGAGCTACACCCTCGACAACAAGGCTTCTGTGGCGATTTTGCTGGCTCTGGCGGAATGTTTGCAAGAGCCTGCGGTGAATGTTTATTTGGTGGCGTCGGCGAAGGAGGAGGTTGGGGCGATCGGGGCTTTGTATTTTACGCAGCGCCAGCCGTTGGACGCGCTGATTGCTTTGGAAATTTGCCCTCTAGCGCCAGAATACCCGATCGACGACGGCGAAAACCCAGTTTTGCTGGTTCAGGACGGCTACGGAGTTTACGATGAAGGATTGAACGCTCAATTGCGCGCAGCAGCCGCAGCAGCCGATGTAGAGGTGCAGTTGGCGGTAATTAGCGGTTTTGGAAGCGATGCTTCGATCGCCATGAAGTTCGGCCATGTAGCCCGCGCCGCTTGTTTGGCTTTCCCCACGCAGAACACCCACGGGTTTGAGATTGCTCGCTTGGGGGCGATCGGCAACTGCGCCGCCATCCTCAAAGCCTACTGCGAGCAACTTTCGGACGACTAGAAAAAAACTTTCGCAAAGTAGTTGACAAATTCAGAAAGATTAGTTAAGGTAATAAAGGTGCGGAACACAAGCAAACGCAACGCAAAACGCGCCCCCATCGTCTAGAGGCCTAGGACACATCCCTTTCACGGATGCGACGGGGATTCGAATTCCCCTGGGGGTATTGAAAATTTAACTCTGATATCAAAATGATATCTAGCAACTGGTGAAGGCAACAAGCCCAATCCACACGCTAGGTATCATTTTTGCTTTTGGTGGGTTTAATTTCCTCTCGTATTGGATAATTGTATAGCAGTTGACAGTTGACCTGGGACAGTTGACAGTTGCAGAACGGGAATCAAATCATTGATGCAGTACGGGTATCGGCTCTATTCATGAAGTTATTTATGTCCTGACCGATGTGGCGGTTGCTATAAATCCAGACGCGGTTTCAACTGCCCGGTCTTGTTGCTGATTTCATGGAGGCAAGCTAAATTTGTGAATAGACGAGATTTGCAAAACATCGCACTCACTCGACTTAAAGAAGTAGAAGTGCTGCTCGAAAATCGTCAATACTCTGGTGCTTACTATCTCAGCGGTTATGTCATAGAATGCGCTTTAAAAGCTGGCATTGCCAAACAAACCCGGAAATTCGACTTTCCTGACAAAAAAACTGTTTTCGACAGTTACACCCACGATTTAGAAAAACTGGTTAAAGTTGCTAAACTTGATTCAGAATTAAAAACTCTGCTAAAAGATGTAGACTTTTTAACTGCATGGGTAGTTCTTAAAGACTGGTCAGAAGAAAGCCGTTACCAAAAACACGACAAACAAAAAGCCCTCGATATTTACTCAGCAATTACCGACCCAAATCACGGAGTTTTACAATGGGTACAGCAACATTGGTAAGTCAAGAAATAGCAGAAGGTCAAAGACTAATAGACGCTCTTAATGCAGCAGGTGTATCAGTTGATTCTGCTCTCTGGATCTACGCACCAGAACCGGAAAGCTGGCGATTGATGCTCACATCACCTTCATATGATAAGAAAGGCCCACTTAAAACTTACCACGAAATACTATCAGTCTTTCGCGAGGTAGAGCCAGAATTGAAAATTGATTGGACAGCCCTTGTAGCAGTCAGCGTCAAAGATGAATTAATTCAGGGATTGCGTGAGTTACAACAACGTTTCAAATCAAGTTTCTCAGGGAGACGGATAACGAATCAAAGCATCAATCATAGGTACATTGATGATGCTTACATTTATCAAATCAAGTAAATTTACTCTGGATCTATCTGATATCATGCTTGGGAATTAGAGAGAAGAATCTGCAAGCGTTCTCGAACAGAAGACCACATTTGATAAAAAGATCTCCACTCGACAAAATCGATATCATCTCCTAATTGTCCAGCCCTAAATTTTGGGTAAAATTCAGCGGATGACATTTGATACTGGCTTTCGTATTGCTTTAAATCTGTTTCTAGTTCTGCCACTTGTTGTTGAGCAATCGCAATTTCGTGGGCGATGATTTTTTGGAGCGCTCGTTCTACAACTTCGCTCACTTCGCCTCGGTTATAGAGTGTTTCTAAAATTTTGAGCTGTTCCAGAATTTGATTTTGGGTTGCCATTGCCGAGCGGTGGATAATTTGGCTTGAATTGAGTTTAACTTAATTTTATTTGAATGTGGGAAGGACGCTCGCACGCTCCATCGGAAAATTATTATTTTGAGGCCCGCGGAAACCATATTACTCATTACCAATTCCCCATTACCCATTCCCCAGCATATTTATTTTTCAGCCATTTTATCGAGCCTTTCCCTCACCAACAAATCTAACAAAGAACGCAGCACAAACAAGCCGCCGCATCCGGAAACCGCAAAAGCTACGATCGCCCCCGTTTGATATCCGCCCACCAGCAGCACCGCACCCGACAGCAGCGCAAAACCCGCCACACAGGCAAAAATCAGAGTTTTCAGGGCGAGATTGATGCGTTTGAGGGCGCGATCGCTCGAACTATTGCGGACTCGAATTTGCAGCTCCCCATCTTCTATCCGCTGCTCCAAACGCTTGAGGAAAACTTGCGATTTGCTCGGCTGTCGCAACTTGTAGGTGATAAAAGTTCGCGCTTGAAGAGCCAATTCTCCGAGCGCATTTCCCCGCCCCTTGCTCACTGCAATACTCTTGACAAAAGGCTGAGCGCATGATAGGAAATTGTAGTTAGGGTCGAGAGTTCTAGCAATGCCGTCGAGAGTTGTCACCGACTTGACAATAAACATCATTTCTGCGGGCAAGCGAAACGGTTGTTGCTCGAACATGATGTACAGTTCGTTCTTAATTTCATTGAAAGCTTGAAAGTCGATCGGCTTATCAATAAACTTATCCAACAGAAAAGCAATCAGCCTGCGTACCGGCATCATATCCGGCATCGGCTCAACCAAGCCGATCGTAATTAAAGTATTGAGTACCTCGTCAGCATCCTTTCTCATCACAGCAAAAAAAGTCTTAACCATTTGGTCTTTAGCCAGAGACTTAACCTCAGCCATCATCCCAAAATCGTAAAAAATTAAGCTGCCATCTTCTGTCACCGCCAAATTTCCCGGATGCGGGTCAGCTTGAAAAAAACCGTCAATTAACAACTGTTTCAAATAACAGCAAATTCCTAGTTGATTGAGCTTCGCAATATCTACTCCTATCGCCTCTAAACTAATGCGGTCGTCCACCTTAATGCCTGGTGCGTATTCTAGAGTCAGCACTTTTTTAGTAGTGTATTGCCAGTAGACTTTCGGGACAATAACCTGAGGATATTCTCGGAAATTATGGCTGAAGCGATCGGAATTTTTACCTTCTTGCACGTAGTTAATTTCTTGATATAAAATCTTAAAAAATTCGTGATAAAGAGATTCTAGGTCGTACTTGCGCGTCCCAGGCAAATAGCGATCGCAAAAACGCATCACTTGGCGCACCGCCTTCACATCCAAATCAAATAAACTTTCCAAACCCGGACGCTGCACCTTCACAATCACATCTTCCCCGGTGTGCAGCCTCGCTTTGTGCACCTGTCCCAGACTCGCAGCAGCCAGTGGCAACGGGTCAAAATCGCGGTACAAAGCATAAATATCCTTGCCTAACTCTGATTCTACAAGAGCGATCGCCTCTTCGGAACTAAACTCAGGAACCCGATCCTGCAATTGTTCCAACTCCTTCACGTACTCCAGGGGCAGCAAATCCGCCCGAGTCGAGAGAGACTGCCCGATTTTAATAAAAGTCGGGCCCAAATCCAGCAAAGTATTGACCAACCAATGGGCGCGAATTCTTCTAGTATGAGGAGAATTATTTTGCAGCAGTCCATCCCACCACAAAAAAAACATAAACTTTGCCGCCGCAGCAAAAACGTCTATTTGTCGTGCCAGCGGCGAATATTTAGAACGTTGCCAACGCAGGAGTTTAGGTGCAGCTTTTGTGAGCATAAGATTCGTCGCGATCTATTGAGGTGCACCGCAACGATTTTAACTGGAAATTGCAGCAAGCGATCGGCTCAGATAGAAATACCCGACAAATGCGGAATTTACTTACAGCCAAACACCGTCAGTTTATTTCACAGCCAGATGCTTGCGTTTTTGAATCAACCATCCTATTCCCAAAGCTAAGCCGGGAATTACAGTCCCCTCCGGTACCGGTGCGGGAGTCGAGTCGTCGGCTGTGCGGTAAACAGCCCCTCTTCCCACGCGAAAGCCAGAAAAGTACCCGCAATCCTTAATCCCAGGCGGAATTCCGGGCGGACATTCTATGGGAAGATAGGCCGTAACGAAGCCAGCACTTTCTGGCCTCACCGACAAAGTTGCGCCTCTTGAGTTCTTTGCTTCAAGCCTTAAGGCCGATCGATCCGGAGCTGAAGGAGACTGTGGATCGTCGATTGTCAGCGGATTGAAGTAAAAACTAAAGCTAGAAAGATCGTTCTTGTCCCAGGTTCCTTCTTCATAGGAAGTTGGTGAAATAACGTAGCGGAATGTGGCTTGGAACGAATCAAGCTCGTCAAGTCCCATAGACGCTTGATTCGTTCCATCGAACGTTACATTACCAGAAAATTCAATCAATAGTGGGGTAGTGGAATTTCCCAGTGCGAACGAAGCTGCTTTGGCAGGGAGCGTTTCAAGGGCTGCAAAACCGATCGCACCACTGGCTGCTGCGACGGCAAGTTTTTGGCAGATGTTTTTCATGTGGGTCATAAATTTATCAAACGTTGACCGATCGATCCGAACTGATGAAAGTTGGTGGGAACCCACCAACTAATTACCTTCAATTCGCGGTTAAACTTATCAGACTTTGCCCTCAAAACACCCCAAATTGACGCCATCTCTGATGGCTAAAATAATAGACTAATTTTAACCTATGTTATATTACCTTGTAAACACAGTAAATATTAAAAATTGTTAATATTTCAGGAAGTACCCAATCCAAAAATGCTACTTATTACAACTATAATCCTATCAGTTTCTGCCAGCCAACCTACTAATTTTATATATAATATTATAATACTATGAAAAAATAATAAAATTCTCCCAGATCCCGCACTCAAGAAGTTACAGGGAGTGCGGGTAGGCTGTGGCGAAAAAACTCCGATCGCCAAATCGAGTACCCCATCAAGACACCTACAATATGCGAGCAATCAGCAGCAAATACTAGCAAAAGTTTTGCGGACGAGCGGCAATTTATACGGGCAACCAGACAAACAAGTCAATCGATTGCGCGATTTTCGCATTGAAGATTTTAGAGGCGACCCCACGGATAAATGCGGGGGACGCAAGGATGAGCGTTGAAGATTTTGGATTGATTCCACGGATGCAAGTCCCTGGCGGGTACCACCTTTGAAATTCAAAGGTCAAAAAGGAGGATTGGGCAACGTTTGCCACATTTCCAAATCTCCCTATCAAGGCAAGTCTTCGCCGGTTCGCTGTCAATTAAGAGCCGCTTCTCAACCAAACTATTATTCTAGATTAGAGAGTTTCGCTGGAAATTGCGGCAAAGTCAGAGTAAAAGATGTGCGCCACAACTCGTCAGCTTCTGAACTTTCTGCCGGAGTGCTAGACACATCAATAGTACCATTCAAGTGCTCTACTAAACACTTTACCAGAGCCAGACCCAAACCCGTACCGGCGATCGCTTGGTCAGTAATGCCAGTGCCGCGGCGGAACTTGTCAAAGATGTGGGGTAAATCAGCAGCAGAAATGCCGCGCCCGAAATTAGAGACGCTCAAGACAATAGAGCCGGCCGCCTCAGACGCCTCCAAAACCACCGCATTTCCAGAAGCCGAGTATTTTCCAGCATTCGTCAGCAGTTCCAGCAGCACCCGCTTGAGACTGTCCTGGTCGGTTTCCAAGCAAGGGGCCAACTTCGGCAAATCCACCTTCAGAGTCAATTCCTTATCCGCCCACTGTTTCTCAAAATCCCCAGCTAAATCTTGAATCAAACGCTTGAGATCGATTTTGATGAGAGAAATAGGGACTTGCTGGGGCTCAAACTGCTTGAGGGCTAGCAAATCGTTAACCAGAGCGGTTTCCTTAGAACACTGCTGCTCTAGAATGTCGAGATACTTAGCCCGACTTGCTGACTGCTGTTCAGCTTGTTTTAGCATCAGAATCGCCAGCTTCATGATTGTTAAAGGGGTGCGCAACTCGTGACTCATAGTGCTGAGAAACTCGTCTTTTATCAGCTTCAATTTGCGCACTTGCTCTAGTTGAATGGCAGATTGTTCGTAGAGTTTCTCCTGCAGGTCGAGACTTTGCTGCAACTGAGCGCTTCTTTCTGAGACTAGGGTTTGCGCTTCCTTGAGCGTCTGAGTTTGGATAATCGCCCTGCTCGCTTGAGTTCCGACTAATTGCACAACTTCCAATTCTTCTTTGAGCCAAGGGCGGGGTTCGGAGTGCTGCAAAACCAAGAACCCCAAGACGGTTTCGTCTCCGTTGGCGCCCGTGAGGGGAACCAGCAACAGGGCGCGAATGTCTTGGAGTTTCAAGATTTCTGCCGCGGTTTCTGGTTCGTTGTCGATCGATTCGCCTGCGTCAGCGAGGGCGAGAGGTTGGGGTGCGCTGTGGAATGCTTGCTCGAACAAGCTAGATTCCGACAGCCAAAAAGCGGGAGAGTTATTTGATTTTGAGTTGGGGATTTTCGATTTGGAATTGGCAGTTTTCTCCTTGTTTTTTGTTTTGGCACTCGTGCTTTTTTTCCCCGCATCGCTTTCTGCTATTGTCTGTTTGTTTGCATCTTTTTTGAGAGCGGATTCGCAAACTAATTCGACTTTTGCTTTGGGCGTTTGATTGTTGGTAGAGCGATTTTTAAAGAGAGGGTCTGTATATTTCAACAGCAGGATTTGACCTCTATCTACTGCCAGGGTATCGACGGTATTTTCAATAATTTGCTGCAAAATTCCATCGGCTTCTGAACTGGTGTCGATCGCGGCAGCGACTGAGCCGAGGAGATTTTTGTATTGAGCTTGTCGCTGTAACTGTTGGTTTAAAGTGGCAATTTCTTGAGTTTTTTGAATGTGAGAAATCGCGATGCCGATCGCGTCTGATGCTGCTTCTAGGCACTGCCGGTCGGCTGCCGACCACTCGTGAGGTTGCGACTTACCAACAATCATCATCCCATTTACAGCCCCTCCAAATCGCGCAGGCCCTGCTAAAATTGCCCGCAAAGGCAGCGGTGTCACAGGGGAATTGGGCGATGAAGCAGCAGCACTCTCCAGATAGTCTGATATCGCCACTATCTCGCCGTCTGCTAGCACAGGAGCCAAGACGGGATGTTCGGGTGATATGCTAGGCGATTCTAATCTTGTGGTTTGAGAGTGTTCCGGTGTTGGAGTTGAATCAGCAGCAACGGCAGCATTTGGGCGATCGTCGGTTCGACTTTGCCACCAAGCATTCGGATTTACTACTTTCTGGTCAACCGCAGCAGCAACCACACAGCAGTCTGCCCCCAAGGCCGCCCCCAAAGTATTGGCTATTTGTAGCAGCAGGATTTCTCGATCTAAGCTGGTCGCGAGAATTTGGTAAATTTGCCGCCCCAGAAGGGCAGGATCGACCTGGTACTGCATAAGACGATCCAGAAATTTTTGGACTGATACTGGTTCTGCGATTTGTGGTAGATGCAAAGTGCAAGACTCTGACAGCGATCGGTCGATCGGAGTAAAATCTTGATTTCCCTGGTAATCGATCATGGCAACGAAGCCTTTATTTTAAGATGTTTGAGCAGGCTCGCGCTGGATATATAGAACCTATCCACAACAGTCGGTTTGACTGTTATGAGCCTGCTTTCTGTGTTAGTTCCGCCCGTTGGCAGGTCACTAGATCTGTGAAAAATACCCAGATATGACCTATTTTTATTTTTTATTTTGCTGTTTTCTACCCTTATATCTGTACGGAATGAACTTTGCATCCTTTACCTGATGAGGATAAATCCCATTCCCACTAATTTTGGCCGTTATTTTAGTATGAAGCTTTTCTTGAGACCGCTTAGTGACACCCCTCTCCTGACTCTGTGATGTTTCCTATTTAAGTTTGTGATCCTGGTAAATTTTTATTGTGATACAAATCAGGCGATCGAGTGACTGCGATCGCAAAAATTAAAAATTAAAAAATTTCCCGTCATAGCAGACCTGAGAGTGTCGGAGTTTTTGCTCAAAAACTCATCTATCGCAGCTCGAAGAGACGCGCTTGCCAGTTCTATTGTTAAATTTATCCGACTTCCCTGCTTACTTATTTTGTGCTTCCAGTTGGGCTTTATCGCTATTTTGGCGGTAAAGTGCCGTCCGGTTGACAGCAGTGCTGTAGCGGGGATGGTTGGGGGACACGGCGGCCATCAAATCCGAAGCTTGCTGCCACTTAGTCGCTACTACTAACCAATCCTCGCGAGATTGAGCGGTTTTGCCGTCGGTGGCTGCTTGCTCGGCTATTCGCACAGCTTGTGCAAAAGAGTCAACAGCAGAATTCGCAGTCTCCTTAGAAATTTTCGATTCAGGTGTTACCGGATTCGGAGTGGCAGTGGCAACGGCTTGGGTGGTGGCTGCTGTGCTGTTTGGGACTGGGGAATTGAGTGCTTTGTAGATGGCGGCGGCCAGCAACAGCACGGTCAAGCTGACGCCACCGACGATACCCCGCTGAAATTGCCGCGGCTGCTGCATCGATCGAGGTGCAGCGATTCTAGGCAAAGCCCGCTTGCCTTTAGCTTGGCGCTCGTGATAGGAAAGGGCCAAACGCTTGAACAAATTCGGCTTTCTGAGTTTAATTTCTTGAGACCACAGCAGTTGATTCTCGGGATCGCGGCTAATTTCTTCGAGCCACAGCAGTTGGTGTTCTCGGACAAGCCGGCTGTTGATGTTGACTCGGTGAATATTGCGGGGCGAAAGGCCCTCCAAAATTTCTCGGACTCGATCGACCAAACTAGACTGTTCGAGCAGTTGGGGTGTTGCAGCTTCGCACAGCAGTTGCAGCACCCCGGAAGCAAACACGGCTCGGGCTCGGACACCTACCTGTGCCAGTTGGTCGTTAAGGATTTGAATAATCGATGCAACGGAGCCCTCGCGAGCTTGTCGAGCAATATCATCTATTGGATTCGCCATAAAACTATCTTGACGCTTAGCAATCTGTATATTTGTTAACCCAAAGTCTCGGATCTGATTTTCACTCATACAGGTTATCACTGACACTGCCAGGTTAAAATGAACTGGTGCAAATTTTGCATACCGATCCCACTTAAAATTATCACCACAGCATCGAGCTCTCGCCAACCGGAAATAAACTATGGGTAAAGTAATTAGCGGTCAAATTTTTGTTGTAGACGACAACATCGATACCGATCAAATTATCCCGGCCGAATACTTGACCCTGGTTCCCTCGAAGCCGGACGAGTACGAGAAACTAGGCAGTTATGCGATGATTGGGTTGCCCGATCGCTACGGCAAGTTTATCGAAGCCGGCGAAACCAAAACCCGGTATCCGATTATCATTGCCGGCGAAAATTTTGGCTGCGGTTCCTCGCGGGAACACGCTCCGATCGCTCTGGGGGCCGCCGGCGTCACAGCGGTGGTAGCCTTGTCTTACGCCCGGATTTTCTTTCGCAATTGCTCGGCTACTGGCGAATTGTACCCGATCGAATCGGTCGATCGACTTTGCGACTTATTTGTAACAGGCCAAGAAGTAACGATCGACTTTGCGGGCGATCGAATTATCAACCACACTCAAAATCTCACTTGCTCCCTCAAGCCTTTAGGAGATGTCGGGCCGGTGATTGATGCCGGAGGGCTGTTTGCCTACGCACGCCAAACGGGAATGATTGCAGCTCGCTCTTAACTGCTAAAACCCCTGCCATGTAAGGTGCGCCCTGAAGCACCTTACAAATATCAATAGAGTCTCAAATTGACTCAATAAAACTCAATAAAATCCGCTGGTGAGGACTGCCGAAAGGTCGCACATCTCCCGACTTTTCAGAATAGCATTTGCCAGCCCGAATATCCTGGGCTGTCAACAACTGCATATCCCAACCCTCGTGCAAAACTAAATCCTTGACATCCGCACTAAGTTGTGAGTGAAAAACATGGCGAACAACATCTCCTTCGACATCGCAACAGAAAAAAGAAAGACTTGCAGGAGCATGGCCAATTTCCTCTACTAATTCCCGCAGCAAAGCAACTTCCGCAGTTTCTCCCGGTTCCAAGTGTCCGCCAAACAAAGCCCAATGTCCGGGATATCTGATATTAGGAACATCGTCCCGCAACTGGCAGAGAAACTTGCCGTCTTTGTATAAAATGGCGATCGCAACGTGAATTTGAGTCATAAAGAAGTTCGGCAACGGATTGTGTAACGGATGTAACAGATTTAACGGATGGAAGGCTATAACGGCTTCGCTCAGGGTAAAAAGAGGGAAGAAGGAAGAGGGAAGAAGTTGTGGTAGGGGCGGGTTCACCCTAATCTGCGATCAAAACGAAAGAGCTCCTAAACCCGCCCCGGTCGAAACTTTGTTTCACCCTAAACTAACTGTAAAATAAAGGAAAAAGCTCGTAAACGCGATCGCATTTCAGCACAAATAACCAAAGCCAAAGCGCCCAAGCGCAACTACAAACCTTGGATTCTTATGAAATACAGGTACTTAATTATTGAAAAAAAAAATTAGCCTGTAGCTATTTTGCTTTGTCAGCCGCTGGAGTGCGATTTAATTGTTCCATTTCCTCAACATAAACTTCACCTAAATCCTTGCCTGCCAATTCCTTAAGAGTGATACTCTTGTAGCGGACTTCTCCCTTGAGCAACACTTCATCGCCAAGCTGAGGCAAAGCTTGGTTAGTTAAAATCCAAATTTGACCAGTACCGTCTTGAAGTTGATAAGCCGCATTCCCCACAAACGGAGCGCGATTTTCCACCTTTCCCCGGAGATAAACTTCACCATCGACTTGGCGCTTTTGTTGAATGTCGCCAATGCTAGCAACATTAAAACCAAGATTGAGTTGAGACATGGGTAAACTGCCACAACTGAGCAAACCGCTGGTAAGTATTAGCAATAAAGAGCCTATGGAGAATCTTGGAACCCAAACTTGATTAATTGCAGTAGTCATTGGTCAACTGATTTGAGATTGGAGATACGACTTACTCTAACAGAATCCCCAGAGTCGATCGCAAGTCAGAAATTTCTTGCTTTGCAATCATTGACGGGGATTAAGCTAAAATCTAAAATCGTCAGCCCCTAACCCAGAGTCTACAATGGATGCCAAAACTGCTCAAATACTAGATGGCAAAGCTTTAGCGACAAAGATTCAAAGCGAACTGAGCGATCGAGTCCGCGCCCTACAGCCCCAGATGGGGCGTCCTCCCGGACTTGCCGTGCTGATGGTGGGCGACAACCCAGCCAGCGCGGCTTACGTGCGCAACAAAGAGCGAGCCTGCGCTAAAGTTGGCATAGCTTCCTTTGGCCAGCATTACCCAGCAAACGCTACTCAAGCCGAACTAGAACTTGCAATTGAGGCGCTCAACTCCGACGATCGAGTAGATGGCATTTTAGTTCAATTACCGCTACCAGAACACTTAGATGCAATTTCCCTACTGTACCAAATTGCCCCCGACAAAGATGCTGACGGGCTTCACCCTGTAAATTTAGGCCGTCTCGTGCGCGGTGAGCAAGGTTTGCGGAGTTGTACTCCCGCCGGAGTGATGCGGTTATTGCAAGAATACCAGATTGATTTGAAAGGAAAAAATGCCGTTGTTTTGGGACGGAGTATTTTGGTGGGTAAACCGATGGCGCTGATGCTGTTAGAAGCCGATTGCACTGTTACTGTAGCTCATTCGCGATCGCAAAACCTAGAATCAATTACCAGCCAAGCCGATATTTTAATCGCCGCCGTCGGCCGCACCGAAATGATTGCAGCTAATATGGTCAAACCGGGAGCAGTAGTAATTGATGTCGGTATTAACCGCGTCGTCAATCCAGACGGTACTAGCCGTTTAGCCGGAGATGTAAATTTTGATGCTGTTAAAACAGTAGCCGAATTTATCACGCCAGTGCCGGGAGGAATCGGGCCGATGACTGTTGCTATGCTGTTGGAAAATACGGTTTCGAGTTATACGAAAAAAATGCTTTGACGCGCGTATAGCGGTAAGGTGCGCTCGGGCCGTGCACCCTACATATAAAAGTTTTGCGGTTCATTTAATACCAAAGAGACTAATTCTACGTGCGCCGACTATTTCTTGACAGCAACAACGCGAATTCGGCGATAATCTGCACTCCAATTACCGTCGCGGTAAAGGGCGGGCCGCAAACGTTCTTCAACTGTACGAATTGCGCGCGATCGCACTTCCTCAGACAAACCCGACAAAAACCCGCCAGCAAACATCTCAATCCAATTTACCATACCAGCGCTGCCGCCTTCTAGGGGAGTCGGGCGATCGAACAAAACCGCATAACCCACCTCAAAACCCTGGTTTTCCAGCAGAAGAGCATACTCGCCAATACTCGGAAAATACCAAGGATTAAGCGATTCAGGCTCCTCGGAGCCAATTTCCGACAAAACGCTCAAAAGTGCACCGGCGATCGCCCCCACATTCCCCTTACCGCCAAACTCAGCAACAAAACGCCCTCCCGGCCTCAGCGCTTTTTCCACGCAATTAATCACAGCATCCGGCTGCTTGATCCAGTGCAAAACAGCATTAGAAAACACAGCATCTAACGGCTCTTCCACATAAAAATCCCTCGCATCCGCAGCCGCGAACTTAATGTGAGGATAATTTGCTTTAGCCGTGGAAATCATCGACAAAGATGAATCAATACCTTGCACAAAAGCACCACTTTGAGCAATTTTTTCAGTTAACTGTCCCGTACCGCAGCCCAAATCCAGAATTTGTTCTCCCGCCTTCGGATATAGTAACTCCAAAAGCGATTCGCCGTACTGCCAAACAAAGGCGTGCTGTTGTTCGTAAAGAGTTGTATTCCAAGAATTTTGTGCCATGATAACTACCCTAAATCTGTCTTCTCTTTCTCTGTGTTCTCTGTGTTCTCTGCGGTTAATAATACCAATCTTAAAAAAGAATGCAACAGTATTCTTGTTCCCCCCGCAATACAGCGGGGGGGCTAGGGGGGGTCGAAGAGTGTTGCACGATTTTAGAAAAATGGTATAAAAAAAAACCTTCTTCACAAAACCAATCAAATTATTTGTTAGCGAGTTGGGCGATCGCACTTCCATCAATACGGCAAACCCTAATATTTTCCAAAATCCGCGCTCCCTGCTTCTCATAAAAAGCAATTCCCGGCGCATTCTTAGCATTAACAGTCCATTCAATCCGCCCGCAATTTGTGGACTCAGCAATTTGCGCAAAATATTTCAACAAAGCTGTACCGACTCCCATACCGCGCATAGGAGCTTGCACAAATAAATCATCAAGCCACAGGCAAGGCTGCGCCAACAAACTTGAATAGGAAGCATAAAACATAGCAAATCCTACCGCATTCCCTGCAACTTCTGCCAACAATACCCGCGCTAGCGGAGTCTGACAAAATAACGTTTGCTGCAATTTATCTGCTGTGGCGGCCAACAGATTTCTCGCTCCATCGAACTCGCTTTTTTGCGAAATAAAAGCCAGAATCAATTCTAAATCTGCAAGTTCTGCTTCTCTAATTTTGATATCCAGATTAGCCATTGTTTAATTCTCAATCTCGCCTATTAATCACTGTATGAAATCTCATCATCAATGTCCAATATCTTTTTAACTAACAACTTATACTTTTAAAATATCAATGATTTGGAAGTTATGGAACTGCGACATTTGCGTTACTTTATTGCGGTTGCAGAGGAACTGAATTTCACTCGCGCAGCGGAAAGACTGCACATGGCTCAACCTCCGCTGAGCCAACAAATCCAGCAGTTGGAGGCAGAGTTGGGGTTTCAACTGTTTCGCCGCACTAAGCGGACGGTTGTGCTAACTGCTGCGGGACAGGTTTTTTTTGAGGAATCACAAAAAATTCTGCAGCAAGTCGATCGCGCCATTCAACTCGGCAAACAGACAAGCCGCGGCGAACTCGGCCAACTGACGATCGGCTTTGTCAGCTCTGCAGCGCACAATGTAGTTCCAGCCATCTTGCAGGCGTTTCGCACTCGGTGTCCCGCAGTCAAACTCGAACTGAGGGAACTCACCACTAACGAACAGTTGCAGCAACTGCGGGAAGGGCAAATTGATATCGGCTTCGTGCGCCCTCCGATCGAGGAAGATGGCATAAATTCCGAAATCGTTTTTCGAGAACCGCTGATCGTGGCGCTGCCAGAAACGCACCCGTGGGCCGATCGCGCTTTTGTTCAATTGCGCGAACTCTCAGCAGAACCGTTCATTTTATTTCCGCGTTCCCTAGCTCCGGGACTGTACGATCCGATCGTCAGTCTTTGTCAGCAAGCAGGTTTTAGCCCGATCGTCGGTCAAGAAGCGATTCAAATGCAGACAATTATCAGCTTGGTAGCTGCCCAGATGGGCGTGGCGATCGTCCCCGCATCAATGCAAAATTTCCAGCGCAGCGGGGTTGTTTACAAATCTTTGCCAGAATCAACCTGCATTGTGGCGATCGCCCTAATTTGGCGCTGCGATCCAACGGAGGCGGTGCAGCGGTTTTTGGAAGTCGCCAGACAAAGTGGCGGATTTGAGATTTGAGAGTTTAGATTGACTGGTAATTTCACAAAGTTATCAAAACTCAAAGATTTTCTGTGCAACAACACCCGTAGAATAATTAATTGATGCTCGGATTTCGGGCAACCCCTGCCGTAAAAGTCGGCGCGATCCGACCCGAACGGCTCACAATATCCCCAGTCACATTCAGTACAAGAGAGCAAGGGATGGTATTTACAGCAACAGAAATGGATTCGTCCCAACCGGAATCCGCTTTCGACTTATCTACTTACTTAGTCGAGCAAAAAAAGGCGATCGAGGTAGCTCTCGACAGTGCACTACCGGTCATCTACCCAGAGAAAATTTACGAAGCAATGCGCTACTCGCTGCTAGCGGGGGGCAAGCGCTTGCGTCCGATCCTGTGTCTGGCTAGCTGCGAACTCGCCGGCGGCACTGCATCTATGGCAATTCCCACAGCTTGCGCTTTGGAAATGATTCACACGATGTCGCTGATTCACGACGATTTGCCGGCAATGGACAATGACGACTACCGCCGCGGCAAACTGACGAACCACAAAGTCTACGGCGAGGATATCGCCATTTTGGCTGGGGATGGTTTGTTGACTTATGCTTTTGAATTTATCGCCACTAAAACTCAGGACGTACCCCCCCATCTGGTGTTGCAGGCGATCGCCCATTTGGCGCGGGCATCCGGCGCTGCTGGACTCGTAGGCGGTCAGGTGGTTGACTTGGCATCGGAAGGAAAAACAGATGTTTCTCTGGAAACTTTGAATTACATTCACGCTCACAAAACTGGCGCGCTGTTAGAAGCTTGCGTAGTTTGTGGGGGAATTTTGGCTGGGGCTTCGGCTGCGGATTTGCAGCGGCTGTCTCGTTTCGCTAAGAATATTGGGCTGGCTTTCCAGATAATTGATGACATTCTGGATATTACTGGTACTCAAGAAGAATTGGGCAAAACTGCTGGCAAAGATGTTCAAGCCGGAAAGGTGACTTATCCGAGTTTGTGGGGAATTGAAGAGTCTCGCCGTCAAGCCAAACAGCTTGTTGCTGATGCGAAGTCTCAACTGGCAGTGTTTGGGAGCAAAGCTCTACCGCTGTTGGGAATCGCCGATTATATTACCAGCCGCAGTAACTAGAAATGCCAAACACTATGCAGGAAATTTGCAGCGGCATCTTGCACAACCAGATTCTGGTGGTTGCTTTGATCGCTTGTTTGTCGGCTCAGGTATTGAAGTTGCCGATCGAATTAATCAAAAATCGCAAGTTTAATCTGCGTTATTTGGTAACAACGGGGGGAATGCCGAGCTCTCACTCGTCTTTTGTGGGCGCTTTGGCTGCTGGAGTCGGACAAACGATGGGATGGGAAAGTCCGGACTTTGCGATCGCTACGATCTTTGCAATTATTGTGATGTACGACGCTGCTGGAGTCCGCCAAGCTGCGGGAAAACAAGCTCGCATCCTCAACCAAATTATTGACGAGTTTTTTGAGGAAGATCACAACCTCAATGAAGCTCGGCTCAAAGAGTTGCTGGGGCACACTCCTTTTCAAGTGCTCGTCGGTTTGGGGCTGGGAATCGCTATTTCTTGGATCGCAGGGCCTGCATATTAGTCATTAGTTAACAGTTAACAGTTAACTAAGGACTAATGACTAAGGACTAATGACTAAGGACTACTGACTAAGGACTACTGACCGAATTCTGCTTGCAGCACGTCGTCGTTGTCATCGGCGATCGTGGCGACAATAGTAATAACCCGAGAAATTTCCCCGATCGAGATTTGGGCCATTGTCCGAGTCGATACTACCGCAACTTGGTTGTCAACAATCGCAAAATGACCTTCCAAAGTAGACAGCCAATTCATTTCTAGAAGTTTCCGCATTAATTGAGCTTCATTCTTGGCCGGCAACTGGAGAACAAAAGCCCACACAGTCAAAGTATCATTTTCGGTTTCGCCCGTAAGTTGCACGAACACTTCGACGCTGCCATACTTAAATTTCCAAAGATGTCCGCCAGCTTCATTTTGACCGACCATCACTTTTTGGTCTACAGCCATGCTGGCAATCACAGTTTCAATTTCTTCTGCATAGCTGACTGCTGTGGCTTTTTCGACCTGCTCGGAGGCGATCGCGCTTTCACTCAAGAGACTTTCTGTGGAAACTGTTTGTGGGTTCGGCTCGCTGTTAGTCATGGTTGTGATTTGACGGACACTTTTCCACTAATCAGTGTACTTCCTAGAGGTTGAGATTGTAGATTTAAAATCTTGGATTTGTCCAAAATCTCAACTCTACAATCCCAGCCGAGCTCTTCCCCTTCACATTTAGAAGCTACGAAAAGAAACCCGGTTTCTCACAGAGATATCTGGCCGCTTAACGAGAGGGCCACGAAGAAACCGGGTTTCTAGTCCCCGCGCGCACAAGTCCCAGACAGTGCTTAAGCCTTGGGCTTGGCCGGGGTCGGCTTCTTCTCAATGGGTTTTAATCCATTGAGGAACATCGGCACAAATTTCTCCACAAATGCCTGCGGGTCTCGGTTCCAGGCCCGTTGAGCTACATCGACTCTGGTCATTTGCAAATCGGGGGCGAGCAGGGTGGCCGGCAAGCGTTCCATCAGGTATTGCGGGCGTTCCCACATGGGCATCGTGTTGGCAATGTCCACGAGACGGGTGACGCGGCGCAGTTCTGCTCCCAGCATGATATCCATTCCCGATGCAAATGCTGCTTGTTCGATCGCCGCATACTTGCGTTTTGCCTGTTCCACCTTTTCGCGGTGTGCCGGACTCTTAGCAGCAATTTCGCCCAGCCAGCGGTTGCCCCAGCGGACGTGACCAGCTTCTTCGGGAAAAATCTTTTCGATAGTTTCGCGGATTTTGACGTTTTCGTCGGTTTGGGGAGCATTTTTGAGGGCGTGGATGTGCGCTGAGAAATACTCGCATCCCCGCTTCTCGGTGACGTTAATCGCCGCTAGGGAAGAAATCACAAAATCTTCGCGGTCTTTGGTAGGGTCTTTTTGCTCGCTGTCGAACAACCTTTCAAATTCGTCAATGTAGGAAACTCCCGGCGGCTTTCCCACATTCTGGCCGAGGTCTACCAGCAAGTCCGTAAGCCACATGGCGTGCCGCGCTTCGTCCGAGATGTGCCGGGAAAGATCCCGCACGAGTTCGGCCGGTTCGCCGTCTAGCTGCTCGATCAAGTCGGTGAGGTCTTTGCAACTGCGCTGTTCGCTGAAGCGGTAGCGGTTGAGGGTGATCAGGTGAATTTCGCGATCGCGCACCACTTGAGCTAAAACTTCGCGCGCTCCCATGCCGTTGCGCAGCTTGCGGGGATAGGCAACTGTCATGTTTGTATGTTGTTTTGTAAAGATACGTATATAAGTGTAACGCAGTTTTTGGGACAACCAATTCCCTCACAAGGCAGAAAGTTGTGTAGCAGGCCGATTGAATTTTATACAGTTGAGAGCGGGATGCAAGCCGAACTGTTGCCGTAAGTCGGGAGTGGCTGGCTTTGGCGGTGCGATCCGAGCACGGCGCTCGATGTTGAAGGTTTTGCCAAGTTAGTCAAAATGTCGATCGCCCTGCATTTACGTTTCACACTGCGCCGAGCGATCGCGAATTGTGCGATCGGCTGACCAATGTATTTAGGATCGCATTGTTTTGACTTTAAAATACCCTAAAACCTAGAGATTTTCATCTACCTTTAGATATGTTTTTTGCAATGAGTTATATAAAAAAATTTGGCTATTTATATCAGAACAACTGACTGAAAAAGAGGAAAAATTAGGTAGCTAAATTAACTTTTTAGCGTTATATTGATTTACGGAATACAAAACCTAGGTGACTCACTTGGCTGACATCGTTGATACCGCCGTTTCGGCAGGCTCTTTTACAACCCTAGTTGCTGCCGTCCAAGCTGCTGGTTTAGTAGATACTCTCAAAGGCGCTGGGCCCTTCACAGTTTTTGCACCTACAGACGAAGCTTTTGCTAAGCTTCCCGAAGGTACTGTAGAAGCACTGCTTAAGGACATTCCTCAGCTCACAAAAATCCTGACTTATCATGTCGTTGCTGGCAAAGTTATGGCTGCTGATGTAGTCAACCTGACATCTGCCAAGACAGTTGAAGGTTCAGAAGTGAAAATTGATGCTTCCAATGGCGTCAAAATTAATGATTCTACTGTTACAGCAGCGGATGTTGCTGCTGATAATGGCGTCATCCACATCATCGATGCAGTCTTGCTTCCTGCGTAAGGAAAGACTTAGATAGTGCCATACTATCTTGAGGGCGGTGGCTGTTGTTAGCCACCGCCCTGTTTTAGTTGAGGTTTAAATATTTTACACAGCTCGATAATTTAAATTATTTTAAAACTATTAGATAGCAGCGGAAATTGGTCGATTCACGCGGACGATAGCTGCGCCGATCGCACTTGCGGAAGTCGGCCCCAAATTTGTCGCCGCTGGATTTACCCAGAAAACAGGCTGCAAGCCAACTGCGACACTTACTCGGGCGCTGGTTCCCCGTTGATGCGGAGGTGCGGCTGCGGCCCCACCCCAAATTTATCGCAGAAACCGGGTTGATGGGGGCTGGGCTTAAATAAGATACAATAAGAAACACTCAAAAAGTGCGATCGACATTATTTGACAGTCAAGCTATGCAATCTACAACTCAGTCCGAGACAGAAACGGCGATGGACGCTCCCAAACACGGATTGCCCGTTACAATCATTACAGGATTTCTCGGCAGCGGCAAAACAACCCTGCTCAACCACATCCTGACCAACCAGCAAGGTTTGAAAACAGCAGTTTTGGTCAATGAATTTGGCGAAATCGGCATCGACAACGAACTGATTGTCACCACAGACGACAACATGGTTGAGCTGAACAACGGCTGCATCTGCTGCACAATTAACGAAGATTTGGTTAATGCAGTTTACAAAGTTTTAGAACGTCAAGAAAATCTCGATTATCTAGTAGTCGAAACCACCGGACTAGCCGACCCGCTGCCAGTAGCGATGACTTTTTTAGGCACAGAACTGCGCGACCTGACCCGTCTAGATTCAATAGTTACAGTAGTAGACGCAGCCAACTACAGCTTAGATTTGTTCAACTCTCAAGCAGCCTACAGTCAAATAGCTTACGGCGATATTATTATCCTCAACAAAACAGATTTGGTTGAAGAAGCAGATTTAGATTTGTTGGAAGTTAAGATTCGCGATGTCAAAGAAGGTGCTCGCATTCTGCGAACGGTAAAATCGGAAGTTCCCCTGCCGCTCGTGCTCAGCGTCGGATTGTTTGAATCTGACAAATATTTCCAATCTGAGCAAACTTCTAGCAGTCACGAACATCACGACCACGACCATCACGGCCACGAACACCACGAACACCACGGCCACCACGACCACGGCCACCACGACCACGACCATCACGACCACAGCCATCACGACCACAGCCATCACGACCACTCCGGCCATTTAGAAAATGACGGATTTACCTCAATTTCTTTCCAGAGCGACAAGCCGTTTTCTCTGAGGAAATTTCAATATTTCCTAGACCACCAAATGCCAACAAACGTGTTTCGCGCCAAAGGGATTATGTGGTTTGACGAAAGTCCCAAGCGGCATATTTTTCACTTGAGCGGCAAGCGATTTTCAATGGATGACGACCAGTGGAAAGGTGAACCCAAAAATCAACTTGTTCTCATCGGTCAGGATTTGGATACCGAGACTTTGCGATCGCAAATCGAAAACTGTCTCTGTATGGCTTCAGCCAATCGCGGCAAAGGTTTTGGGAAAAACTAAAGCTTTAAAAAGCCGAGAGAATTGGCTGCGAAAACCCAGATCTAACGGTTTGTAGTGAGGACTTTAGTCCGCATTATCCGAGGACTAAAGTCCTCACTACAAACCAATGTTAATTATGGTCTTTTGAGGGGAGATAATATTACTCTTAAAAAGGACTTACGCACGGGTAGCCAGAAACCTGTTTTTTTCCCAAAAAACTGCATCAATGCCTTTAATGCTGGTAAAAAACCCGGTTTCTCTAGTATTGATGCGTCGAAGACTGTTGAAAAAGGAAGTTCACCTTTTCCTTGTGAGTTTTTAATTTAAATATTTCTGATTTATAGCAATCGCCACAGCAGTGAGGACATAAATAACCTCATGAATAGAGCCGAGAGCCATAGCATAAACGGTTTGATTTCCGTACTGTGCAACTGTCAACTGTCCACTCTCAACTGTCCACTGCTATAAAATGCGAGTCATCATCCAGCGAGTCAAATCATCTCAAGTCGAAATTAACGGTGAAATTGTCGGCCAAATCGGCTGCGGACTCAACTTGCTGGTAGGTATTGCGGACACAGACACCGAAGCAGAACTCGACTGGATGGCTCGCAAATGCCTAGAATTGCGTTTATTTCCCGATTCAGCCAGCGACGGCGGGCGCTGGGACAAGTCCGTACAAGACATCGGCGGCGAGTTGCTGGTTGTCAGTCAGTTTACCCTCTACGGCGACTGTCGCAAAGGTCGGCGGCCTTCCTTTGACCGAGCAGCGGCTCCTGAACGAGCCGAAAAACTTTATGAAAAATTCGTCGAAAAGTTGCGCCAGAGCGGCTTAAAAGTCGAAACAGGCGTGTTTGGAGCTCAGATGCAAGTCTTTATAGATAATGACGGCCCGGTGACTTTGGTGTTGGAAAGAGAATCCGGGTGAATTGTTGGCAGACTTTCTCTGTACTCTGTTCTCTTGTCTTCCTACCCTACCCTTCGGGAACCCCTGCGGGGAACGGGAACGGCTTCGCCGAACGTGTCCTTTGCGTCTAAGCGCTACGCGCAGGCTACGCCAACGCGGTTCGTTCAAAAAAAGCCGTTGCCCCTTTTAAAAGCAAATTTGCAGATTAACCGGGTTTCCAAACTGCTGTGGCGTAGGTTCTGAAGACATTGCAGTTCACTACATTCTGCCGAGTCTCGATTCCACAATCTCCAACGCCGAAAACCGCCTCAAAAGGCCAGTTGGTAAATTGTCCACTCCGCGGCCCCGGAACACCGTCAATCTTTGTCGCGATCGCCCTACCCGAATTACAGCTCAGAGTGCTTGTACAGTCAGGCTTTAAGGGCAATAAAATCAATCTCCCACAGCCAGCGCTTAGAATCAGAAACAGCAGCCAAAAACTGTTGCATGAGAGAGTGGAACACTGGCATCACTGCGATTATCTCTACTTCCCTATATTCAATGTATAGAGAGTTGAATCAGCACAGCAAGCGAAACCGCCAGCAACTGCCACCTCGCTCCCTGAAAAATGTCCTCGCACGCTGTGCGCTACCACCCGATAAACGCCATGACTGTCAAAACTGCCACCAACACCGTCAACTGCAACACCGCTTCTAACCTCAACTTCATTCCCGCCACCTCCAGCGAACAAACCGCCGAAATCAATACAGTGTCCAGCATCGATGTCCTGGCTTTAGCCCAATTCGCCCTCAAAGAATTGGAAGCTGAAATGAAAACTTCCAGCCGCAGCGCTCAAACAGTGGCGATGCGGATTGCTAAGGAAGTCGAACGGATTTGCCAAAAAAGCGATCGCATCCAAGTTTCCGGCGAAGTTGAAGCTTGGCAAATCACCTTGGCCGAGCACCGGTTGCAAAAAACCCTGCAATTCTACCGCCTCGGTTCCAAAGGCGGCCGCGTCGAACTGCACTCTCACCTCGCATCCATGATTTACCGCCACGTTGCTTCCTTCCGATCGAACTTGAACTTCCAAGCTCGCTACAACATGATTGAAGACTTTTTGCAAGGCTTTTACATCGAATCTTTGCGAGCTTTCCGCCGCGAACACCAACTCGATGCTACCTACCAGCCCCGCACGCAGCTAGAATTGGCTGAATACATGGCTTTCACCGAACACTACGCCAAGCGCCAAATCGGCTTGCCCGGCCGCAACCGCCAGCGCCTGATCGTGCTTCGCGCTCAAGGATTTGCCAAGGGCCAACCTCCTGAAACTGCGATCGACATTGAAATGGCTGTAGAGTCGGGCAAGGGAGAAGATGCGGAAATCTACAGTCGCTCTCCGGCGCTGCAACAAGTGCGCGAGCAAATGGTTTCGGAAACTGTCGATCCGGCTGATGCTGTGCTGCGCGATCGAGTAGTCACCGAATTGATCGCCTATCTGGAAGCTCAAAATCAGCCCGAATGTGTTAGCTACTTGACTTTAAAATTGCAAGACCTTTCGGCTTCGGAAATCGATCGAGTTCTCGGTTTGTCTGCCCGCCAGCGCGACTACTTGCAACAGCGGTTTAAGTACCACGTCGAAAAATTTGCCCGCACTCAAAACTGGAAACTCGTGCACGAATGGCTGGGTGCTGATGTCGATCAAAAGCTGGGCATGACTTCGGACAAATGGGAAGCATTTCGCGCTCAACTGTCGCCCCAAATGCAGCAACTGTTAGAAATGAAGCGGAATCAAGAAAGCGACAAGGCGATCGCCACCGCACTCAAATGCACTCCGAAACAAGTCCACAAACGCTGGGCGCAACTGTTGGAGCTGGCAAGCCAGACTCGCAACAGCAGCCAAGCTTAACGGGTACTCGAACATGAACGCAACTGTTTTATTGAGTTCGGAAAATGCGATCGGGTGCGGCACCGGAACCGGAATGCCCGCCCCGCAGTCCGCTCTCAAATCTACCAGCGCTGCTCAATTATCACCCAAATTATCGCCGCTTTCCGGCCAATTCAATTTATTAAAACAACATTATTTTTAATATTTTTAAGTCCCAGGTTATGCCTGGGATTTTTTTTTATTAGTTATCAGTCATTAGTCATTAGTCATTGGTCATTAATCATTAGTCATTAATCATTAGTCATTGGTCATTAGTCATTAGTCATTGGTCATTAGTCATGAATGAAGAGTACCTCTCTAAGTTTAAAACTGCTGTATCCGCTGTCTGCCTGCAATAAAAAATATATAATTTTTATGCGGGTGTAAAAATTTTTGCTTTGAGGTGCGGAGTCATGTTTCCAGTGTGGTTGCAGGCAGGATTTTGGGGTTTAGTGGGCGGTTCGGCGCTGCTACTGGGAGCGGCGGTGGGTTACTTTGTCCGCATTCCCCAGCGCGCGATCGCCACAATTATGGCTTTTGGCGCCGGTGTGCTGATTTCAGCGCTATCTTTTGAACTGATGGATGAAGCTTACAAGCGCGGCGGTTTTGACTCGACGGCGATCGGCTTTTTGGGCGGCGCTGCTGTTTATACAGCCGCCAATTGGTTTTTGAGTCAGCAGGGAGCAAAACACCGCAAGCGATCGGGCACTTTGCACCCAGCTAAAACAGAGTCAGGCGGTGGCGGATTGGCGATCGCCCTCGGCGCGCTGTTAGACGGGATACCGGAGTCGATCGTCATTGGCGTCAGTATGATTTCTGGAGGCGCTGTCAGTTGGGTGACAGTAGCGGCAATTTTTCTCTCCAACATTCCCGAAGGACTCTCTAGCGCCGCCGGTATGAAAAAAGCCGGAAGATCGATCGGTTACGTTTTTGGAGTTTGGGGCGCGATCGCAGTTATTTCCGGTATCGCAGCATTGTTAGGATATACGGTTTTCAGCCGCTTTTCTTCGGAAGTAATAGCTGCAACTACCGCCGTAGCAGCAGGCGGTATTTTAGCCATGATTTCAGATACCATGATTCCCGAAGCATTCGAGGAAACTCACGATTTTGCTGGTTTAATTACTGTCTGCGGATTTTTCGTTGCTTTTGTACTCAGCAAGTTAGGGGAAACTTAATTAGTCAGCAGTCATCAGTCATTGGTCATCAGTCAGCAGGTTATTTACCGTAATTTCTGTAGGGGCGAGTTCGCCGAGATCTTCTGTACAAATCCGAGAGTCGATAAACCCGCCCCGGCCGACTTGAAATATTCGATCGCCCGAATGAAATTGCGATCGCCCCCGGCACGTGAAGAACTTTTGCAAGCGAGCTCGATCGATTGCCCGTTTTTGATATAATATCAGCCTGCATCTACCGGGAGCGAAAAAGCTGGTAGAGCAGTTTTCAAGTCAGTTAGGTACTCGCCGATCGATTGCCAATTACTAATTATCAATTACTAATTACCGATCGCCAGACATCCCTCACCTAATTTGGGCTTGTTTTAAGCAACATTAAAAACCGCAATTTGTCAAGAGGTTTGGAAAATTTATGTATATCCAATCGGACAATATTCTGCTCCAACCAGGGCATATTCTGAACGGAATTCAAGGAAGCTACAGAATTATGGAAGGGTTGGGAGAGGGAGGGTTTGGGAGAACCTATAAGGCTGCACAAATGAATCAACCCAATAATCCGCCGTGCGTTGTTAAGGAAATTCCTTTTCCCCGATCGAACGATCCGCGCGTCTTGGCACAAGCAAGGAGGCGGTTTCAAATGGAAGGCAGCGCTTTGCGCCATCTGGGGAATAACTCGCAGATTCCCGAATTGTTCGATAGCTTTGAAGAAAACAACAATTTTTACTTAGTGCAAGAATACATAGAAGGACATCCACTCAGTCAAGAACTCCCTCCAGAGCAGCAGTGGACGGAGATACAAACCGTCGAGTTTTTGCGGGAAGTTCTGACAATATTGCAATCTATCCACCAAGAAGGTATTGTACATCGCGACATTAAACCTGCTAACTTAATTCGGCGCGAAGCAGACAGAAAAATTGTTTTAATTGATTTTGGAGCTGTCAGAGAAATCAGCACTTTTACAGTTAACTCTACAGGTGAAATATTAACAACCCAGGCGATCGGCACCACCGGTTATATGCCAGCCGAACAATACAATCCGCGATCGTTACCGCGACCCTACAACGATATTTACGCTCTCGGAATTATCGCGATTCAAGCTCTCACCGGGCGAAATCCCAACGATCTTCCCCCCGATCCGGTAACTAGCGAGCTGATTTGGATTTTCCTAACGCCCGATCGACCTGCGGTACGAATTAGCGACGGTTTCAGAGATATTTTAACTGGGATGGTGCGCTACCACTTTCAAGACCGCTACCAATCTGTTGTTGATATTTTGCGCGATTTAGATTCGATCGAATCTGTTGTTGGTGTGTTGCATGATGAAGATGTGCCAGTCACGCAGCCCGAATCTGAAAACGGCAATTTATCTATTACTGATGTTTTGCCCGATGGGGATTTGCAAGTAGCACAGCCCGAATCACCCAAGCCTTGGCGTCGCTGGCTGTTGGTAGGTTCTGTGGGAATTGCGGCCGCATTGACGATCGTACTTTTAAACCCCGAAATTTACGCGCTAAATCGCAGAATTCCCCCGCTCAACCCCAGAATTTCCCCGCAGCCAACGCTTCCTACACCCTCCACAGATGGTGTAAGTTCTGGCGAAAAACTTCTAGTACAAACCTCCGCCCTTTGGTCAAAACAAAGAGGAATTAGCGAATTTGCCGACTCAAATTATCCAGAAGCTTTTAAATTGCTCAAACAGTCATGGAGGGAAGACCGCAGAGATCCGGAAACTTTAATTTACATGAACAATGCCCTGCTGGAAGCGAGCGGTGCAGAGTATTATACCATCGCCATTGTTGTTCCCATCCGCAGAAATCAAGACGGTAGCATCGCCAACGCCAACTTAGCCGAAGAACTGCTGCGCGGCATTGCTCAAGCTCAAACCGAAGTTAATTTAAGTCTCATCTCCAATGAGAGCGATCGAGATTTTCCCGGTCAAGGATTTCTCGAACCAAAAGCTATTAACGGAAAAGGTCTTAAAGTCATCATTGCTGATGACGGAAATATTAAATCCTACGCAGTTCAAAGAGCAAATTACCTAGTCGAGCGGCCAGATATTCTAGCACTCATCGGACATTATACCAGCGACATGACTGTGGAAACAGTAGATATTTACAATCGCCATAAATTAGTCGCCCTTTCTCCGGGAAGCACCACAGAAGAACTGACCCGAAAACCCCGAAAATTTTTCTTTCGGACGGCTCCGACAACTAGCGTAGAAGCTGAAGGCTTAGTAAATCAATTGCTGAGCGTAGGGCAAAAAAAAGTAGCTGTTTTTTACAATCCCGACAGTCCGTTCAGCTATTCTTTGTGGGAACAATTTACCGAGCAATTTGAAGCCAAAGGCGGCAAAACTGTTAGACTCAGAAATTACGCTAACTTAGCTAAAAATGATTTTAACGCCCAATCCGCGATCGAAGAAGTTGAGAAAGCCGGAATCAAAGCCATAGCACTCTTTCCAGACGGTCAAGTAACTAATTCCGTAGAAAATGGGCTGGAAATGATTAAAGTTAACGCCGATCGCAATTGGATTGTCGGGCCTTGGACGCTGTACGAACCGAGAACATTAGAAATAGCAAAGCAGTTAAAATCTGTTGAAAAACTGGGAATATCCCTTTTTTGGCATCCGCTAGCAAGCTTTGACAAAAAATTTCCTATAAACGCGGAAAAATTGTGGGGAGGCCCGGTAAATACTCGATCTGCCTTAACCTACGACGCCGCCCGGACGCTGATTAAAGCATTAGAAATGCAGCCGCAACCCACTCGCGAAGGAATGCAAAAAACCTTAGCCGATCCAACCTTTAAAGCCGAGGGAGCCACGGGTATAATTGAGTTTGACTCAAAGACTGGAAATCGGAAAAATCCTCCCAAACGAGTAGCGCATATTGTACCCTGTTCTACAGCAATATATGGCGTTACCTTTGTGCCGATCGAATTTCCCACAGCCGCAGCCGCAGGTTTAAAATGCGATTGAATTAATATCTTGTACCATTCTCCACAAACCTGTAGGGGCGGGTTTTACCAATTATAATTGCCTAAAATCGATAATCTCATAAACCCGCCCCCACCCGACGTTAAACAGTTGACAGTTGACAGTTGACAGATGAGTGCGAGGTTTTTAGAATGGGGATTTATACCCCACCCTAAAAACATTCCGCCTTGAGGCGGGGGTTTTAAACCCCTAAATTTTGATAAAATCCTTGAGTGAGAATTTTGCAAGATGTGCGAGTGAATTGATATCTTTTGCCATTCTCAACAAACCTGTAGGGGCGGGTTTTACCAACCATAATTGCCTAAAATCAATAATCTCATAAACCCGCCCCCGCGCCACGGTAAATCGCTATTGCGACTATCGCGACCAGTGCAACATATCAATTTATTGGATATATTAAACAAAGCTACTCTTATTTATACTAACGCTTATGACTGTCAATCTCGCTCCCTCAACAAATTCTAGCCTCAAACCAGAAGCCCAGAATATCTGGGCACTCAAACAAGTGTTGCAGACAATTGATGCCGATAGCTGTCCGGGTTCCTATAACTTCCACATGCACACAGTCTACTCGGACGGGCGATTGCAGCCAGAGAAATTGATGGAACAAGCCATAGCCGGAGGCCTCAAAGGGTTAGCGATTACAGACCACCATTGCACCAAAGGCTACGCTCAAGCTCAAATTTGGTTGGATAATTGGAAATCAAACAATCCCGACAGCAATGTCACAGCACCAACTCTCTGGACAGGGGCTGAAATTAATGCTGAATTGCTAAACAATGAGGTACACATTCTCGGTTATGGCTTCGATCCGCAACATCCCTGTATCAAACCATACTTGCGACGTGATAGCGGTACTGAAAGTAGCGATAATTATCCAGCACCAAAGGTAATTAAAGCTATTCAGGAAGCAGGAGGTTTAGCAGTTCTCGCCCATCCTTGCCGCTATCGTTCTACCGCAGATAAATTAATCCCAGAAGCCGCTCGCTTAGGAATTGACGGCGTAGAAATTTACTATGCCTACAACAATCCCAATCCTTGGAAACCGAGTCCCAAACAAACTGCTTTAGTGAAAGATTTAGCCGAAACTTACGGTTTGCTGGGAACTTGCGGCACTGATTCTCACGGCCTGAGTCTTTTAGTCCGAATCTAGATACTTTGGGAATTGGGAATTGATAATTGGGAATTGGGAATTGGGAATTGGGAATTGGGAATTGGGAATTGGGAATTGGTAATTGGTAATTGGTAATTAGTCATTCGTTATTACCAAACAACAAATGACTAATGACCAATGACTAATGACCAATGACTAATGACTCATGACTACCGTTCTGGGAAAAGCTGACAGGCCCTGATAGTTGGCTGATTTGCCCAATCCAAGCGAGAAGTGCCGAATCGATCCATCCAAGCTTCCAAATAAGCCCGGTTAGCCTTTTTCTCCTCGGGATCGGAGGTATTCATCGGATGAGGTGCTAAACCGAAAATAGTCGCTGTCGTCACGCAAAACATCGACTTCTGAAAACTCTGACAAATTTGCACGCGCAAATCATCTTCGCCGCGACAGCTAGTGCGGTAAATTTCGTGCAAATAATCGGGCAGATAATGCCGCATATCTTGCATCAATTGAGTTGGCGGAATGCCTGCACCTCCTATGGGTAAAGGATCTGCAAACAAAGCCCCGTAGCTAAATTCTTTTTGTTCTTCTGGGATTTGATGTGCTTGGGCGTTGTAGGAAACTGTCCCAAAAAAAGCTGTTCCTCGAAAGAAAACTGCTTCTACATAAGGTACTGCTACATCTGGTAAAAAGGTCAAGTTAGCCGACGCTGGAAGGATATCGTAGACTTCACCGCGAATCTTGACGCTGTAGGTGATTGGTAGACTGGCGGCGCTTACCAAACCTGCTAAGACTAAATCTACTACGTCAGCGATCGACTTAATTGTACCGGCTTCGTAGCGATCGGACAAATCGATAAACAAATCGCTCATTACCCGCCAAAACTGCCCCAGCCCGCTGTAGTAAGCCAGCATCCGCACTTGTTCGGGCAAAAACTCTGGGAATGCTTTGTGGAGTCCCTGCATCAAAAAGTTGCCTTTTAATTTAGCTGCGATCGCCTTTTCGGCCAAACTGCTAAATTCTGGAGAATCCACATAACTGTCCATACCGCCGCCGCCGTGCCAAAGCATCGTTCTCATGCAATACTCAGCATACTCAAAATTAATGCGATCGTGCCATAAATAGCGCATTAATTTCGGCACTGTCACTTCTCCGTTGAAATATTTGAAAAACGGGAACAGCACTAAAAATTGTTCTTCAGCGATGTAGTTTAAATTGCGAGAATAGGCATCGAGAACTACACCGTAACTTTTGAGAATGCCAACCACTTCTACTACATTTTCGGTAGATTCGGGAAGCAAAGCTTTGCCTGATTCCAAGATGTCAATGTATGCGGCTAGAGGATGGGAAGAGGGTTTTAATACGGTACTTGTCATTTGATTTGAACCTTAATTGAATAACTATGTTTTAGCTTTGGTTCGTAGTTGCGCTTGTATGTTTTAGGTTTGTAGTTGCGCTTTAGCGCCGGCCAGCGCTGAAGCGCAACTACGAACCTATGGAAGATTTCACTCCAAGTTTTGAGCAACTTGTTTAACTTGCGCCGGCACAGTCGATACTAAGCCGATCGCAGTTTTCTCGCTCAAACCAACTAAAACAGCCGGCTGCAATCCCATGATGGCGATGATTACTGCTAAAACTAGCGAAGGAATGCGATCGCCCCAGCGGACTTGCGGCAAATTCACCACCAAATCGGAAAGGCGGCCGAAAAAGGCGCGGTTGACCATAATTAAAAAGTAGACTGAAGTCAAACCTGTGCCGATCATGCAGAGCAAAGTTTGCACGGGAAACACTGGTAAACTGCCCCTAAACATCAAAAATTCAGCAATAAATCCCGACAACCCTGGAATGCCGGCACTCGCCATCACGCCGACAATCATTAAACTGCCAATTACCGGCAAACCGCGATCGGGATTGAACAAACCTTTGAGCACATCTATGTTGCGGCTGCCGGATTTTTTGTAAACAATGCCGACACTCAAAAATAGCAGCCCCGAAATTAAACCGTGGCTGACCATTTGCAACACTGTTCCCATCATACTAATCGGAGTCGCTGCGGCGCTAGCTAACAAAATGTAGCCCATGTGAGCGATCGAACTGTAAGCTACAATTTTTTTCATATCTTTTTGGGCGATCGCGCAACTCGCCCCGTAAATCACGCTTACCACCGCCCAACTCGCCAACCAAGGCGCCGCCACCGCCCACGCATCCGGGAACAAACCCAAACCAAAGCGCAGCATCCCGTAGGTTCCCAGCTTCAAAAGTACCCCCGCCAGCAGCACTGAAACCGGAGTCGAAGCTTCTACGTGAGCATCCGGCAGCCAAGTATGAAAAGGCACTAAGGGAATCTTAATTCCAAAAGCCAGCAACACTCCAGCCAGCAACACAATTTGTCTTACCAAAGGCAATGGGGAACCTCCTTGCAAATGCGATGCACCCGCTGCACCAACCATATCGAAACTAGAAGCACCGCTGAGCCAACCAGCCCCCAAAAAAGCAGCCAGCAGCACAATACCCGCAAATGCAGTATAGATTAAAAACTTAGTAGCAGCATAACCCCGGCGCTCGCCTCCCCAAATCGCTATTAACAGGTAAAGCGGAATCAATTCTACCTCAAAAAACAGGAAGAATAGCAGCAAATTTTGAGATAAGAAAGCCCCTGTGACACCGCCAGTAATTAACAGCATCAAAGAATAATAAAATCGGGGTCTGCGGATCGACTCATCCGTAGCGTAAATAGCTACCCCTGTCAGTAGGGTATTTAAAATTACCAAAGGCAGAGACAAACCATCAACGCCGAGATTGTAATTCAATCCCAAAGCACCTATCCAAGGAACATATTCCGAAAACTGCAACTGACTGATATTGGCATCAAACTGAGCTGCCACAATCACCGAGAGAATAAAAGTTAGGCCCGCAATGGCGATCGCGGCATTCCGAACTATTTTAGAACTTACCGCACCGGGCCAGAACCCAATCAGAGCAGCCGCGAACATTGGTATCCAGATTAAAGCACTGAGCATCAATTAAAACTTTCCCTTATTACACAATATTTAGAACTATATTTAAGATTAGCGCAAAGCAACTGCATAAAAAAGCGATCGGCCCATTTTCTTGTTAACATAGATGCAAATGTTTTTGGAATCGTCCTATGACCTCAATTATTAGCGATCGAGAAGATTTGGAAATTAAATCAGGCTATCCTTCCACCCGCCTCACAGTGGCAGACTTGGAACAAGTGCAAGCTTTATTCTCCCAAGCACATCTCGACTATCAACTCGAACTGTTAGACGGAAAGATTATAGTTATGAGCCCGTCCGATCTGGTATCGAGCCAAATTGGGGCAGAATTTGGCAGTCTTTTACTAAACTGGGTCAAACCCCGGAAACTTGGACGAGTTTTCAATTCCAGCGGCGGGTTTATTCTTCCCAATTCAGATGTGAGAGCACCCGATGTTTCTTTTGTGTTAGCCGCACGTCTCAAACAAAGCAAACGGTATTTTGCCGAACTGGTTCCAGATTTAGTAGTAGAAATTAAATCTCAGTCCGATCGCCTAAAACCACTCCGAGACAAAATTCTATCATTTCTTGAAATGGGAGCAAAAGTAGGAATATTAATCGACCCCGACAAACATACAGTAACGATTTACACTCCTACAGCCGAGCCAGTTGTATTGACAGACGGAGACACGATTTCAATTCCCGAACTTTTACCCGGTTGGGAAGTTCCGGTTGCAGAATTGTGGCCAGTTGAGTTTGAATAAAACTAGAGGAACAAGCAGACAAACCAAAAACAATTTATCTGCGAAGCCTTCCCGAAGGCTTCGCCTACATCCCCGTTCATCCGCCAACATCTGCGGTTCAAAACTGCCAAATAATCAGCCCCAGTAACGCAGCAACTCCCGCAGCAATAGTCAACACATAAAACTGCGATTGACCGGTGCCGCTGTACTTCAAACCTTCACCGCTGAAAATTGTGGCAAAACCGAACAAATTCACCGCCCCGTCTACTACATACTTGTCAGTCCAAGCGCTGATTTTCGCAATAGAAGCTACGGCCCAAACCACAGTCAAGCGGTAAATTCGATCGATATAAAAATCGTAAGCCAACAAATCCTGCACCGCCGGAACCGGCAGCCGTATCGGTCGAGGTAACACCCCGTACCAATAAATCGCCACCCCAACCGCAACGCCAATCAAGCCTGATAACATCAGCAGCGGAATATCCAGAGTCTTCAACAGCAAATTTAAAGCATCAAAATCTCCCGTTTCCGCCCAAGGCCCAGTCCAACTAATTAACAGTTGCCACTTCTGCAATATCCAAGGCACCAACAGCCCAATCACCGTCAAAATTACCATCGGCAAAGCCATCGGCCAACCGACTTCGGGAGCTCGGCGAGTTTTGGGCTGCGGTTTTCCAACAAACACTAAAGCGAATACGCGAGTTAAATTTAGCGCCGTCAAACCGTTAACTAACAGCAGTACAACTACTAACCACAAGGGTACAGTCCAAAAACCGTTGAGCCAGCGCCGCATTGCCCAAAAGTTGCCCATAGGCAATAGGGCCACCATCCCCGCAGCGCCTACTAAATAAGCCGTAGTCGTGGCGGGCATCTTCGACCACAACCCACCCATTTCTGTTAAATCTTGAGTGTTAGTTGTGGTAATAATTGACCCTGCGCTCATGAATAATAGTGCTTTGGCGATCGAGTGCACGAACAGCAACAGCAAAGCAATGTCAACTTGATTGAGCCCCACCGCGATAAACACTAAACCTAAAGAAGCGCTGGTAGAATGCGATAGTGCTCTTTTGATGTCGATTTGGGCGATCGCCACCAAGGAAGCCCCAACCGCCGTCACCGCACCCAAAACCACCAGCACCGCATCAGTCACCGGCGAAAGCGCTAAAACAGGCTGAAGTTTAATCAAAACATAAGCCCCACCGCCCACAACTACCGTATTCCGCATAATCGAAGCCGGGTTTGGCCCTTCCATCGCCTCGTCGAGCCACAAGTGGAAAGGAAATTGAGCGCACTTGGCTGTAGGTGCGGCGATTAAGGCCAAACCTAAAAGAGTCGCTACTAGAGGAGACAAACTTGCAGTTTCTGCCCATTCTTCCAAATCGGAAAAATTCAAACTTCCGGCTAAAGTTGAAAGGGTCACTACTCCCATCAGCAGCGGCACGTCTCCTACACGCTTTGTTAAAAACGCATCTCTAGCCGCCGTTACTACCAGCGGTTGAGCGTACCAAAATCCGACTAGCAAGTAAGTTGAAAGCGTCAGCACTTCCAACAAACCGTAAGTTAGCAGCAGCGAGTCGCTAATCGCAATGCCGCTAATTGCCGCTTCAAAAAAACCGAGCAGCCCGAAAAATCGAGCTAGCGCCCAGTCTTTTTCCATGTAGCCGAGAGCGTAAATTTGTGCTAGCAAACTCAGAAATGTAACTAACTCCATTGCTCCGACGCTGACCGTGGAGATTTCTATTGCAAAAGACAAATCTAAATCTGCTACTTGCACCCAGTGCACGAGCAACTGTTGGGGCGGTAGATCCCAAGTCGCTGTAAAAATAATTGACCCGTGGATGAAAGCCAACACACTCATCAGCAAATTGAAGTAAGCCGCAGGTCTCGGCCCTGTTGTGCGAACGGTTCCCGTAGACCACGGCAAAGTTAGAATTGCGCCAATTAAGCCATATAAAGGTACCCACCAACAGGCTTGGAGGAGAAATTGAGTCATTTAATTTATCCCTTAAACTTCAAATTACCGGCTGCCTTTATACAAAAGCAGTTGCGCGCGATCGCGCGACACCCTAAAACTTTGACTAAACCCGATCGTATAGTTCTGGCAAAATAATTTGCACTCAACATTAACTATACATTAAAGCATCAAAACTGAGAATTCTCTCCCTACTAAATTACAGGTTTTTCAGACTCGGCACTCACGCGAAAAAAACGCCCGCCGATCGCCCCATACTGCCTTTTTTGCTTGTTTCCCCGCGATCCCCCCTGGGAAATCCCCAATTTTCCCAGGGGATATCGCCCTCGCCTTTACCTACCGAACTCTACTAGACAAGTATTTGTACTTACTCTACTTGCCGAGCGCCCACCGCATCTACTCCTCGATATATTAAGATTATTAAAAAAATATTAAAATATTTTAAGTAACATAAAAAAATTTAATTTTTGTTATTAAACATTATGATGTTAGTTTATATTGTCAAGGTGGACAGCTTCCCCTATTCTATAAGGATAGGAAGCTTTACACTGCGTTCCTAAATAATGTGGGCCCCCCCGTCCAAATTTTTAGATTTCTCAAAGATTTGTAACGGTAATTCCGCTAATCCTCAAATTGGAGATTCAAAAATGTCAATTGCCGTGGGAATGATTGAGACAAAAGGTTTTCCCGCTGTTGTGGAAGCTGCCGACGCTATGGTCAAAGCTGCTCGCGTTACCCTCGTGGGCTATGAAAAAATCGGCAGCGCCCGCGTCACCGTAATTGTGCGCGGCAACGTGTCGGAAGTCCAAGCCTCAGTCGCAGCAGGAGTGGAATCCGTCAAGCGGGTGAACGGCGGAGAAGTCGTCTCTACCCACATCATCGCTCGCCCCCACGAAAACCTAGAATACGTTCTGCCGATTCGTTATACAGAAGCAGTAGAGCAGTTCCGAGGCTACTAAGTTCTTAGCGCACAGAAATTTCGTTTGACGAAAAGTTGGACGAAAATCAGTGCGACCGTCAAAAATTTACAGTTTAGTTCCCCAAATATTCAATCAGGAGTAAAACCAATGGCAATTGCAGTTGGCATGATCGAAACCTTAGGCTTCCCCGCAGTTGTAGAAGCCGCTGACGCGATGGTCAAAGCAGCCCGCGTCACCTTGGTAGGGTACGAAAAAATCGGTAGCGCTCGCGTTACAGTCATTGTAAGAGGAGATGTCTCGGAAGTGCAAGCTTCCGTCGCCGCTGGAGTAGAGTCGGTGAAGCGCGTTAACGGCGGACAGGTGATGTCCACCCACATTATCGCCCGCCCTCACGAAAACTTGGAGTACGTGCTGCCGATTCGCTACACCGAAGCTGTAGAACAGTTCCGCGAAGGCGTCAGCGGCATTCGTCCCCTCAACAGATCTTAAGAGCGGCGATCGGCTGTTAGGGGCGTTTGGTAATTAAAAATTAAAAATCACAAATTAAAAATCGCGATGTTTTTGATTGAGCATTTTTAATTTTTAATTGAGGTGGGCATGGGATATTGGTTATTAGTCATAAGTCACGAGTCATTAGTCCTGCCGTCATTAGTCCTGCCGTCATTAGTTACTAGACGAAAAACTCAAAAATGAAGACAGGGGACTGAATAAAGGTAATTTAAAAAAGACAAGTGACGGCGAAAAAATGACAAAGACCAATTACCAATTACCTATTACCGAAAATGCAAATGGCCAAAGTTCTCGGCACAGTTGTCAGTACCCAAAAAGAGCCGACACTGAGAGGATCGAAATTTCTCCTGCTGCAATTCATCGATGAGGAAGGTTCACCAGTTCCCGGCTATGAGGTAGCCGCTGACTGTGTGGGCGCTGGTATAGATGAATGGGTTTTAGTAACCCGAGGCAGCGCAGCCCGGATCGCGCCCGGAAGTGAAAACCGTCCGATCGATGCTCTAGTAGTAGGCATTATAGATACTGTCAATGTAGAAAACCGCCTCATTTACAGTAAAAAAGACGACCCTTACCGCTAGTTGACAGTTGACCTGTGACAGTTGACAGTAGACAGTTGACCCGAAAGCAGTTGACCTGTGACAGCGAACAGTGAACAGCTAACAGCTAACAGTGAACAGTTGACCTGTGACAGTGAACAGTGAACAGCTAACAGCTAACAGTGAACAGCTAACAGTGAACAGCTAACAACTAACAACTAACAAAAATTTTTTTCAGCTTAGGAGAACTTAATTTATGGCAGTCCGCAACGTTGCGGCTCCCCCGACGCCTTGGTCGAAAAACTTGGCTGAGCCCAAAATTCACGACACCGCCTTCGTACATTCCTTTTCTAACATTATTGGAGATGTGCATATCGGTTCTAATGTGATGATTGCCCCCGGGACATCTATCCGCGCCGATGAAGGCACTCCTTTTTATATCGGAGAAGGAAGCAACATTCAAGACGGAGTAGTGATTCACGGCCTAGAAAAAGGCCGAGTCACAGGAGACGACGGCAAGTCCTATTCTGTGTGGGTGGGGAAAAATACTTCCCTCACCCACATGAGTTTAATTCACGGCCCTGCCTACGTGGGCGAGGACTGCTTTATCGGCTTTCGCTCTACGGTGTTCAATGCCAGAGTGGGCAACGGCTGCATTGTCATGATGCACGTACTAATTAAAGATGTGGAGATTCCCCCCGGTAAGTACGTACCTTCGGGAGCCATCATCACTAATCAGAAGCAAGCCGATCGCTTGCCTGACGTTCAAGATTCAGACGTTGAATTTGCGACCCATGTCATCGGCATCAATGACGCTCTGAGAGCGGGTTATCGCTGCGCTGAGAACATCGCCTGTCTAGCACCAATTCGCAACGAGCAAACTAAAAACTCCAATATGACTCAAAGCAAATATTCTACCCATGCCGGCACCCAATTGAGTTCAACTCTTGCCGATAGCATCCGCAATTTACTAGCCCAAGGATACAGCGTGGGAGCTGAACACGCCGATGCGCGCCGCTTCCGTACCGGTTCTTGGCGCACTTGCGGCCCGATTTCCTCAAGCCGCGAATCTGAAGTAATCGCTGCTTTGTCAGCTTGCATGGCCGAACACCAAGGAGAATACGTCCGCTTGATCGGGATTGACACCAAAGCCAAGCGCCGCGTATTAGAAGAAATCGTCCAAAGACCGGGAGACAACGGCTCTAACGGTTCTAACGGCGCCAAAACTCACCAATCTAACGGTAAAGTTGCACAAGCTGCAAACCACAATGGCGGTCCCGTGTCAAGCGGCAAATTGAGCGCGGAAACAGTCGCTCAAGTTCGCAGCTTGCTAGCTCAAGGCTACAAGGTGGGAACGGAACACGCCGACGCGCGCCGCTTCCGCACCAGTTCTTGGCAAAGCGGGGCTTCGCTGCAAGTGAGAAACGAATCTGAGGCGATCGCCGCTTTAGAAGCTGTGATGAACGAATATCCGGGCGAATACGTGCGGTTGATCGGCATTGACCCGAAAGCCAAGCGCCGCGTGGTTGAAGAAATTATTCAGCGTCCCGACGGCCCGGTTGCTCAATCGGCTAAGCCGGCTGCAACATCGGGATTCAAAGCAGCTTCGACTGGTTCGGCGGCGAGCAGCGGAATGTTGACCGGCAAGACGATCGACCAAATCCGCAACCTGCTTTCCCAAGGCTACAAAATTGGCACGGAACACGCCGACGCGCGCCGTTTCCGCACCGGTTCTTGGAGCAGTTGCGCGCCGATCGCCTCCAACCGCGAATCCGAAGTAATTTCGGCTCTCGAAAGCTGTCTCCAACAACACAGCGGCGAGTACGTCCGCTTGCTCGGTATCGACTCCAAGGCCAAGCGCCGCGTGCTCGAAGAAATTATCCAGCGCCCTTAATCAGGTCTGGTAATTAGCCTGTTTCTCCCGTTAAGTCCTCGCGTTGGGCTGGCGGGAGAATCACCCCTGACAGTTGACCTGTGACAGTTGACAGTTGACCTGTGACAGTTGACAGTTGACCTGTGACAGTTGACCTGTGACAGTTGACCTGTGACAGTTGACCTGTGACAGTTGACCTGTGACAGTTGACCTGTGACAGCTTGCCCGCTCGCAAGGGAGAAGGGTTGACAATTGACAGCTACCTCTACCTAGAAGGAAGAGGATTGCAGTAATGAATCGTCTTCTTTTAATTTCTCCTTAGAAGGGTTCCGGCTTTCAACCAATTCTTTCTGGTAATGTGTAAGTCGAAATCTAGCTTTTAATTATTAGTAAATAATCGTTGATTAGATTGATAGAGTTAAAATTTTCATTCTAGAAAGCGAGAAATTAAAGTCCTTTTATCTAAAAAAATAGCTCATTTCAAGGTGAAGTTGAATGTATTTATCGCCACTGCAATTAAGTAGCAACTCTCAGATTTTTATGAGTGGCGATGTAGTTGTGAATGAGGGTGCTGCGATCGCCCCTGGAGTCATCCTGCAAGCAGATCCCGGCAGCCGGATCTCGATCGCCGCCGGTGCGTGCATCGGCATGGGAGTTATCCTTCACGCCCGCGAAGGTACTCTGGAAATCGGGGCGGGCGTTATTCTGGGTGCAGGGGTGCTGGTTGTCGGTGCGGGGACGATCGGGGCAAATGCCTGTATTGGCGCGGGAACAACGCTGATTAATCCTTGTATTGACCAAATGCAAATCTTGCCAGCAGGTTCTCTGATCGGAGATACAAGCCGCCAAGTCGCGGCATCGGCAACCGCACCAGCGGCTGCTGCACCGGAAACCCCCGAAGCCAGTACGCCAGCAGTTGAGCCGCCAGTCGAGCCGCCAGTCGAGCCGCCAGAACCCGCCCAAACACAGCCTCAAACACCGCCGGAGACAGCCCCCGCTCCGCCACCAGAAACCGCCGCCAATCCGCCTCCCCAACCAGGGGAAGTCCCAACTATTCTGTACGGTCAAGCTCACATCAATCAGTTGCTGGGGACGCTGTTTCCGCACCGACAAGCTTTTAATCGATCGGAGGAAAACGGTCAAACTCTCTCGGGCGGTACCGGATAGCCCTCAGTCGATTTTCCATTTTTCGATTTTCCATTTTTCGATTTACTTGCAGCATTGCATCTGGGAGGTTGCACTCTTGTCTAAATTTTTTTGCTCGCACTCCTGGGGTCGGGCTTGTATCCATTTTCGGGCGTGGTCATTTGTGCAAAAGGCAGCTATGCTGAAGGCAGAATCAAAAAATATAAATAGGTAATCTCATATTATTGGTAGCTCAGCAATTTTTAAGGCCTTGCAGCATAAATATGTATCTTGCAGCTCGTGCAGTCTGTCTTCTCATCTGAGACACTAAAACTATCAACAAATTTTTATTTTGGGAAGTTTCTAAGGGTAATAGAAGATGGACGGACAAACAGATCGTAACAGCAGTCACTCCGAGCGATCGCAGCGCCAGGAATATTTCAAAGACACTGCTTTGGGTTTGGTATCTACCAAGAGTTTTCCGGCAATTGTCGGGACTGCTGACATGATGCTGAAGTCCGCAGGGGTGATTTTAGTAGGATATGAGAAAATTGGTTCCGGTCACTGTACGGCGATCGTCCGGGGCAGAATTTCCGACGTGCGTTTGGCTGTGGAAGCTGGTGCTCAGACAGCCGAACAGTTCGGCCAGTTTGTTTCTAAGTTGGTGATTCCTAGGCCTTTGGCTAATTTGGAAGTGGTTTTGCCGATCGGCTTTCGCCTGACTCAACTGTCGGAAAGCGGCAGTTTTTCTCGGCTGAGCAATCAGGCGATCGGTTTGCTCGAAACGCGCGGATTTCCGGCAATGGTCGGCGCTTGCGATGCTATGCTCAAATCCGCCGACGTACACTTAGCCGCCTACGAGAAAATTGGCGCCGGTTTGTGCACGGCAATTATTCGCGGTGCAGTCGCAGATGTCGCAGTCGCCGTAGAAGCGGGGATGTACGAAGCTGAGCGCATTGGCGAGTTGAACGCGGTGATGGTAATTCCCAGGCCTTTGGAAGATTTGGAACAAACTTTGCCGCTGGCGAGTTGCTGGGTAGAACAGCGCCAACCTGTGATGATGCCCCTGTCGGTTAAGGAAAAGGAAAAAGAATTGATCGAACTTCCAGATTTGGAGAAATTGACTGTTTATGTGGAAGAGGAAATCAATCGCTAATGGGTAATCGGTAATCGGTAATTGGTAATTGCGCAACAAAACTTTGTAGAGACGTGTTGCGGGAAATACTGAGAGTAAGTTTGACAATCAAGATATAAATTTTACTCGGGCGGAGTACGTGCAGTGATTTGTACGCTCGTAGCTGCGTCAAGCTGAATTGGGCTGCCCGTGCCGATCGCATCCGCATCCAGAGACACGGCTCGCCAAGGAAAACTCGATTTTTGAGCGAAAGTCGATCGGGTAAACAATCGAACTGACAGAGTAAATCCAGCCGAATTGCAGCCTCTTTCAAGATGATTTAACTGCTGTTAAAATAAACCTAAAATCCTGTTTCGGGTAGATTTCCTGGAATAAGTCAAGAGTTACTCGGGGTGCTGTGTGGATGCTCTTTCAACAGATTAACGCCTGTCGAGCTCAACACTGAGTGCAAAGGAATCAATCACCAGAATCAAGCCATCAATGAAAGTTGACCTATGAACCTCAAAGAATTGAACCTCAAGCATTTTTACAAGCGCGGTTTGCACAGCGCCAAAAAAGGAAACTACGAAGCAGCACTTGAGGACTTCGATCAGATACTGCAAGTAAATCCCGCCGATGCCAAAGCCTATAACAATCGCGGCTTGGTTTACTATTACATGAAAGACTACCAAAAGGCGATCGCAGACCTCAGCCAAGCACTAGATATCAATCCTAATTTGTTCGAGGCATACTTGAATCGAGGCAATGCTTGGCGCCATCTCGGAGAAAACGACAAAGCCATTGACGATCTAAACTGCGCTTTAGCAAGCAAGCCTGACAGCCACGCTATCTACAACAACCGGGGACTCGTACTTGCTAATTTAGGACATTATGAAGAAGCAATAGAAGACTACAATCAAGCTCTCTCTATCAATTCACAAAATTATAAAACCTATTACAACCGGGGGCGCGCTTACTACCTTTTGGGAGAAAAATATGCAGCAACGGAGAACTTTAACGAAACGCTGCGGTTGAATCCGAGATATATCAAAGCTTATATAAATCGCGGCCTCTCTTACCACCAATTAGGAGACAACACGCAGGCGATCGCCGATTACAACACTGCACTCGGCATCGACGCAAACAATGTTTATGCGTATTATAACAGAGGTTGCGTTCGCTATAAATTAAAACAAATGCAGCTTGCAATTGAAGACTTTAACAAAGCAGTAGAACTCGATCCGAACCACATTAAAGCTTATCTCAATCGGGGTTTAGCGCTGTACAAAATGGGAGATATTGCGACAGCAAATAGGGATTTTTACCACGTAATGTGCATTAATGCTGAAGCTTATGTATACTACCAGGCCCAGCGCTGCACGCCTGATATTAATTCGTATTTCAAGGAAGCGCCGCAGGTGGAACTTAATAATGCTGTAGAATACTACAACACCACATTAAATACGATGTCAACTTCGTTAAGTTCGGCTGCATTAAACGCGATCTGGAATCAAGAAGATTTGGAGAACAGAGACTCGATTATCTGTGAAGGTGAATTTCTCAATGAGTGAATTAATCGGTAGTCCTGCCGTCAGCAGTCATGAGTCCTGCCGTCAGCAGTCATTAGTCCTGCCGTCATTAGTCCTGCCGTCAGTAGTTATTAAATAGGTTATCGAAAAAAATAAAAACTCCTCAGAAACCCGGTTTCTTCGTATATTCCTCGTTACTGAACACAAAATCTTATAGAAATCGGGTTTCTAGCCCGATAGTCATAAAATCAGAGGACTAAAGTCCTCACTACGAACACCTTCATAAAATTGGTTCGTAGTGAGGACTTTAGTCCTCATAAAATCAGAGGACTAAAGTCCTCACTACAAACAAAACACTTTCATAAAATTGGATCGAGCGTGAGGACTTTAGTCCGCATTCATGAAGGACTTGCATTCCGAACGATCGAGCCTTAAATACTGGCCATCACTTCGCGCGCGGCGGCCAAAGTGCGATCGACATCTTCCTCAGTATGAGCCAAAGAAGTAAATCCCGCCTCAAACTGCGAAGGAGCCAGATAAATACCGTGTTCCAACATTCCCCGGTGAAAGCGGCTGAACTTCGTCAAATCCGACTTTTTAGCATCCTCGTAATTGTGAACAGGGCCCGCCGCAAAAAATAAGCCAAACATCCCGCTAATTTGGCCGCCGCAAGCCGCGTGTCCGGTTTCCTTAGCAATTTTTAGCAATCCCTCCGACAGTTTTTTCGTAATCCTGTCCAACTGTTCGTAAGTGCCCGGTTTTTGCAGCAATTCCAAAGTTTTAATCCCAGCAGTCATCGCCAAAGGATTTCCCGAAAGCGTACCAGCTTGATACATCGGGCCTGCGGGAGCCACCATCCCCATAATATCGCGCCGTCCGCCGTAAGCGCCCACCGGCAAACCGCCGCCGATAACTTTACCCAAAGTTGTCAAATCCGGCGTGACACCGAATTTTTGCTGAGCTCCGCCGTAAGCGATGCGGAAACCGGTCATTACTTCATCAAACACCAACAAAGCGCCGTTATCTTTGGTAATTTCCCGCAAACCTTCGAGAAAACCTGCATCTGGAGTAATAAAACCGGCATTCCCGACAACTGGTTCCAGAATTACACCTGATATCTCGCCGGGATTTTCCGCAAATAAAGCTTTAACCGCTTCCAAATCATTGTAAGGAGCGTTGAGGGTGTTGGCGGTAACGGATTTGGGCACGCCCGGAGAGTCGGGAAGGCCCAGAGTTGCGACGCCGGAACCGGCTTTTACCAGGAACATATCGGCGTGCCCGTGATAGCAGCCTTCAAATTTAATCACTTTGTCGCGCCCGGTGAAGGCTCGCATCAGTCGCAAAACGGCCATACAGGCTTCGGTACCGGAATTGACAAATCGCACCATTTCTATGCTGGGAACGGCATCGATGACCATTTCAGCGAGCACGTTTTCCAAAAGCGAGGGTGCTCCGAAACTGGTACCTTTGTCTAAGGATTCGCGAAGGGCTTTGATGACTTCGGGGTGGGCGTGGCCGCAGATAGCCGGGCCCCAAGTGCCTACGTAGTCGATGTATTGGTTTTCGTCAACATCCCAAATATAGGCTCCTTTTACCCTGTCGAATACAATGGGCTGTCCGCCGACGGATTTGAAGGCGCGCACGGGGGAACTGACGCCACCGGGCATCAATTTCTGGGCGGCGGCAAAGATTTCTTCTGATTTGGTCGTTTTCAAGGTTGTGGAAACCAATGTTTTCTCCTTAGTGAAGGTCTTTTGTTGGTAGGATACTTAATATAGCGACTTCAGGTTAAAGGCTAAGCCGATTCAAGGAAACTATAGTAGTAGATTTTAGAATACAAACCAATCTGTAGCAATACTAGCTTGGGTTTTTCAGGCTTTGTAGAACCCGCACCGTGAAGCGAAGCTATCCCGTAGGGAATCGCCCTCAATTGTAATCTTTTGTAAAATAGTTATTGACAATTTGTCCCTAAGTTGCTATTTTGCCACAGGTGTCGATCGCGAAAAACCAGTGTCTTCAGTTACTCGCTTCTGGCTGGAAGATTACCTATCTCTTCTTTTCTTTTCTTGCTCTGTGTCAAGAGTGTCAAGAGCGGTTAATTAAAAAAATTGTCTTACAAAAAAGCGTAAAATTATATTACAAAGTTGCAATAAAATTATGTCTGCTACGGATTTGTCTAGTTTGAGCCGATCGATCCCAATTGAAAAGATCCGTTACGACGATCGCGGTTTAGTACCTGCGATCGTCCAAGATTACTTAGACGGTACGGTGTTGATGATGGCCTGGATGAATCGGGAGTCACTGCAAAAAACCTTGGAAACCGGTCAAACGTGGTTCTGGAGCCGATCGCGCGCCGAATTTTGGAACAAAGGAGCGACTTCGGGACACGTTCAAAACGTAAAAGCGATCCGTTACGACTGCGACAGCGATGCTTTGCTGGTGACAGTGGAACAAGTCGGAGATATTGCTTGTCACACGGGAGAAAGAAGTTGTTTTCACCAAGTTGACGGGGAAATTTCACCGCCGCCTGGAGATATGTTATCTCAATTATTTGAGGTAATTTGCGATCGGCGGGACAATCCTAACGAAACTTCTTATACTTGCAAATTGTTCGAGGGCGGCGACAACAAGATTCTCAAGAAAATTGGCGAAGAATCGGCGGAAGTTGTGATGGCTTGCAAAGATGACGATAAAGACGGGATTGCTGGAGAAGTTGCGGACTTATTTTATCACGCTTTGGTTGCGATCGCTCACCATCAGGTTGATTTGAGGGCGGTTTACCGCAAATTGGGCGATCGGCGAAAATAATCGGTAATTGGTAATTGGGAATTGGTAATTGGAAATTGGTATAGCCTTTTTCACAAAGATGAGGTATTCACGAATTAATTAACAATTCCTCAATCCCCCAATCTCAACTTGTACCTCATATTTTCTCAAACTTCTATAGGTAAGGGCGGGTTCACCAACAATATTTGCCACTCACAGACAAGAGAAATAAACCCGCCCCGCCCCATGCAGAGGCTATATTTTTCCGACTCTAGAAACTAAAAGTAGTGCGGAGAACTCCCACGCCTACAGTATCATTATCCTTAGTACCTTCAGGATTGAACAACACAAAAGCACCCGGTGTAATGCTGATATTATCGTTAACTTTGAAACGATAATAAGCTTCCAAATGATAAGGAGTTGCCTTATTTGCCTGAAAACGAGCACCGCCGCTTACCGAATCCCGATCCAAAGGCTGTCCAAACAGAATACCTGCATTATTGCCCTGTTTGAACAAATCTCGGAAATGGAAACCTACCATCCAACTGTTAAAAGTTGTAGAAGCATTGCTTCTTTCAGCATCAGCAATTATCCAACCTCCATAGGTAGAAACAGCTAATTTCGGAGAAAGCCGCCAAGTTGCAGTACCGCCAAACGAATTAAGCCTCACGCCACCGCTAACAGGTTCTCTATCTCTTCCCAAAATTGAACCCAAATCCGCATCAGACAATCCTGTAGCCAGAATATTCAATTGGTGGCGACTATGAGCGTAATTCAAACCAATGTCAATGCTGCTAGTTGGTTTAATAGTTAACTGTGCCGCAGCAACGGTACTGCCCTCAAATAAACCCGCACCCAACGGAGTAGCCGGAAAGCCCAAATCGTTAGGCAAAGCAGCATTTACACTGCCGTACAAAGCTGTAAGATTGACTTTTTTGGAAAGGTTCCAAATAAACCCACCTGCCGATGCCAAGCCGCTGCCTGAAGTGCCGCCGGATACGCGCACTACAGGGTTGTAACCTCCAAACCTAGAAATAGATTCTTGCCCTTCTCCAGCGAAAGGAGTGATGGCTTGAAAAGCATCAGAAGTTTCAGCTTTCGGGCCCGCGAATAGAGTGATGCTGTTAGAAACTGGAAAAACGTAAAGCAGTTTGTAAAGTTCAACAGTATTGGCGCCAATGCTAGATAAATTCTGAGGATTGATTCCGGGGAATTGCGGCTCAAAACTCAGCCTTGCCTGACTGTCAGACAAACCGCTAAATGCCCCCGTTGACAAACCCAAATCAGGCCCGAAGCTGCGAATGTTGTAGGCTTGCAAGCCTGTGATTAGGGTATCTTTGCCCGTGAAACTGGTCAGCAGATTCAGCCGCAGTCGGTAGTTAAAGACTGTCTGAGTATCGCTGTGATTGTTTTTGGTAGTATCGGCAACACTAAAAATTGCTTCGCCTTTGAGTTTAGTTGTTGTCGAAAATTGATTGGCTTCTAATTCGGCGGTACGCGCTTCTAAAGCATCGACTCTGCCGCGCAAAGTCGCTAATTCTGCTGCAAATTCTTCTTGCAGTCTTTGGAGTTTTGTTAAGTCTTCTTTCGTGGCTAAATTGGTCGTACCTGCTTTAATTAGCTCGTTAACTTTATCCAAGCAAGCGTTTAAACCGGCGGCAAACTCGTAGCGAGTCATTGCCCGATTTCCTCGGAATGTGCCGTCTGGATATCCCGCTATACAGCCGTATCTTTCGACTAAAGATTGCAAAGCTTGAAATGCCCAGTCTGTGGGCCGCACGTCGGAGAGTTGCGATACAGATGTTACCTGTTGTAGTTCGCTGGCTTCTGGGGTTTCGCTGTTGTTTGTTGTGGGTTCTAAGGAATCGCTGTTGGCGATTTCAGCTATTTTTTCGGAAGTTGAGGTTTCTGTTTGGGCAATAACGGGTGCAGGGTTGGGGGCGGGAATTACAGATGTTTTTTCTGTGACTTCTGCTGGTGTCTGCGAGTTTTGGGAAGGGGCAACAGATACTTGTTCTGTGACTTCTGCTGGGGCTGGGTTTGCTGGTTTTTCGGCTAAATTTAATGAGTTTTCCCCGGGATTTTCTGCGGTTAATGCTGCTGTTTCGGGCAGATTCAGGTTGGCAGTTTCTTGGGGGAGATTGGCGAGTTGATTGGTTGTTGAGACGGGGTTGTCAACTTGCAGCCCCTCAACTAATTTTAACTCGGATGTTTCAGGGGCTTTGACCTGATTTTCAACAGTGGTATTCAGGCTAATTTTAGCCTCTGACTCTTTTAAATCTTCAGTACCTAAGGTTTCTTTTTCGGCGACGGGAGGCATCGCTGCCAATGGTAAAGAACCGGCAAGTATATACAGTAAACCTACTGCGCCAGCACTAAATAGTAGATGTGCTTTCACTAGAACTCCTCACAAATTTGATTGTAAAATTGCTATTAGCTTCCTAGGAATTGTAAACCTATTTGGTATCGCCAACCACAAAGTTTTGAGTTAAGAATTCTTATAGGTTTAATAAGATAAGTAAAACTCTTGCCTGCTATCAGAGCTTGAGACCGCTAGGCATTTTTTGCGAGTTATTTATCTATCTGGTGGATTACCGTATCACAAAAGTTGTATTTTAGCAATTATTTTTTTAACATCCGATCGACCTTTTGCAAAATTGCGATCGCCACCATGACACTAAGAGCCAAGCCCAACCAAAAATTATCCGCCCCCCATTTACCCCGATCCAAAGCGAAACCGCCCAGCGGCGGGCCGATTAAATAGCCGATCGCCCAACACTGAGAATTAACCGCCAAATACACGCCGCGCAAAGACTCCGGCGCTAAATCCACCACCAAAGCCGAAGCAAAAGGCGTATAAGCAACAGTCGCCACCGACAAAAAAGTCAAGCCTACAACAGCTAAAAATAGATTACCAGTTGCAGCCATTCCCGTCAAGCCGATCGCAATAAAGCCGATTCCCCACAGCAGCGCCGAAACCATCAAAGCTTGCGGATGAGAAAACCGCCTCAAAGCTTTAACCACCGGCATTTGCAAAGCCACAGTTAAAAACGTGCTAAAAGCAAACAAAACGGTAATTGTACCAGTAGAAAAGCCTGTTCCCGATGTCCCCGCCTGCACAAACTTGCTAAAATACAGCGGCATCGTGGTTTGAATTTGGGAAATGTAGAGAGTGAACAGAGTATTTACCAAAGCATAGATTAGCAAAGTGCGATCGCCCAGCGCCACCATCCAGCCATTTTCCCGAATTTTTTTACCTGTATTCGTTGTGCTAGCGGGTTTGTAGGTTTCTGAAATCGCGAGCGCCACCACCGCAAACAGCACTAAAAACGAGATACCGTCGATAATAAAGAGCGATCGATAATTCCCCGTCACCGCAATCAAAACACCGCCCAAAATAATCCCAACTTGCAAACCCAAATTATCAGCAAGCCGCGTCAAAGCAAAAGCCTCCTGTCGCTGTGCGCCCTCCGTTAAATCCGCCACCATACTTTCCGTTGGAGGCCAATACAAACCCACACCAAAACCCATGAGTAAATTAGCCGCAACTAAACCGGGAAAATCATGAGTCGCCGCCAACATAAAAGAAGCGACAGCCGAAATCATTGCCGCCAGCAATAACGTTCGCCGCCTTCCCCAAAATTGGGAATCGCAAAAAGAACCGCCCAAAATCCGGCCGAATATTCCCGAAATTGAACCGCTACCCAAACCAATCCCAACAGCAGTTGCAGATAAGCCGACGCGATCGACAAAAAAGATCGGCGCGTAAAATAAAGTAAAACCAGTGCCGCTTTGGGAGAGGAATCTGCCGGCGGCGAGAATCCAGACTTGAGTGGGGAGACGGGGAAGCCAAGATGATAGTTGAAATTTAGGCATATATTATTTATAAGAGTCAGGAAGAGTCGGCGGTTGAAACCAGTTCTACACGAACGATGTCCGCCTTCGCGGACTGAAGAATTAAGAGAATATTAAAGCTGGATTGGGTATTATGGAGTTAAAACCAAATTAAACCGTATTTGTTCGCAAGCTTCTCGATAAATTCAAGTATAAGCGGATTCATAAATCACCTTCCCTTTCTCGATGATTTCCCTTACAAATAAATCATTCCAAGCTAGCCGTTGTTCAATTTCAGCAGGAGTTCGCACCAACAAATCTACAGCAAACTTCGGCTGAGTTTGACTTAATATTTCCCAAGTTTTGCGAAAATTATTACCTTCCGAAGATAAAACTACCAACAGATCGACGTCCGAATCGACCGTGGGGTTGACCTAAGCGTAAGAGCCGAACAATATTATTTTTTCCGGTTGGAATTGTTTGGCTATTGCCCGACTCAATTCCATGATTTTGTTCATTTCAATCATTGGCTAATATCTTTGATATTTTTTAATTTAACTGTAAGTAATAATAACACATAAATTTTATTGATTTATCGCTCGAATGAGTAATTATCAAGAGTTTTTTGCGATCGCCACAACTTTTAAACTGTTGCTGCGCGACGATCGCCCGACGGGCGAATGCCAGTAGGGTGCGTCAGCTTTGAGCCATCAATTATCTATGGAACAATCCGCGGATGACGCACCCTACAACTGTTCGATCGCCCGAGCGCCGGCCAGCTTAACAATTCTTATAACTCAGTTACACAAAAGTTACCATGAATTTAAAAATACTTAACACGATTTTAGAAGAAAATTAGTTAAGCTCTTAGAAAGAAGGCAGAAAAAAATTTAGAGGGTCTAATTATATGACAGCTATTACATCGTCGAGAGTGGAATCAATCAGACCCCGCTGGCAAGCAATTGTCATGGTAGCCTTAATTTTCTGGCTCAGCGGTACCGTGATTTTGGATCTATTAGTCATGCCCAGTCTCTACGTATCTGGTATGATGGTATCTCCCGATTTTGCAACGGCAGGAAATTTAATGTTCTGGGGATTCAACCGCGTTGAGTTAATCTGTTCTGGCGTGGTGGCAACGGGTTTGATGGTTTTGAGCAATTTAATGGGTGACGGAAGCAAGCGCAGCCGCACAGCAATCGTATTATCATTGGTACTTCTGGCGATCGCCCTGATTGACACCTACGGCCTCACACCTCAAATGAGCGCCTTGGGAATGCAGCTAAATCTGTTCGACTCCGCCACAGAAGTGCCCGCCGGCATGAATTCACTGCACCAAGGATATTTTGCCTTGGAAGCGCTGAAGTTGGCTGTCGGCGCTACCCTGCTCGGCTGGTGCTACCAAAACGAAGTTTAACCGACACAAGGCTCAGAGGTTGAGTTGACCAAAAAAACTCAACCTGCAGCGGCGGGCGTGAAATCGCGCCCGCCGTTAATTTTTGGGATTTTAGCGATCGGTTTAACTTTCAACAGACGGCGCGCCCTACTCGGAAGCTTGGGCCTCATCTGATGAAGGCCACAGCAGGCGCAAGCCCATCACCGCAAATCCGATCGCCGCGATCGCCTTTACCAGTCGCTCCGGCAACACCTCCGCCGTACCTTGCCCCACTAAAACGCCGATTAAACTCGCCAGCAGCAGCGCCGACGCCGTGCCGAAAAATACAGCCCGCGGCGAGTTGCAACTGCTACCCAGGGCGATCGCAGCCAATTGACTTTTGTCACCCAATTCTGACAAAAATACCGTAATAAAAGTTATTCCTAAAAGTTGCCAATCCATGTTTTTTTTACTTATTAGTTAGCTCTTGTACAAATATACGACTTGCCCGCAGCCTCCAAGAAACCCGGTTTCTCTGCCAAATCTTCGGTTTAACCGCTAAATCTAGCCAGAAACCCGGTTTCTTTCCACATACCCATATGATGATGAGTAATTCCCAAATCTAAAATCTAAAATCCAAAATCTAAAATCGTTTAACTCAGCACTTCCCACAGCAAAACCGCCGAAATTGCCAGCAAAATCACTCCCGCTGCTCTCTCCAAAGTTTTCGGAGCAATCCGACTAGCCAGCCACCTTCCCAGCAAAACCCCCAGCAAACTGGTTGCTATCAAAGCCGAACCCGCACCCGCAAACACAATCCAAGGATTCCGAGATTCAGCCGTCATCAGCAAAATCGCGAGCTGAGTTTTGTCTCCAACTTCAGCCAAAAAAATAGTTGCAAAAGTCGAGGCAAAAATTGCCCAGTGCTTGGGCTTCAGTCCTTTTTCTTCCAGACAAATATCGGGATTTGCACTAACTGAAACTTTAGCCCGCTCCGGGGTTAAAGCAGCACAACTCTTAGAAGCCTCTTTTATTTGTACTTGTAGGTGTTGCGGCAAATCGGAATTGGGGGTTGGTGAGTCAGAAGCAGACAAGCTTGGCGGTACAGAATCAAGTTTCACGGGCAATGAGTGCTAAACGCTATTTATTTTTGACTTCTAGTTTTAATCTTAACTTTCCGTGTGTCTGCTTTTACCTGCGCCAGGGTCATCTTTTTCGCCGGAGATTTCAGCAACTGATTCCTGAAACAACTCACCGCACCCACACACGGATAGAAGCCCCACAGTTATCTGTCGAGTCAATCCAAAATCCAAAATCTAAAATCCAAAATCCAAAATCTTCTGGTTCAGGTGCCGTAAGTTCGATCGCCCGCATCACCCAAACCAGGTACAATAAAACCCTGTTCGTTGACTATTTCGTCGATCGTTGCCGTGTAAATAATCAAACTCGGGTACTCTGCACTCAGCCTCTTCAAAGCCGGAGGAGCAGCCACCACAGAGATAATCCGAATCAAGTTTGGGTCAATTCCCCGTGCAGTCAATTCCTGCATTGTCGCTATAATCGTGCCACCAGTCGCCAGCATCGGCTCGCTAATTATCACTCGCGTTTCCGGGTTAAACTGCGCCGGCAATTTGTTCAAATAACAAGTCGGTTCCAGCGTCTCCTCATTTCTCGCCATGCCGAGGTGGTAAACCGAAGCCAGCGGCACAACCGTCTGAATTCCTTCCAGCAGTGACAAACCCGCCCGCAAAATCGGTACCACAACTAACGGAGCTTCCGGGTTGATAAAAGTCGCCGGACATTCTGCCAAAGGCGTCTGCACCGTTGTGTCCACTGTCGGCAGCCACTCTCGAATTGCCTCGTAGGCCAGCCAGCGTCCCAATTCTGTCATCGCAGAACGAAAAAGTACCGAGGGGGTGGCGGCGTCGCGGGCGACAGCCAGCCAGTGTTTAATTAACGGATGCGGGGGAACGTAAACGCGCAGTTGCAGAGACATTAGGAAATTGGGGATATTGCTAGGTTTGAGGGATTTTATACACTGCGTCGATCCTCTTCGAGGGTTTCGCCAACGGGCGATCGATCGCTCTGTGCAACTTACCACATCCGTGAGCGCCCATACAAGCCGTAGAGAGAGAATCGACATCTTGCACCATTTTCAAGATTGCCGCCGCGGTTTCAAACCCCCGCCGAACGAGATCCCATTCCTCTAAATACCATTCCACAGCAACCAAATCAACCTCAAATTTAGTCGTCTCTTTAGCCCTTTTCAAAGGACTTCAGCTTTGAGGCAGCGGTTTTAACCCCGGCCCTCGGATTCTCGGGCCGGACTGTTGCGACTTTTCCCAAGCCGTCCGTTAGAACCCATTTGCCGATCGACGGACGCCAGCTTATTGAAATATTTTTCCAATAGTATTGACATAGATTAGCAACAAGGCTATAGTAATTTTTAGTGTTCTCCTCTCAAAGGATCGGCAGACGGGGGCAGTCGGCAATGGTAGACTGTTCCCGCATTTTTTTTTGAAGCAGGGGCACGGGGAATTGGTAATTGGGCATCGGTAATTGGTAATTGGGCCGGTGTAGCATCGGGAATTGGTAGCCACTAACAAATAACTAATGACTGCTGACTAAGGACTTCTTCCTTCTGGAGCGATCGACTGTAAAATTGTAGAAATATTAAGATTTTTAACCTAATGTCAGCCCCTACCCAATCCCAGTTATTCTCTCCCAACTCCCGCCCGACAGAGCAAGAGTTTGATGTGATTGTCATCGGTTCCGGTATTGGCGGACTCGTGACAGCCACCCAGCTAGCAGCCAAGAAAGCCAAAGTTTTGGTGCTCGAAAGCTACACAATTCCGGGGGGAAGCGCTGGATATTTCGATCGAGAAGGCTACAGATTTGATGTCGGAGCCTCCATGATATTTGGGTTCGGACAGCGCGGCACCACCAACCTCCTCACGCGCGCCCTGAAAGCAGTCAACGTCACCCTAGAAACAATTCCCGATCCCGTACAGCTTCACTATCACCTACCCAGCGGCTTGGATCTGGAAGTTCCCCAGCCTTATGACAAATATTTGCAAGAATTAATTGACAGATTCCCTCACGAGCGCTCCGGCATCCAGAAATTTTACGGCGAATGCTGGAACGTCTTCAACTGCCTCAACGGCATGGAATTGCTATCGCTAGAAGAACCTGGATATCTAGTTAGAGTATTTTTTCAGAATCCTTTAGCCTGTTTGGGATTAGTAAAATATCTGCCTCAAAATACTGGCGACATTGCGCGGCGCTACATAAAAGACCCTACTTTGCTCAAATTTATCGACATGGAATGCTACTACTGGTCAGTAGTACCGGCAGACTTAACGCCGATGATTAACGCCGGAATGGTATTTTCCGACAGACATTACGGCGGCATCAATTATCCCAAAGGCGGAGTCGGTCAAATTGCCCAAAAATTAGTAGAAGGATTAGAAAAATGCGGCGGGAAAATTCAATACAAAGCTAAGGCGAAAAAAATTATCACCGAAAACGGCCGCGCTGTCGGAGTCGAACTCGCAACCGGCGAAGTTTACCGGGCCAAGCGCATAGTTTCTAACGCCACGCGGTGGGATACTTTCGAGAAATTGCTGCCCGCAGAAGAAATGCCCGCTAGCGAGAAGAAATGGCAGCAGCGCTATCAAAAAGCCCCCAGTTTCTTGAGCTTGCATTTGGGAGTAGAAGCCAGCGTCATCCCTGCTGGTACTGCCTGCCACCACATTTTGTTAGAAGATTGGGACAAAATGGAAGCACCGGAGGGAACAGTTTTAGTGTCTGTTCCGACGGTGCTAGACCCGGATTTAGCTCCCGAAGGATATCATATTGTTCACGCTTTTACGTCAAGCTGGATGGAAGAGTGGGAAGGACTTTCGCCGCAGGAATACGAGGATAAAAAAGAAGAGGCAGGCGGCAGAATTATTGACAGATTAGAAAAGATTTTCCCCGGTTTAGATGCTGGTTTGGATTATATGGAAGTCGGGACGGCGCGTTCTCACCGCCGCTTTTTGGGGCGCGAAGACGGAACTTACGGGCCGATTCCCCGGCAGAAGTTAATGGGTTTGCTGGGAATGCCGTTTAATCGAACTTCTATGCCTGGTTTGTATTGTGTGGGCGATAGTACGTTTCCGGGACAGGGTTTAAATGCGGTGGCGTTTTCTGGCTTTGCTTGCGCGCACAGAATTGCTGTGGATTTGGGTTTTTAGTGGTAGGGTGCGTCAGATTTTTATCTGGACATACCGGAGAAAATCTGATTTGGTATCCGCTAAAATAACCCCAATCAGGTTTGAGCGTTCGGACTGAGCGTCCGCTCTTATTTGATGGGGACTGAAATTCTCATTACGAACCTAAAGACTAAAAACCCGGTTTGTAGTGTGGACTGAGCGTCCGCTCTTGTTTGATGGGGACTGAAATTCTCATTACGAACCTAAAGACTAAAAACCCGGTTCGATCGTTCGGACTGAGCGTCCTATCTTATTGGATGAGGACGCTCAGTCCGAACATCGAACCTAAAGACTAAAAACCCGGTTTCTGGGGAGAAACCGGGTTTTTAAACTGAAAATTGGCGATTTGCATTCTTTAAAAGAGTTTATTGGTCGTAGCTGCCGCCGATGCCGATTTGGGTATTGTAGATTTTGGCATCAGTAATAATCATATTTTCCATTGATGCGCCGGATACGTCAGCGGTGTTGATGATGGCGGCGGTTAGATTTGCCCGATCGAGGTCTGCGTCATTTAAACTGGCATTAGTCAGGAAAACTGCGGTTAAGTTAGCGCCCGTCAAGTCAGCGCCCGTCAAGTCAGCGCCTTCGAGGTTGGCCTGAGAGAGGTTTGCGCCTTGCAAATTTGCTTCTCTCAAATCTGCACCAATTAAATGGGCCCCGGCAAAATTTGCTCCCGACAAGTCGCACTGAAAACATTGCCCCGTTGACAGTAACTGTTTGACCTGAGCGGGATTTCCAGCGCGAGCCGGGCCGGCCAACAGTAGGGGAGTAATTAAAAGAGTAGCGGCTAGTAGATGGCGTTTCATAATCCCTTTTCCTCAGCAAACTGGGTGTTTAAGTTCTTGTCTTTATATCTACAATCTTACCACCGTTGTTTTCGCTCTTTGCGATCGAATTCACAGAGCTGCTGTGACATCGATTGCCCTCGACAACGCACAGATGGTCTGGAAAGCTCGCAAAACTTAATGTCGCAAAACTTAACAATGCCGAGTTCAATACAGTGTCTTTTGGTAGTAACATTTTCTAGGTTAGCTAGGACAGCCAACAGAGGTTTATTTCTCAAGATGGATACGATCGGCGATGGATAATGTTATATGTTGATTTGAGGGCAAAAAGTTCCAAACAAATAGATATTTTTTAATAAAACTGTCACTGGACAGAATTTTTACACTTAAAATCAAGATACGGTTATAACTTTATAGGTAGAAGGAGAGCCGTCAGTCGATTTGGGATTTTAGATTTTAGATTTTAAATTGACTCCACAGATTCATCTAGGAGCAGGAACAGGAGTCTCAAATTTTGAGCTGTCGGCGACTGACCTCGAAGGCTTGTATCCGTTTTAGGGCGGGTCACCGGCCAGATCCCTAGCCCAGATAGGGTGCATTTTTAACAAAAAATTTTAATTATGTCTCAGCAGCGCTGTAAAAATCCACCTATTGCTTGGAAAGCAGCGCTGTTTAGGAATGTCGCAGACTCAACGCGATCGCAAAAATGAATTAAATATGCTCAAAAACGATTCCTCCAAGTATCTGCCGACTTTAGATCGAGTAATTGACCGCTCCCCCTTGACAGTTGCACCCCGTACCCCGCTCGCAGAAGTAATTACCCTGATGGGCCAACGGCGCCCAAGTTGCTCTCTAAACGCAGACATTCCACCAACCGATATCTACCAGCAACTAACAGAAATCGCCAATCCCGTCACCTCAAGCGCCCTCAGAGACGCGACAGGTATCTGCGTCTTTGTCGTGGAAAAATTAGGAGCAAAATCCGACTCGCAATCTGGTCAAAATTCTCAATTGCAAGGAATCTTCACCGAGAGGGATCTCGTCGATTTGATTGCGTCGGGCAAAAACTTAAAAAATGTCACCATCGCAGAAGTCATGAAGCAGCCTGCGGCAACTCTCACCTTTGGTGAAGAGCAAGACATTTTCAGCGCCATAATTCTGCTGGGCCAACAAAGAATTCACCACCTCCCAATATTGGATAATGGCGGCCAACTCCTAGGAGTAATTACGCCGGAAAGCATTCGCCAAGCGATGGTGCAACCGACAAATATCTTAAAAATGCGCCGCGTGAAAGAAGTAATGACCGCACAAGTCATTCAAGCACCTGTCACGGCGTCAGTTATCAGTTTGGCAGAGTTGATGGCGCAGCACCGCGTTAGCTGCGTGGTAATTACAGCATCAACAGAATTATCGATGAATTTGCCGTTCCCAATTCCCGTAGGTATCGTCACAGAACGGGATATTGTGGAATTTCAAGCTTTAGATATAGATTTGTCGCAGACGATCGCCCAAACTGTGATGAGTACCCCCTTATTTAGTCTCAAGCCCGAAGACTCGCTGTGGGTAGCTCATCAGGAAATGCAGCAGCGTTTAGTCCGCAGGTTGGTAGTAACGGGGGTTAGGGGAGAAATGCTGGGAATAGTTACTCAAAGCACCTTGCTGCGCGTACTTGACCCGATGGAAATGTCCGGGGCGATCGATATTTTGCACGCCAGCGTCCAACAACAGACTAGCCAATTGCAAAAAGCGATCGCATCGCTGAGCTTGACTAACGCCCGACTGGAAAGGGAAATCGCTACCCGCCAGCAGACCGAGGTGCGGCTGCAACTGCTAGAATCTGCCGTAGTTAACGCTAACGACGCGATCGTGATTATGGATGCGGGATACAGCGATATCTCCGATCCCAGCATCATCTACGTCAACCAAGCTTTTACCCAAATGACCGGTTATCGCCCCGAAGAAATTATCGGCCAAACACCGAGTTGTCTGCGCGGGCCCGACAGCGACGGCGTTCAAGTTGCCAAAATTCGCCGCGCTTTCTCTCGCCGAGAACCGCTGCGCTTGGAATTGATCAACTACCGCAAAGACGGTTCAACTTATTGGGTGGAACTCAACAGCGTACCTGTTGCTGACGAGTTGGGGAACCTCACGCACTGGGTGTCCGTGCAGCGGGATATTAGCGATCGCAAGCGCATGGAACAAGCATTTTTTGAGGAAAAAGAACTCGCTCAGGTTACTCTACAATCGATCGGCGACGCGGTAATCGCTACTGACAGCGACGGCTGCATTTCTACCCTCAATCCAGTGGCCGAAAAACTCACGGGTTGGTCAACCTCGGAAGCTAAAGGTTTGCCCCTCGCCAGCGTGCTGAGAATAGTTGACGAAACTAGCAGGATGCCGATCGAAAATATCGCCCAAATCGCTTTGTACGAAGGTCGGATTGTTGACCAAGGCCACAACAGCTTGCTGATTGCGCGCCACAACCGCGAATTTGCGATCGACCACTGCGTCGCCCCCATCCACGCCAGCAACAGGGAAATCGTCGGCGCTGTCGTTGTGTTCCGAGATGTCACCCAAGTGCGAACTCAAGCGCGGCAGCTCACCTGGCAGGCAACTCACGACCCCCTGACGCAATTAGTCAACCGCCGCGAATTTGAGTACCAGCTAGAACACGCCCTGCACAGCGCTCAAGGTTACGGCCAAGAACACGTGATGCTTTATCTGGATCTCGATCGCTTCAAAATAGTTAACGATACTTCTGGTCACGTTGCAGGCGACGAACTGCTGCGCCAAGTCAGCCAGCTATTTAAAAGCAATATCCGCAAAACCGATATTTTGGCGCGTCTGGGCGGTGATGAATTTGCCGTACTCCTGTACAATTGTCCCCCCGAACAGGGCTTAGATATTGCAGAATTGCTGCTCTCTAGCATTCAGGGATTCCGGTTTGGGTGGCAGGACAAAACTTTTTCGATCGGCGTCAGTATCGGTTTGGTGGCAATTAATCCCAAAACAGCATCGACATCTGCGGTGTTGAGCGCGGCCGATATTGCCTGCTACGCTGCGAAAAATAAAGGCCGCAACCGGGTGCAGGTTTATCGAGCGGGCGATCGAGAATTAATCAAACAGCACGGCGAAACCCAGTGGGTGGTGCAAATTAATCAAGCTTTAGAAGAGAATAGCTTTCGCTTGTACTCTCAGCCGATCGTACCTTTGCCGGGGCTCCCCACCACCGGCACCCACTGCGAAATCCTGCTCCGCATCCAGCTTGAAACTGGTCAGTTGGTGTCGCCGATGGCGTTTATTCCGGCTGCCGAACGCTACAACTTGATGCACGCGATCGATCGCTGGGTAATACGCACTTTATTTAGTAATTTATCTAAAATTTTCACGGCAAATCTATTAGTGCAAAACCCCGGGGCCGACAGCGATAAAATAGTTACCTTGCCTGCGGGTTCTCCCCAGTCTAATTCACAATCCTCATTTGAAAAATATCCCAGCCTTTATGCAATCAACCTTTCTGGGGACAGCATCAACGAAGAAAAGTTGATCGACTTTATTCAAGAGCAGTTTTCTATCTATCAAATACCGCCGGAAATAATTTGTTTTGAAATTACCGAAACCGTGGCGATCGCTAATCTCAGCAAAGCAGCCAGCTTGATTTGGAAACTCAAGGAACTCGGCTGCCAGTTTGCCTTGGACGACTTCGGCAGCGGGATGTCTTCCTTTGCTTACCTCAAAAGCTTGCCGGTTGATTATCTAAAAATTGACGGCAATTTTATTAAGCATCTTGCCGACAATCCTATTGATGTCGCAATGGTAGAAGCTATTACCAAAATTGCTCGCGTCATGGGAATCAAAACTATTGCCGAGTATGTGGAAAGTCAAGCTGTTATGGATAAACTCAAGGAACTTGGGGTAGATTACGCTCAAGGTTATTATTTGGGAAAGCCTCAACCTTGTAACTTTGTATCTCCTAATTTAGAGGAAGTTTTGGAGGAATTTTCGGTTAATTCTTTGGCTTTTGAGGCCAAGTTGGCTTCTTGAAGAGTTGACAGTTGACAGTTGACAGTTGACAGTTGACAGTTGACAGTTGACAGTTGTCATTGGGCAGTTGACAGTTGACAGTTGTCATTGGGCAGTTGTCATTGGGAATTGGGAATTGGGCAATTCTCCCTCTTCCCTCTTCCTTCTTCCTTCTTCCTTCTTCCTTCTTTCTTCTTCCTTCTTCCTTCTTCCTTCTGTCAAGCGGTCTCAGGTCAACTGATAGCAGCTTCAATGTACTTACTGTCTAACAGAAAAGCACCTTTTTCAAAGCGAATGCCCCAATAATTGCCGGGACGGCGATCGATCACAACACCCTCAGCGCCGATCGCAATTACATTCGCAGGCCGCAGCACCGGCATCGGTTCAGCAGTTTTCACGTAAGGCGGCATAGCCACAACTCGGACTTTTTGACCCACGGTAAATTCTTTTTCCATAGTTTTTATGTTTTTATTGGCGATCGTGGCACGGCTAGGCTAGCCAGAATTCATTGTGGCGCACTTTTGGCAGAATTCCCCTCTACACGACCCAAAAATAGGTACAAACCCACAACTTAAGTCGGGGAGAGATTAAGATTTTAGAGCAAAGTTCAACCTCCTAGATTCAATACGTGCAAGTAAATCTAAAATCTAAAATCTAAAATCTAAAATCGACTGACAGCTTTGTGCCAAACTAAGAATTGATAGAAAATGGCTGATATGAAAGTAGGGGATAGTTGCTATGGCTACAAGTCGTCGCATTGAGCGCGTAGCTTCAATGATTAAACGGGAAGTCAGCCTGATGTTGCTGAATGGAATCAAGGACGATCGTGTAGGTGCGGGTATGGTTAGCGTTACCGATGTGATTGTTTCGGGAGACCTTCAGCATACAAAGATTTTTGTCAGCATCTACGGTACGGATGAGGCGAAAGCCGAGACTATGGAGGGTTTGAAATCTGCAACTAGCTACGTCCGCAACCAGTTGGGCCAACGGTTGCAACTGCGCCGCACCCCGGAAGTAATATTTCTCGAAGACCGTTCTTTGGAACGGGGCGATAAAATGCTGATACTGTTGAATCAGCTTTCTGCCGATCGCAAACCGGATATTCTAGATGGGGATGAAGAATTGGCCGACGACGAAAGTTCGGCAACGGATTCGGTAACGGATGTAACGGATGGATTTTGAGAGTCCGATGGGGTTCGGGGGAGAATTGCCCAATTCCCGATTACCAATTCCCGATTACCAATTCCCGATTACCAATTCCCAAATCTAAAATCTCAAATCTAAAATCTAAAATCGAATGATTGACAATCTTTCCTTACCCGAACTGGTAGCCCAGATGTTCGTGGTGCGCGCTTCAGGCTACTTGTTCGACCACCAAATTCGCTATCGGGCCTGGGAACCAACGGCCGACAAACTCCGCTATTATCTCGAAAAGTTGGGCGTCGGTGGGGTGATTTTGGTGGGGGGAAGTGCTGCTGAGTTGGCGGTTCGATCGCACCAATTGCAATATGCGGCAAAATTTCCGCTGCTGGTGGCGGCTGATATTGAAGAAGGTGTCGGCCAGCGGTTCGCCGGGGCGACTTGGTTCGGGCCGCCGATGGCTATTGCTGAAATTGCGCGGCACGATGCAGGTAAAGCCTCACGATATGCTGAACAAATGGGCGCTGTGACTGCGATCGAAGCTAGGGCGATCGGTCTCAATTGGATTCTCGCACCAGTGGTTGATGTTAACAACAATCCCGACAATCCGGTGATTAACGTCCGCGCTTTTGGCGAGACACCGGAAATTGTCGGAAAATTAGCCGCTGCTTTTATTCGCGGCGCTCTCAAACACCCGGTTTTGACTACGGCCAAGCATTTTCCCGGCCACGGAGATACGGCGGTTGATTCTCACTTGGAATTGCCGGTGTTGCCGCATTCGCCCGATCGATTCGCTTCTGTTGAGTTGCCGCCTTTTGTAAGCGCGATCGCCGCTGGGGCCGATGCTGTGATGAGTGCCCACTTGCTGATTCCGGCTTGGGATGACCAGTTTCCGGCTACTCTTTCTCGCAAAATTTTGATTGGGAAGCTGCGGGAAGAGTTGGGATTTGAGGGTTTGATCGTGACTGATGCTTTGGTGATGGGCGCGATCGCCAATAAGTACGGCGCTAATGAAGCTGCTGTTTTGGCGGCCGAGGCTGGTGCTGATGTTTTGCTGATGCCGCTTGACCCGGAAGGGGCGATTCTCGCGGTCTGCGAAGCTGTCACTCAAGGGCGAATTGAAATATCACAAATAAAGGAATCTGTCAAGCGAATTTGGCAGGCGAAAATTAAGGTGGGTTTGTCGATCTTTGACCCCCCCCAACCCCCCCGGGCTTCGGGGGGGAGTTTGAATCCAGCATTAATCAACCTGAGTTTGCTAGCTACAGCAGAGGCAGTAGCAACTGCTGCCGATATTTTGCGAGATTCGTTGAAATTTGGTGGCGAGCTGCCTTTACAGGTGAACAAGCCGTCAGAGAGCCAATTTTTGCGGAATTTGATTGTGGTGGACGATGTTTTGGGGTGCGAGTTTTTGGGGAAACACACTCCGGCGATCGCCATTCCCGAACAGTTTGGTTACGAATTGCAACTAATTGACGATCGCACAGGCGCGATCGTTGATAATTCAGGTGCAGAGCATTTTTCTCCGACACTGCTGCAAATTTTCATTCGCGGCAATTGCTTCCGAGGCAGTGCTGGTTTGACCCAATCCGCGAAAGATTGGTTTAATAAATTATTAAGGACTGGAGAACTGCAAGGTGTGCTAATTTACGGAAGTCCCTACGTTTTAGAGCAATTCTTGCCACACTTGCCTCCGAGTATTCCTTATGTATTTTGTTTCGGGCAGATGCCCGCAGCGCAATCTCTCGCTCTAGAGTTGCTGTTGGGCACTGACAAAACGGGCACTGCTTGAGTTTTCGCCCCCTCGCGAATCTTTCCTTTACTGCTGCGTCAGGACTTAAATTCATCAACCCGGTTTCTCGCCTGAAATTTGGTCGATCGCGGCTAAGCATCCATGCAGAAACCGGGAATCGATTTGTGGTGCCTAAGTCCTTAATTGAGCTTTGCAGCACATCCCCCTGTTAGTCGGGAAAATTTGTCGCGTCTCAAAAATCCCCACACAGATCCGATCGCTTACTCATCTTTCCTATAACTTTTTTTTAACTTAATCAGTCAACTGTATACCAATATACTGAAAAAAAATTAACTTACATATTCGTAAGTTTGGATTATATTATTAACAGGGCCATAATTTTTTTTTTACTAAAACCTTGAGGGCGCATTATGATTCAGTCAACTATCAAAATCCACTACTCTTTAGATGTCATCCAAGATGAAGCACGCCACCTCGTGCACGAGGGCGTTCTCAGCCGGCAACAGCCTATCTACACGCTGTGTCAGTTCATCCCGCCCCGAGAATGGGCTTGCGTCGAGGGAGAACTGGAAAAATGCGACTTCTTGCTGCGCGATCGCATCGCCGACTTGATCGGTACTGAAAACTGGGACAACGACTAAACTTTGGTTATCTTAAATAAGTTTGCAAGTGGGTTTGCAAGTGCGTTTCCAACTAAACTCCGGCTGTGTTAAAGATGCTTGATTCTTTAATCAGGGGAATTTTCAGCGCGCAAATTTTCCAACTCGGCCCTCAGCGCTGCCATCTGTGCAGTTAATTCTTGAATCTCTTTTACGTCAGGCTGTACAACCGACTCGGGAGGAGCGTCAGTTGCTGTATCCGATTGCTGAGGCGATCCGGATTCGCTTTCTGCATTCTCCCGATCGCCCGGCCCTGAGAAAATAGTCTCGACAAAATTCCGCGCTTCTCGATCGGTCATTTCTCCTTTTTCCAGCAACTCCGACGCGAGTAGACTCAAATCAGACTGTCGAAGTTTGTCCAGATTTTCTTCTCGCTTCTGGGGATCTTGCAGCGTCTCAATTAAAAAGGAAGTTGCACCTAAAGTTAGGTGAAATCCTGTTTGCAGCATTTGAGGCAGGTTGTCGGGATTCATCTAAAAATGCCGCTAGAACGTTTTTCGGAGTTTTTGGTTGGCGAGTTGCTCCCACTGCGGCGGGTTTGCCGCTTCTAAGTTGGAAGATGGGAGGTTGTCGGTGGCGATCGCCCCGCTTCAGGAAATATAGGCCTTTGAGGGGATGCTTTTTTTTCGGTCAATGCTTATAGTATCATTACTTCGCGAATTGATAAATGTCAACTGTAAAGTTTTGTAACTAGAAATACAAACCTCCCCACTCGAAAAGTCAGTCGATTTTAGATTTTAGATTTTAGATTTTAGATTGAATAGGAATTACGCACTGCCACCCTGAGAAACCGGGTTTTTTACCGAGACTTGCCTGCTGCAACGAAATATTGCTGTGAAAAAACCGGGTTTCGGGGCACCAGCAGGTCTAGAAATGTTGAATCCGGTTAGGGATACAGCGCCTCACCGGTGGATGAGTCAAATATAAATAGCCGATCGAAGTCAAGCTGTACCGTCAGCCGATCGCCCGTTAGCGAAGCCCTCGAAGAGGATCGCAAGCGCACACTCGCAGGTACTTGCAACTGTACAGTAGTTTCAGCGCTCAACGAAGGCAAACTCGCCCGAATTAAAGTTTCTCGCCCCAGAGGTTCCACTACTTTGACCTCTACGTCCATAGGCACTTTTTCTAAAGCCCAAACATCCCTGTTCAAATCATCGGATTCTGCGGTTGGCGGCATAAAGATTTCTATATTTTCTGGACGAATGCCCAAATCAAATGCTTGTCCTTCTCTCGCCTGCAATTTTTTCTGAATCGAAGGCGGACAGGCTAAAAATTGATTTCCTACTTGAAAAGATTCGTTAGCATAAATTGCAGGCAAAATGTTCATGGCCGGATTGCCTAAAAATGTGGCAACCATCCGGTTAGCCGGTTTGGCGTAAATGCTTGGCGGGTCTCCAATTTGCTGAATTTTCCCCCCATTTAAGACGACAATCTTATCAGCTAAAGTCATCGCTTCCACTTGGTCGTGGGTGACATAAACTGTGGTAATTCCCAGCCGTTGATGCAGTTGTTTGAGTTCGGCCCTAGTGTCGTCTCGCAGTTGGGCGTCGAGGTTGGAAAGCGGTTCGTCTAAGAGGAAAACTTTGGGTTCGCGGGCGATCGCCCTTCCGAGTGCTACGCGCTGCTGCTGTCCGCCCGATAGCTGTTTGGGCTTGCGGTTGAGGAGGTGGTCGATCGAGAGCGATCGGGCTACATTTTCGACTCGTGCTTGAATTTTTGTTGCGTCAACATTCCGCATCCGCAATCCAAAAGCCAGATTTTCTCCCACAGTCATGTGCGGGTAAAGCGCGTAATTTTGAAACACCATTGCTACATCGCGCTGTCTCGCCGGAATGTTGTTAACTAAATTATCTCCGATGTAAAGATTGCCAGAAGTTGCAGTTTCCAAACCTGCGATCGTCCGCATAATTGTAGACTTTCCGCAGCCGGAAGGCCCGACTAATACCCAAAATTCTCCGTCCGGGATTTTGAAACTGATGTTTTCGATCGCGGTGACGTTTTGGTAGCGTCTGGTAATATTTTCTAAGCGAACATTTGCCATTGTTATTAGTTATTTGTTAGTGGTTATTAGTTATTTGTTAGTAGCTTTTACTTTTTCTAGACGGAAAGCTTGTTTAATTCTAAAACTGTGCGGGCTAATTCTTCAACGATCGGAGTTAATTCAGCTTGGCGGAATGCTTCTACTAAAGAATTATAATACCAGAGAGTACCATTTTTTTTACTTGTGAAGCGTTCCCAAACACGATCGCCTAATTCACGGTAATCTTTCACGATCGATCGCACATTATAAAGTTTATCAGCAGCCGAGACCAATCTGACTGAGTGGGAGGCTGTAGGAATGCGATCGATATAAGCTTGTTTGCGATCGCGCCAAGGGGGTTTGGGCGTCGCGGAGCTGTCGGTACAGCCGTCTACAATAGCTGTGACGGTATCGCCAAAGCGTTGGCGGATGGCTTCGCGGGTGGGCGCGCCACCACAATCTTCGATCGCATCGTGAAGCAAAGCTGCGATCGCCTCATCTTCATTGGCGCCGTATTCCAAAGCTATACTGGCAGTACCCAACAAATGAGCGATATACGGAACACCGGAACCCTTGCGGATTTGAGTTGCGTGCAATTCGGCGGCATAGGTGAGGGCATCAGAAAAACGGTTTGAGAGTATCATTGTAATTGAGCGTTTATTGAGTAAAAGTATTGATTTCTAAGTTGATAATACTGTAGGGGCGGGTTTTACCAAAAGTATTTGTACGTGGCGAAAAAAACTATAAACCCGCCCCCTCCCACGTAGAAACTTTTACCACCTTGTTAATTATCCTTACGGGGCGGGTTTTACCAAAAGTATTTGTAGGCAGCCCAAACAACTATAAACCCGCCCCCTCCCATGTAGAAACTTTATTTTACCTTTTTTAGTGAGACAACCGCCATGACAGCTACTTTAATCTTACCCGAAACATCTGAAAACTTACCAGAAAAAATTGAAAAAACACAACCAGAAAATGTTATATGTTTAGAACAATTTCTCGCCAAGCCGCCGGAGAGAATGGAATGGGTTGACGGTAAGTTAGTGGAGAAAACAGGCATGACATTTAAACACAGTCTGGCTCAATCTAAATTAGCCCGTTACTGGGGAAATTACAAAGACTCCAGCGGACAGGGAGGAGAAGTTCTTACCGAAATACTTTGCCGAACAGCTAAACAAGGCCGCCGTCCCGATGTCGCTTACATTACTCCTGAACTGCTGCCACAATCAGGCAATTTTACCTCATTTTCCCAAAGTTTTCCCCTAATTGCGGAAGTTGCTTCGCCGGAAGATAGCGCCGAAGAATTATTTGCGAAAGCTCAGGAATATTTGGAGTCGGGCTGTCAGGAAGTCTGGCTGCTTTTTCCTGAAGCGAGATTAGTATTTGTGAATGCAGGTCAAGGCTGGCGTTTGTTTAATGCGAATGAAGTTGTTAACACTCAAACTGTACTTGCAGGTTTTAGCGTTGCCGTGAGTGAATTGTTGGCTTGAGGAATTTGTTAAAATAATTTATTAAAATCATAAAAATAGAAACTTTAGCAGAGGAGTGGGTTTAATGAGAATGTGGGAGCGATCGGGAGCATCTGTGCGCCAGAATTTGTAGTGCTGTCGAGAACTCGCGAGCTATACAAAATCGCGAGCTCTCGACAGCACGGAAGATAAAAAATGCTTTTTGCAAAAATGAGATGCTCCCGACCGATCGACCTACAGGTAACGAAAGAAGTTATGTTTACTGTTTTGAAAGCTATGCTGTCGAAGTCCACAATTGCTGCTAAAGGCTTTAGTAAGGTTCCCCTGCGAACCGGTCTGGTTGTTCCATTCATCCTGCAAATCTTCGCGGCCGTAGGATTAACAGGGTATCTGTCGCTGCGAAACGGACAAAAAGCAGTGAATGAACTAGCGACTAACTTGCAAACGGAGGTGAGTAACCGTGTGGAGCAGCACCTCGACAGCTATGCCGCTGCAACCCGCTATTTGACCCAAATCAACGGCGAGCAAATTGACCTGGGATTGTTGAACTTACAGGATGCCGATCGCCTAGCTCTATTCTTTGCCAAGCAGGTAAAAACCTACAACGTTGGCTATATCCTCTACGGATCTAAAACGGGGGACTTTATCGCATCGGGATATTACCGCGAGTCAACCATTCCGAACCACGGCAATCCTGACATTAGCCTGGTGCTACCTAAGCGGTACGGCAATCGAGATTTGTACAACTACATTACGAATGACCGCAGCAAGCCAACTAAAATGTTTGAAATCACCAAAGCGTATCAGTTCCAGAAGGAAGGCTGGTACGCCAAAGGTGTCGAGACGGGCAAGCCAGGGTGGAGCGAGATCTATCAATGGGAGACTAATAACTACCCGTTGTCGATCGCCACAAGTCGCCCCATCTATGACAATAATGGTCAGTCGATCGGCAGCGTGGGGGTGGAGCAGCGTCTTTCGCAAATTAGTGACTTTTTACGTGAAATTAAGGTTAGTCAATCCAGCAAGGTGTTCATTCTGGAGCGCAACGGACTTCTCGTTGCCAGCTCTAGCGATGCGCCCGTGTTTTCAGTGACCAACGGCAAACCTCAGCGACTGCGGGGCTTTGAGAGTAAGGACGCCCTAATTCAAGCCACGTCCAAGTATCTCGGCGATCGCTTCGGCGATCTGAAAACCATTCAAACCATCCAGCAGCTAGACTTTCGCCTCCAGAGTCAGCGGCAGTTTGTTCAAGTAACTCCCTGGCAGGACGAATGGGGATTGGACTGGCTGCTAGTCGTCGCCATGCCGGAATCAGATTTCATGGGACGAATTAATGCCAACACAGTCAACACGATTTGGCTGTGCTTAGGCGCATTAGCACTGGCAACGGTTTTGGGTATCTACACCTCGCGCTGGATTGCTCGACCCATTTTGCAGCTCAGTCACGCATCGTCCGCGATCGCCGAAGGAAAACTCGACCAAAACGTCGAAGCCTCTGGCGTTAAAGAACTGGGTGTACTTGCTCAATCCTTTAACCGAATGGCGCAGCAGTTGCGCGATTCTTTCACCGCCCTAGAGCAAACTAACCAGCAGCTTGAACAGCGAGTTGAACAACGCACCGCCGAACTCAAGTATGCAAAGGAAGCAGCAGACAATGCCAACAAAGCAAAGAGTGATTTTCTTGCCAACATGAGCCACGAACTCCGCACGCCGCTCAACGGTATTTTGGGCTATGCTCAAATCCTCAACCGATCCAAAGCGTTGCCAGCGAAAGAACGTCATGGGGTAGAAATCATTCACCAGTGCGGTTCTCATTTGCTGACGCTGATTAACGATGTGTTGGACTTGTCCAAAATTGAAGCCGGCAAACTAGAACTCACACCTAAAGCGATTCACTTTCCCTCATTCCTCCAAGGTGTCGCTGAAATCTGCCGCATTCGTGCTGACCAAAAAGGCATTGACTTCGTTTACGATCCCGATCCGCAGTTGCCTGAAGGGATTTTTGCCGATGAAAAACGGCTGCGTCAGGTGTTACTCAACTTGCTGGGAAATGCGATTAAATTCACCGACAAAGGTTCTGTCACGCTCAAGGTTGCGGTAGTTGAGAATCATCCCAATCCGTCCACTCGCTCTTTCAAATTTCAAGTTGAGGATACGGGCGTAGGAATTGCGCCCGATCAATTGGAGAAAATTTTTCAGGCTTTTGAACAAGTGGGCGATCGCCAGCGCCAAGCCGAGGGCACCGGTTTAGGACTCGCCATCAGCCAAAGGATTGTCCAACTCATGAACGGACAAATCCAAGTTAAGAGCCAACCCGGAGTCGGCAGTGAGTTCTTTTTTGACGTGGAACTGGCGATCGCCACCGATTGGGCCGAGCAAAACTCCATCACAACTGGAAAACAAATTATTGGTTACCAAGGACAACGACGCAGCATACTTGTGGTAGACGATCGTTGGGAAAACCGAGCCGTTCTCGTCAACTTGTTAGAGCCACTAGGATTCCAACTGACTGAGGCCGAAAATGGACAAGAAGGATTGGAAAAAATACGACAGTCTCAGCCTGACTTAGTGATTACAGACTTGGTGATGCCAGTTATGAACGGCTTTGAACTGCTCAAACAAATTCGCAGTGCAAATAATTTGCAACACCAGAAGATCGTTGTCTCTTCCGCATCAGTATCACAAGCCGATCGACAGAGAAGTTTAGATGCAGGGGGAAATGATTTCCTGGCAAAGCCAGTAGAAGTCAGTGAATTATTTAACCTCTTAGCTACTCATTTAGAATTAAAGTGGAAATATGAAATGACAGCCTCAAATAACTCTGGCTCATCCACTCCAACGACTGCATTAGAGAACCCAGAAGGGATTATTATTCCTTCCCCTGTAGAGTTAAAGACGTTACTAGAAATGGCACAGAAAGGCAACTTAAAACGGCTGCGAGAACACACAGAGCATATTGCTCGCTCTAACCCTCGCTACGCTGATTTTGCCTCACAAATTCTCCAGCTTGCCAAGCAATTTAAAGCTGAAGAGATTGAAGAGTTGCTAAAACAACACCTCACAGAGAAGAAAGCCGATGTCTAGTCCTGAATTAATTCTGGTGGTGGATGATACCCCTGCGAACTTAGAAGTGGTATGTGAAACCTTAAGTGATGCGGGGTACGAAGTAGCAACCGCAATCGACGGCGATCGCGCTCTTAAGAGAGTCCAAGCTTATCCTCCCGATCTGATCCTGCTCGATGTTCAAATGCCAGGAATTGACGGCTTTGAAACCTGCCAACGTCTGAAGGCAGATCCCACTACAGCCAGTATTCCCATCATTTTTATGACCGCTCTCTCCGATGCCGACAGTAAGGTGAAAGGATTTGACTTGGGTGCTGTAGACTACATCACCAAACCCTTTCAAGAACAGGAGGTGCTAGCACGGGTGAAAACTCATTTGCAGCTACGGCAGTTAACTAAAAATCTCGAACAGCGTGTAGCTGAGCAAACGGCTGATTTAGAAGCAGCACTCACACAACTGCAACAGTCTCAGCTTCATTTAGTCCACACCGAAAAGATGTCTGCTTTGGGCAATTTAGTGGCGGGTGTCGCGCACGAGATTAATAACCCGCTTGGCTTTATTGCTGGCAATCTGAAACCCGCTCAAGACTATATTAAAGACCTCTTTAAACTGATCGAACTATACCAAAAAGAACTTCCTTATCCAAGTGCCTCACTACAGGCAGTCGTGGAGGAAATAGATTTGGAATACTTGCAAGAGGATTTACCCAAGTTGATAGATTCGATGCAAGAAGGAGTCGATCGCATTCACACAATCAGCATTAGTTTAAGAACCTTCTCGCGTTCTGATTGCGATCGCCCCATTCATTACAATATCCACGACGGCATTGACAGCACGATCTTGATTCTCAAGCATCGCCTCAAAGCCAACGAATCTCGCCCGGAAATTCAAGTCATCACAGATTATGGCGATCTGCCACAGGTAGAATGCTTTGCCGGACAGTTGAATCAGGTATTTATGAATCTGCTGGCAAATGCGATCGATGCCCTTGAGGAATCAAATCAAGGACGCAGTTTTGCTCAGATCAAAGCCAACCCCAACCAGATTACTGTCAAGACCCAATTGTCGGAATCTCAGGCAACGATCCGAATTCAGGATAATGGGATTGGCATGACGGATGCGGTGAAGCAAAAAATCTTTGAGCATCTGTTTACAACCAAAGGCGTGGGGCAAGGAACAGGGCTGGGATTGGCGATCGCTCATCAAATCGTAGTCCAGAAACACTCTGGAACTCTAGAAGTTAACTCAACTTTAGGTGAAGGTACAGAGTTTGTGATTTCAATTCCGCTGAAGGATCTCGCTGTAAAAGACATTCAGGCAAGGATCTGCGTTGACGCAGTATAACAAATCGTTGCAGCGGCGGCATAAAGATGAGTGGTGATGCTGCAAAGGTTATCTGCCCCCGCTGAACTCAACTGTTGTTATCGATACCATTAACCCAACAATCCCAATATGGCTAGTGAATCATCGGCTCCTTTCTTCCCCAAGCTCTTTAAAGAAGTGCCATTACAGGCGATCCTAGTTGTCCCGTTCGTTGTTCAAACGGTGGGGGCTGTGGGTATTATCGGTTATCTTTCCTTCAGGAATGGACAGAAGGCAGTCAACGATGTAGCTGCTCAGTTGCGCAAGGAGACGAGCGATCGCATCGCACAAAATCTAACTCACTTGGTTGCCACTCCTTTTCAAGCCTTTGAAAGTTATGAAGCTGCACTAAACCAAAACCGTATTGACCTTAATAACGGAAGGGATATAGAGAAATTCCTGTGGCGACAACTTCCTGCCTTTGAGAATCTCAGCCTTACAGCGTTCGTTACAACCAACCAAGAGTTTTTTGGTGCTGAGCGGCAAGATGGTGCGATCGCGATCCGCACTTCTGAAGTAGAAAATAACCGTGCGCTGACAACCTACCGTACTAACTCAAGCGGCGATCGGCTCGAAGTCATCAACGCTGGCAAGCCGAACTTTGACCCGCGCCAACGACCCTACTACACAATTCCAGTCCAGCAGAGGCAAGCAACCTGGGGAAAAGTGTTTCCGCACATCACAGGCAAAACGATGTATATTGCGCCCGGTCAACCCATATACAACGGGGCAGGTGAGCTGCAAGGGGTGTGGATGGCGAGCTTAAACCTGTCAATGATTGGGGATTTTCTCAGAAGCCTCAAAATAGGAACAACCGGACAAAGTTTTATTCTTGAGCGCTCTGGAGAATTGATTGCCACCTCTACAGGCGAAAAACCGTTCCGATATTATGCAGACAAAATTGTGCAACTGCCAGAACAGCGGGTTGAACGACTCAATGCGATCGATAGCGAAAATTTCACCACTCAGAAAACAAGCCAATTTTTGCTAGAGCAGTTTCAAGATTTCCACCAGATCCAGACATTTGAGCAGCTTGAGTTTTCCATTAACGGTAAACGCCAGTTCGTGCAAGTTGCTCCTTTTCAAGATGGCAGGGGCATTGACTGGTTGGTGGTTGTCACCGTTCCAGAATCAGACTTTATGGCACAAATTAATGCCAATACTCAAAGTACGATTTTGTTAAGTCTACTGGCGCTAGCTATCTCTTTGGGAATTGGGATACTCACCACTCGCTGGATTACTCAACCGATTTTGCAGCTCAATCAAGCATCTTCGGCAATGGCTGCCGGATCTCTGAGCCAAGCGGTGACAGAATCATCTGTGTATGAGTTGCAAGAACTCACGCAGTCGTTTAACCGCATGGCTCAACAGTTACAGGAATCATTTAACACGCTGGAACAAGCCAATGAACAATTAGAGCATCGAGTCGAAGAACGCACCGCCCAGCTAAAAGCGGCAAAGGATGAAGTTGAAACTGCCCTCAGAGAACTACAACGGACTCAGACTCAACTGATTCAAAGCGAGAAAATGTCGAGTTTGGGGCAGCTAGTTGCCGGAGTTGCTCATGAAATCAATAACCCAGTCAATTTTATCTATGGCAATCTCGATCATGCCGATGAATACACTCAAGAACTATTAAAACTCGTGCAAGCCTACCAGACTCATTACCCCGAACCGACCGCAGCGATCGCACAGCAGTCAGAAGCGATGGATTTAGATTTTATGGTTAACGATCTATCTAAGCTGATCGCATCAATGAAAGAGGGGGCGCGGCGAATTCGAGAAATTGTCTTAGCATTGCGAACATTCTCTCGACTGGATGAAGCAGAAGTTAAATCAATCAATATCCATGATGGCATTGATAGCACGCTGGTTATTCTGGGTAACCGTCTGAAGCCCAAGCTGAATCATCCAAAAATAGAAATCCTGCGAAACTATGGTTCTCTTCCCCTAGTCGAGTGCTATCCGGGACCACTCAATCAGGTTTTTATGAACATCTTATCTAACGCCATTGACGCCGTTGAAATCGCGATCGAGCAGGGAAAACAAATTACTCCCGCAATCTCCATTTATACGGCCCTCATCGACGAGAACTGGGCAGAGATCCGAATTGGGGACAACGGCCGCGGCATTCCAGAAGCTATCGAACAGCAAATCTTTGACCCCTTCTTTACAACCAAGCCGGTTGGAAGCGGCACTGGCATGGGGCTGGCAATCAGTTATCAGATCGTCGCCGACCGGCATCAGGGCACTTTAAGTTGCAGCTCACAATCTGGAGAAGGCACGGAGTTTGTAATTAAAATTCCGCTCAAACAGAATTTGAGACATTAGGAGCTATCTAGAGAGTAAGTAGTTGTCATCGGCGAGCGCGATCGCCGCATCACACGGCACAGAATTCGATGAAACAGGCTACAAAGGACTGGTTCACAACAGGAATATGACCATCATTAAAGGTTCCTCATTCCTTGGCTGCATTCTACCTGAATTCTCGAAGTGTTCCGCCCGTCAGCGCAGCCGGCCCCTACGGGGGCTACGCCAACGGACAGGATCGCCCATTCAAACAGTCCGCAGTCTTGATATAGTAGTATCCGGCGCAAGTAACGGTAAACCATGACAGCAATAACTCTCGCAAATAAATTTGAGTACAAACCCCTATACAAACCGAATCAATTAATTTGCGGAACCGGGCAAACAGCGGTTGTCAGCGGCCCGACGGTCAAAAGTGCGATCGTCTCCTAGGGCTGCGCTAACGGCAAAAACTTACAACCCAGCATAACGGCATTTTACCCATCTTTTCGCGCAACATGAACAGCAGAAAGAAACGAGAGTTGTACGCTGTCTCCAAATTTCTCCAACTTTTCCCGCAATTCTTCAAATAGCAACTCCTTCGCCTGCGGTTCAAGCCTTCTCAAGGTGCTTAAAAGATTGAGGTAGTCATCGATGCTATAGGTGACTTCACACGCGATTTGCTCTGTTACCAACTCCCGAAAACAACCAGAGTCTAAAACATCTTGTGCAAATCCCTTTAAAATCTCCGCTTGAATTTGGGCACCTTCATATCGGACAAGGGAGGGAGCATGGGCTTTATAGACTTGCTCGATCGCGCGGTACACTTCATATGGAGGTTCGGGAGTCATGTTCCACAACAGAATCAGAAAACCGTTGTCTCGTAATGCCTCTGCTGCCTTGGAATACCGAATCTCTGGTGATATCCAGTGAAAGGCATTGGCGGATAAAACGGCGTTGAACTGATTCGCTGACATTGCCCACTCTTCAAATGAGGTATTGCAAATCTCAACTTTTGGATATGATGCACAGTTACGTTGTGCCAGACGACAGAAATCTTGGTTGGGTTCAAGACAAGTCATTGAAAAGTCAAATTGAGCAAAAGCCACAGTTGCATTTCCGGGGCCGCAGCCGACCTCAAGAATCCTTGCATCTGAGGAAAGTTCAGCCAGAACTACAGCACGATTAATCAGTTCTTGGGAGTAGTCTGGTCTTGCATGGTAGTAAATATCAGCAATAGGAGAATACCAAGTTTTTCGCTGTTCCAAGTCTAGAGAAGACCTAGAATTTATTAGCTCTTTAGGGTCTTGCATGAAGGATTCGTACAGGCTTTTGAACTCAACTTCATTGTACAGCTTTCGCGCGTCCATCCATACTCCCGATCGCTCTCAACCCAAAAATCTCCTCACAAGTTGGGTACATTCTACCCGTACTCTCCAATTGCTGCGGGCGATCGCCCATTCAAACTGTCCGCAGTCTTGATATAGTAGTATCCGGCGCAAGTAACGGTAAACCATGACAGCAATAACTCTCGCAAATAAATTTGAGTACAAACCCCTATACAAACCGAATCAATTAATTTGCGGCACCGGGCAAACAGCGGTTGTCAGCGGCTGGACGGTCAAAAGTGCGATAGTCAAAAACTTACAAACCAACGAATTTGCTGTCATCGGACAACTGTACTCTCCTACTCGCGGCATCAACTTCTTAATTAGAAACTTGCTCTGCAATCCCCACGTCCGCTTTTTAGTAATTCTCAACGCTACCAAAGAAGACCGCAATTCCGGTGCAGCAGAGTGCTTGCTCGACTTTTTTCGCAACGGTTTTGAAGCTGGCAAAAGCGATACAGGCAGAGATTGCTGGCTGATTAAATCTACAATATTTGGCTACATCGATATTGAAATAGCAGCCGAAGCCTTAGAACTATTGCGTCATTCAATCGAATGGAAAGAAGCTAAAAATATAGCAGAAACAGTGAATTTGGTCAAGGAGTTTTCCCAAAAACAATCAGTTGAACCTTGGGGAGAACCCGCAACTTTTCCGATCGTCGAAATCGTCCCAACTGTACTCCCCGGCCAGAAATACGGACACAGAATCGAAGGCAAAACGATCGCCGAAACTTGGGTAAAAATCATCCACCGCATCAAGACCACCGGCACACTCCGGCCGACAGGTTATGACGGACAGTGGCAAGAATTAATCGACTTGATGGCAGTGATTACCGATGAACCGCCCGAGTTCTATTTTCCCGAACCGAATTACTTACCAATAGACCGCGATTTTATCGAACAGTACAAACCCCAAATGCTCGAAGATGCCCCCTACAACGAAGGCATTAAATATACCTACGCCCAGCGGATGCGGTCGTGGTTTGGACGCGACCAAATCGAAGAAGTTATTGCCAAACTAATTAAAGAAATTGACGCGGCAAGTGCTGTAATTAGTTTGTGGGATGCTGGGGGAAATATCAACAGAAGACCTGACGGTTCCTCCGACCACCAACACAGCGGCAGTCCTTGTTTAAATCACATTTGGGTGCGAGTTGTTGATGAAGAACTATCGCTAACTGCAACTCTCCGCAGCAACGATATGTTTGCGGCTTGGCCGGCGAATGCGATGGGTTTGCGGGCTTTGCAGCAGTACATTCGCGACGAAATTGCTCACCGTTCCGATTACAATTTAACAATGGGCCCGCTGATAACGCTCTCGCAATCGGCTCATTTGTATGATGATACTTTTGAAAATGCCGATCGACTAATTCAAACCCAATATGCTAAAATCTGCCAAGATCGAGACTTTTTCGATGCAGCGGGCAATTTTTTAGTTGAAGTAGCCGACGATCGAATCGTTGTCACGCAAACCACCCCCGGCAGCGGCGAAGCTGTCACCTGTTATTCTGGAAAAAACCCTCTCAAGTTAGTGCGAGAAATTTGTGCGGCTTCCCCGGCCATCCAACCCGAGCATATTGGTTATTTGGGAATAGAATTGCAGAAGGCTGCCGAGTGTCTGAAAACCAGCAACCAATACATTCAGGACAGAAGATGAATCTAGAAGAAGAAAGACCGACATGGGACGAATACTTCTTAATGTTGGCAAAATTGGCCGCTACTCGATCGACTTGTCTGGCTTTTCCTGTCGGCGCGGTAATTGCTAAAAACAGGCAAGTTTTAGCTACGGGTTACAACGGTTCCCCCTCAGGTTCGGTACACTGCACGGCTCAAGGCTTCTGCTATCCCGGTTTGAGCAGTTGCGACGCCAGCAAAACTTTGCCCTCAAGGGCGGTTCACGCTGAAGCAAATGCGATCGCCACCGCTGCAAAACACGGCATATCTACCGCAGGATCTAGCATTTACGTGACTTTAGAACCCTGCATTTATTGTTTGAAATTAATTATTTCCGCCGGCATTCGCGAAGTATTTTATGAAACTGTTTTTAACAGCGGAGAAAAAGCTGCTTTGAGAGATTCTTTTATTGCTGAAGGTATTGTTGAGTTCAAACAAATTAAGCTATCTGAAAGCACGGCAAATAGAGCCGCTTCATTTCTGCTGAATCCTACATCTGTGCCAAAAGACGATCGACCATTTGGTTAGTAGTGAGGAATGCGAGTCCGCCGAAATCAGGACTCGCATTCCGAACGATTAAACCTTCTCTCTTGGGTTCGATCGTTCGGAATGCGAGTCCGCAGAAATCAGGACTCGCATTCCGAACGATCGAACCTTTTCAATCAAACTCATTCACAGCTTGCAAATAGTCGATCGCCGCATCTATCCTCGAAGAATACTTAAAAGCAAACTGATCGAACCAATATCTCTCATCGGAATTTTTATCTAAATTTTTCAGCCAAACCTGAGCTTGCCTAACCTTCTGCCTGTGCCTTTGTACGTCTAACTCTGACTGCACAATCTTTTGTGGTAGTTGCGGTTCGATTGCAGTCACTTCCTGAGCTTTATTTGGTGCTTCGTACAGAGGCTGAAGCGGTTCCTGCGGGGCCACTTCCTGAGCTTTATTTTGTGCTTCGTATTCAGCTTTAATTTCCGCTAAATCCTTGTCAAAAGTACCTGGATACTTGATATCTGCTGTTTTAAATGTTTGATTTGACGGCACTGCTGTTGGTTGGGAAGGCTGTTGTGCTTCCACTGGCGGCCCACTTGCAACGGGGCGATTTTTTTGAGATGCTTGATATTCTGCCTTAAGTTCAGCTAACAGGCGATCGATCGATTCCATAACTTAAACCCCCCCTAAAAAATGCTGCCCAGCAACCAGGCACAAATATAATCGCGCGAAATTCGCCCGCCTCCTCAATCTGTTATTGCATTCAGCAATACTTCCGTCAGGGTCATTCCTTCAATATCATCCATCGTCACAGTATCAACAATATCGAATTTAGCTCCGGCGCTTTGCAGTTCGTCGTCCAATATCTTGAGAAACTTAGTCGCTTCCGGGGCATTCCCTACTTGAATGAAAGAAATCGCCAGCTCTTCATCTCGATCGAGCTTCCGCGATGCCTCTATAATCGTTTTCATCACTTCTTTGCGATCGTCCGGTTCTCCGTCCGTCACCACTAATATGGTTTCCCCATTTAGCTTGGTCTTACCGGATGCTTTGCGCTGAAAATAACTGTTCAGAGCGTCTTGTAGAACCGCAGCTAAATTCGTAGTCCCCGAAGGTTCGTTTTCTTGGAAAACTTGCACGACTTTAGCTGCTGTTACGTTGTCGTAGCGCTTGAAGCGACCGGAAAACAAATAAACAGTCATGCCGTCTGGGTCGAGTTCTTCGCATTTATTCGCCAGGGCGATCGTCGATTCTTGCATCAGCGCCCACCGACTTTTACCGCCCATCTGGTCTTTCGTGTACATACTGCCGCTTTTATCAATGATGATGGTATAATCGCGGTTCTGAAGCATAAGATTTTTCCTGTTAATTAACTTTTTTCCAAAAAAGAGCAAAACCAGCGAGCAGAAGCTGTTGAGCTTTCGTTGCTCGCTGAGTTTTTTTAGTTGATTTGCGATCGCAAATACCGGAATTTAAGCTGCAACTAAAGCATTTTTAAGCGGCTTCCAGCTAAAAGCTCGATCGCCACCCATCTCTACTGCTATTTTAACTCGCGGTTCTAACGTCGGCAAAACAGTCAAATACTCAATCTCCTGACTCGACAAAACCTGCCCTTCAATAATCCAAAGTACCAGTCCTTTTGATTTCGGCGGCAAATTATCTAATTGAGTTTGCAATATCGGCGGCACGTAGTACGTATAACCCACAGCCCCTTCATTGCCAGTAGTTTTCTTGCCCAAATGCGGCGGCCGCACTCCGTGAACTCCCGTCAAATACATTGCCAAATCGCCCAAACCCCGCGCCGTAATGGTAAGAGCACCATAGCCCGCAGCCCTCAGCCGCCGCAGGTAACGGCCCTCAAATCCTCCCTCTAAAGGAACGTACAGGGCCAGCGACCCCGACTTTTCCAAATCCCGAATCATATCCGAACCCGTCGTAATCAGTCCCATAAATTTGTCTGGCCTGCTGTTTTAAATTTGGTCGATCGCACTCATTGCGAGCTTGAAACATTATAAATCCTAAAGCTGAGGCGAAAAGTTATTAAGAGCGGCCTTGACAAACGGCAAGCACTTCATGTACTATTATGAATTGTCGCCGTAAAGGATACTGAGTGGCTTGCTATTCAAGTCCTGGCGCAAACAAGCAAGACCGAGACAAGACTCGGAGACCGATCGGGTAAAAAGCCGCGAATCTCAAGCCTTGCAAGACTTCCAGAAGCTCGCTCCCAAATTTAAAACTCAAATTTTAAACACCGAGGAAGGCTGTTGGTTGATAACAGTTAATTGCAGGAACACTGAAATAAATGTTTCTGCACAAGAGCAAGCGGATTGACGTAAACTTCGCAATCCGAAACCTCTTGCGTAAATAAAAGGAAAAAAATCCGTGTCTGTAGGCATTCTTGGTACAAAACTAGGCATGACTCAAGTGTTTGACGCCGAAGGGAGAGCAATCCCCGTCACCGTCATACAAGCAGGGCCTTGTACAGTAACTCAAATTAAAACAAAACAAACTGACGGCTACGGGGCCGTTCAAGTCGGATACGCCGATGTCAAGCCGAAGGCTCTCAACAAGCCAGAATTGGGACACCTTGCCAAGTCGGGGGCGACACCAGTGCGCCACTTGCAGGAATACCGCTTGGAAGATACCAGTTCCTTTGAATTAGGCCAACAGGTAAAAGCCGATTTGTTTGCACCGGGACAAATAGTAGATGTCATCGGTACGAGCATCGGTAAAGGTTTTGCAGGCTTTCAAAAGCGCCACAACTTCAAACGAGGCCCCATGTCTCACGGTTCCAAAAATCACCGCGAACCCGGATCGATCGGGCCTGGAACAACTCCCGGCCGCGTCTATCCCGGTAAAAGAATGGCAGGACGGCTGGGCAACGTTCAAGTCACCGTCCGCAAACTCACAATTGTCCGGGTGGATACAGAGCAGAATTTGTTGCTGATCAAGGGAGCAGTTCCCGGCAAAGCTGGCGCCTTAGTCAATGTTGTACCTGAGAAAAAAGTAGGACGTTAGTCGGTAGTCAGTAGTCAGTAGTCAGTAGTCCTGCCGTCATTAGTCATTAGTCATTAGTCATGAGTTGGCGGTTAATAGTCAGCAATAACTAAGAACTAAAAGCTGAAAACTAAAAGCTAAAAACTAAGAGCTAATAACAGACAACAGACAACAGATAACTAAAAACAGACAACAGATAACTAAAAACAGACAACAAACACAAAGCGACAAAGGACAAAAGATATGGTTAACTGTGTAGTGCGAAATTGGCAAGGCGAAGAAGTTGGGGAAACAACTTTAGAACTGCGCGTAGCCAAAGAAGAAAATGCGTCTCACATCGTTCACAGAGCATTGACGCGACAACTGAATAACGCCCGTCAAGGAAATGCTTCCACCAAAACTCGATCGGAAGTTAGAGGCGGCGGCCGCAAACCCTGGCGTCAAAAAGGCACCGGCCGAGCCAGAGCAGGTTCTATCCGTTCTCCGCTGTGGCGGGGCGGCGGCGTCATCTTCGGGCCAAAACCGAGAGACTTTGAAGTCAAGATGAACAAAAAGGAACGCCGTCTCGCTCTGCGGACAGCATTCCAAAGCCGCACCGAAGACTTGATCGTGGTTGAAGAATTTGCAGAGCAATTTCCGAGACCGAAAAGCAAAGAATTGCTGAGTGCGATCGCCCGTTGGGGCATCGAACCCGATACAAAAGTTCTGTTAATCTTGCCAGAACCGCAGCTCAACGTCTACTTGTCAGGACGCAACATCGAATTAGTAAACGTCATCTTGGCAACTTCCCTGAATGTTTACGACGTTCTCGCGGCTGACAAAATTATCGTCACCTCTACAGCCATAGCAAAAATTCAGGAGATTTACGGTGAGTAAAATCGACCCCCGCGACTACGCAGATTTGATCCAGCGTCCGATTCTCACCGAGAAAGCTACCCGAATGATGGAATTAAATCAATTCACATTCGACGTAGCCCCCAAAGCGACAAAGCCTCAAATCAAAGCTGCAATCGAAGAGCTATTTAAGGTTAAAGTCATCGGCGTCAACACCCAAAACCCGCCGCGCAAAAAGCGCCGAGTTGGTAAATTCGTCGGCTTTAAACCTTGTTACAAGCGAGCAACAGTAACTCTGACCGACGGAGACTCGATCCGCAAACTCCTGTTCCCAGAAGTCTAGACGATTTTGGATTTTAGATTTTAGATTTTAGATTGCGGTTAACAGTCGCAAATTCTAGAACTAGAAAAATCGCAAGTTAACCAAAGATTTCCAATCTTAAACCTAAAATCTAAAATCGATCAACGTCAAATCCAAAATCCAAAATCTAAAATCTAAAATCGATCGATTATGGGCATCCGTTCTTACCGACCTTATACCTCCAGCACCCGAGAGCAAACAGTCTCGGACTTCGCTGAAATTACCAAGTCAGAGCCTGAAAAGTCTCTAACCAACAACAAGCACACCAAACAAGGCCGCAACAACCGAGGCGTCATCACCTGCCGCCACCGGGGAGGCGGTCACAAACGGCTGTATAGAGACATTGACTTCCGCCGCGACAAACACAGCATTCCTGCTACTGTCAAGGCGATCGAATACGACCCCAACCGCAACGCCCGCATTGCCCTCCTGTTCTACAAAGACGGCGAAAAACGGTACATCCTGCACCCGCTCAACTTAAACGTCGGTACAGTAATTGTCTCAGGCCCAGACGCGCCGATCGAAATCGGCAACGCCCTACCCCTGAAGAACATTCCCCTCGGTACCAGCATCCACAACGTCGAGCTAGTACCCGGAAAAGGCGGACAAATCGTCCGTTCCGCAGGCTCCAGCGCTCAGCTAATGGCAAAAGAAGGTAGCTACGTCACCCTCAAACTGCCATCCGGCGAACAGCGCAAAGTCCGCGCCGACTGCTACGCTACGATCGGTCAAGTTGGCAACACAGACGCCAGAAACATCAGCCTCGGTAAAGCAGGCCGCACCCGCTGGAAAGGCCGCAGACCAACAGTTCGCGGTAGCGTAATGAACCCGGTAGACCACCCGCACGGCGGTGGCGAAGGCAGAGCGCCCATCGGGCGTCCGGGGCCTGTCACTCCTTGGGGAAAACCAGCATTGGGTGCCAAAACTCGACCCAAAAACAAGCGCAGCGACTCTTTAATCGTCCGGCGCCGCCGCAAATCTTCCAAGCGCGGCAAGGGCGGCAGACAAAGTTAGTTTAATGGGTAATGGGTAATGGGTAATGGGTAATGGGTAATGGGTTATTGGAAATAACAAATTACCTGTTTGGCCAATGCCCAATGCCCGATGCCCGATTCCCAATTACCAATTCCCAAAATTATGTCTCGATCGTTAAAAAAAGGCCCATTTGTCGCAGACCACCTGATGACAAAGATCGAAAAACTCAACGCCGCAGGCCAAAAACAAGTAATTAAAACTTGGTCGCGATCTTCCACAATCCTGCCCCAAATGGTAGGTCACACGATCGCAGTTCACAACGGCAAGCAACACGTCCCCGTCTACCTAACCGACCAAATGGTAGGTCACAAACTCGGAGAATTCTCCCCCACTCGCACCTTTAGAGGTCACGCGAAAAGTGGTGATAAAAAGGCAAAAAGATAGCCTAATTAGGTGACAGGTAATAGGTAAGAGGAAAAAATTTTTACCAATTACCAATTACCTTTTTCCCAATTACCATTTACCAATTACCCAAATCGAAATGGCTATAGATACCACAACCGAAATTAAGGCGATCGCCCGTTACATCCGGACATCGCCCTTCAAAGTGCGCCGAGTCCTCGACCAAATTCGCGGCAAAAGCTACCAAGAAGCGCTGATTTTACTCGAATTCATGCCCTACCGCGCCTGCGAACCAATTGTCAAAGTTTTGCGATCGGCAGTAGCCAACGCCGAACACAACGCAGGATTGGACAAAGCCAAGCTCGTAGTATCTCAAGCTTACGCAGACCAAGGCCCAGTTCTCAAACGCTTTAGACCCCGCGCTCAAGGTCGCGCCTACCAAATCCGCAAGCCGACTTGCCACATCACCGTAGTAGTAGCTCCGATCGCAGAAGACTAAACCAGGGAAAACGTAATAGGTAACAAACAGCTTAAAGTTGAAAAAAAACGGTAATCACCAATTACCAATTACCTTTTTCCCAATTACCTTTTTCCCAATTAACTCCTAAACTTTTATGGGCCAAAAAATACATCCAATTGGTTTTCGCCTCGGCATTACCCAAGAGCACCGCTCTCGCTGGTTTGCTGACGCCAAAAACTATCCAGAACTCTTGCAAGAAGACTACAAAATTCGCAAGTACGTTCGCAAAACCCTCAGCAATGCAGGTATCTCCTCGGTCAAAATTGAGCGCAAAGCCGATCAAATCGACCTAGAAGTATTCACCGCCAGACCCGGTGTTGTCGTAGGCCGCGGCGGAGCCGGAATTGAAACTTTGCGCGTCGGTTTGCAGCAGCAACTCGGCAGCAACCGCCAAATTCGCATCAACGTCGTTGAAGTTCAGCGCGTAGACGCCGATGCCACACTGATCGCAGAATACATCGCCCAGCAACTAGAACGGCGCGTATCCTTCCGCCGAGTAGTTCGCCAAGCAATTACCCGCGCCCAAAAAGTCGGCATCCAAGGAATCAAAATTCAAGTCAGCGGACGCCTCAACGGCGCAGAAATTGCCCGTACCGAATGGACGCGCGAAGGAAGAGTCCCCTTGCACACGCTGCGGGCCGACATCGACTACTCGTACTGCACCGCTCAAACTATCTACGGTATTCTCGGCATTAAAGTTTGGGTTTTCAAAGGCGAAATTATTCCCGGACAGGAACAAGAAGCCGCACCAAATGCAGCAGTGCCCCGCACCAAAAACAAGCGCCGCCGCCAGAACTTTGAAGATCGATCGAACGAAGGCTAACAGTCAATTGACAGTTGACAGTTGACAGTTGACAGCTCCCGGGCGAGTAAGTTCGTGCTGTCCGCTATACCGATTACCAATTACTGAATTCCACAGCCATGTTAAGCCCTAAAAGAACAAAATTCCGCAAACAACAGCGCGGGCGAATGAGCGGTGTTTCCACCCGCGGCAACACAGTTAGCTTTGGCGACTTCGCGCTCCAAGCCGTCGAACCCGCCTGGATCACTTCTCGCCAAATAGAAGCCGGACGGCGCGCCATGACCCGCTATATCCGCCGGGGCGGCAAAATCTGGATTCGCATTTTTCCCGACAAACCAGTCACCCAGCGCGCTGCAGAAACCCGGATGGGTTCCGGTAAAGGCGCACCTGAGTTTTGGGTTGCCGTCGTCAAACCCGGCCGGGTTATGTTTGAAATTGGCGGTGTAGCTGAAGAAACTGCCCGCGAAGCAATGCGTTTGGCATCTTTCAAATTACCAATTAAAACCAAGTTCATCACTCGCGAAGAAAGCCCGTCCTAGCGGCGATCGAAGGTAGAATTAGGTCGGCATCCGTCAGTAATTTAAACGGCTACAGCAATTTAAAGTCTGGCACACACAACTTTTCTTTCCTTCGGTCTTCAGCATCAGAAAGAAGTCTGTCTTCACGAGACCGCTAACGATAAAGCACACAATTATGTCTTTGACCAAGATTAAAGAAGCTAGAGAATTAAGCGATGCAGCAGTAGCAGAGCAAATTTTAGCCGTCAAGCGCCAACTAATGGAACTGCGGCTCCAGCAAGCTACCGGCCGCATGGAAAAGCCTCACCTGTTCAAGCACGCCAAACACCGGCTGGCTCAATTAATGACAGTTGAACGCGAGCGCCAAATCGCTGCTGACGCACAAGCTACGGCTGCAAAAGCCGCACCGGAATCAGCAGCAGCCGAGGCTCCAACCGCAGTCAGCGAGTAGCGAGCAGCAGCCGAGGCTCGCACAGCAGCTCAAAAAAACTCAATTGCACAATAAAGATAGGTAGCTATGGCAGTTAAAGAACGAGTTGGCGTAGTAGTCAGCGACAAGATGGATAAAACCGTCGTGGTAGCGATCGAAAACCGCTCTTCCCACACCAAATACGGCAAAATTGTAGTCCGCACCAAGCGGTACAAAGCTCACGACGAAGAGAATAAGTGCAAATCGGGCGATCGCGTCCGCATCACTGAAACTCGCCCCCTGAGCAAAACCAAACGCTGGACGGTTGCTGAGATTTTCGGTGCAAAAAATGGCTAACAGTTAATTTCTAATTGCTAAAAAGTGCGATCGGCTTTCTCGATCGATCGACCCTGTGATTAACCATCAATTAGCAGTTAGCAGTTAGCAGTTAGCAAGCATCAAATTACCTTTTCCCCAATCACCATGATTCAACCCCAGACATACCTCAATGTCGCCGACAATAGCGGAGCCCGCAAACTGATGTGCATCCGCGTATTGGGAGGCGGCAACCGCCGCTACGGCGGAGTCGGCGATGTCATCATTGCCGTCGTCAAAGACGCCATCCCCAATATGGCAGTCAAAAAATCAGATGTCGTCAGAGCCGTCATAGTCAGAACCCGCAAAGCCTTGCGTCGCGACAGCGGCATGAGCATTCGTTTTGACGACAACGCCGCCGTGATTATCAATCCCGAAGGCAACCCGAAAGGTACTCGCGTCTTCGGCCCAGTCGCCCGCGAACTGCGCGACAAAAACTTTACTAAAATCGTTTCCTTAGCCCCGGAGGTACTTTAAAATGTACGGAAAAAAGGGTAAAGCAACTAGCGAACCGCAGCGCTACAGGATGCACGTCAAAGCAGGCGACACCGTGCAAATAATTACTGGCAAAGAGAAAGGAAAAGTCGGAGAAATCTTAAAGACATATCCTAAAGTCAGCAAAGTAATTGTTAAAGGCGTAAACATCAGAACCAAGCACGTCAAGCCCCAGCAAGAGGGAGAATCCGGGAAAATAGTCACGTTTGAGGCTCCCATTCACAGCTCAAATGTCATGCACTATTCCGAAAAAGAGAAAGTCGCCAGCCGCGTCTGCTATACATTTAGCGAAGATGGCCGCAAACTCCGACAGCTCAAAAAAACCGGAGAAATCCTCGATAATTAGTCATTAGTCATTAGTCATCAGTCATCAGTCATCAGTCCTTAACTGACAACTAACAACTGACAACAGTCAACAGTCAACAGTCAAGTGACAACTGTCAACTGTCACAGGTCAACTGTCAACTGACAAAGAACAATTCCCTGACCAAGCCCAGGGACAGTTAACGAAACACAAAAACTATGCCGGACAAACTCAAAGTTCTTTATCAAGGAAAAATCGTTCCCCAACTGATGGATCAGTTTAAATATACTAATATCCATCAGGTTCCAAAACTCGTCAAAGTTACCGTGAACCGCGGTTTGGGAGAAGCTTCTCAAAATGCTAAGGCACTGGATTCGTCGCTTAACGAAATTGCTATCATCACCGGGCAAAAACCGGTGGTGACGCGGGCGAAAAAAGCGATCGCAGGCTTCAAAATCCGCAAAGGAGTACCAGTCGGCGTGATGGTGACGCTGCGCGGCGATCGGATGTACGATTTTCTCGATCGGCTGATCAACCTCGCACTCCCCCGCATCCGCGACTTCCGCGGCATCAGCCCCAAAAGCTTTGACGGGCGCGGCAACTACAGCTTGGGTCTGAGAGAACAGCTAATCTTTCCAGAAATAGAATATGACCGCATCGATCAAATTCGAGGCATGGACATTTCAATTATCACCACAGCAAACACCGACGAAGAAGGACGCGCTTTGCTTAAAGAAATGGGAATGCCGTTCCGGGACAACTAAGCACTAGAGTAAGAAGCAAAAGATGGCAGCTAACGATACCATAGCAGATATGTTGACGCGCATTCGCAATTCTTGCATGGCGCGCCACCAAACAACGCAAATTCCAGCTACAAAAATGACCCGCAGTATCGCCCAAGTTCTAAAGAATGAAGGCTTCATCGGCGAATTTGAAGAAGCAGAACCAGAAGGCATCAAGAGACATTTAGTGCTTTCTCTAAAGTACAAAGGTAAAACTCGCAAGCCCATTATCACGGCACTTAAGCGAGTCAGCAAACCAGGACTTCGCGTTTACTCGAACCGCAAAGAACTGCCGAGAGTATTAGGCGGAATTGGCATTGCCATTATCTCCACCTCCAGCGGCATTATGACCGATAGAGAAGCCCGACGCCAAGGTTTGGGCGGTGAAGTGCTTTGTTATGTTTGGTAATCGGTAATCGGCAATCGGTAATCGGGATGAAGAATTTAAAAATGTAAATTCATAGATTGTCTCAATTCTTCTGAATGCTGAATTTGGGAAAACCAATTACCAATTACCAATTACCAATTACCAATTACCAATTACCAATTACCAACTGACAAAAAATCAAAAACTATGTCGCGAATTGGCAAGCGTCCGATTAGCATTCCCAGTAAAGTAACCATCACCCTAGACGGTCAAAATGTAGCCGTCAAAGGCCCTAAAGGTGAACTTTCCCGAGTAATCCCCGCCGAAATCCTCATGGGACTCGAAGGCGAGACTTTACTCGTTACCCGCCGAGACGAATCTCGCGTCGCCAGACAACTGCACGGCCTCTGTCGCACCCTAGTCGCCAACATGGTCGAAGGTGTATCCCAAGGCTTTCAGCGGCGCCTGGAAATTATCGGCACAGGTTATCGGGCACAGGTTCAAGGACGGAACCTAATTTTAAACGTCGGTTACAGCAAGCCGGTGGAAATGCCTCCTCCAGAAGGCATCACAATGGCAGTTGAAGGCAACACCAACGTCATTGTCTCCGGCATTGACAAAGAACTCGTAGGCAACACAGCAGCCCGCATCCGCGCGGTGCGTCCGCCCGAAGTCTACAAGGGCAAAGGCATTCGCTACAGCGGCGAAGTCGTCCGGCGCAAAGCTGGTAAAACAGGCAAAACAGGTAAGAAGTAACAATGAAGCTTACTCGCAAGGAATCAGTTCACCGCAGACACCGCCGCGTGCGGCGCAAGGTATTCGGCACCGCCGAACGTCCCAGATTAGCGGTATTTCGATCGGAAAACCACATCTACGCTCAAGTAATCGACGACACGGCACAGCACACTTTGGCTGCTGCGTCAACCCTCGATCCAGAATTGAAGTCAAATCTCACTTCTGGCGGCAACTGCTCCGCGAGCGTCCAAGTCGGTCAGTTGATTGCCAAACGCTGCTCCAGCGCTGGCATAGCTAAAGTCGTATTCGATCGCGGAGGCAACCTCTATCACGGTCGCGTCAAAGCCCTCGCAGATGCAGCTCGCGAAGCCGGGTTAGACTTTTAGGAAGAAGGAAGTTCGGCAACGGATTGTGAAACGGATGTAACGGATAGAAGGAAGCAAGTTTTAGCTATCTATGACAGAAGGAAGAAGGAAGAAAAAACCGACAACAAAATTCTGAATTCCTAATTGTTAATTTCTACTTGCCAACAACCAGTTAGCAATCTTCAATTCCCACAAGACAAAACTATGGCAGAACAAAAAGAACAGCGCAACAAGAAAAAAAGCAATAACAACAAAGGGCGCGAAAAAGAATCCGAATGGCAAGAACGGGTTGTTCAGATTCGTCGCGTTACCAAAGTAGTTAAAGGCGGTAAAAAACTCAGCTTCCGCGCCATAGTCATTATCGGCAACGAACGCGGTCAAGTTGGAGTGGGAGTCGGCAAAGCTAGCGACGTAATCGGTGCCGTTAAAAAAGGCGTCGCTGACGGCAAAAAGCACCTAATTGAAGTTCCCCTCACCAAATCAAACTCCATCCCTCACCCCATCAACGGTGACGGTGGCGGAGCCAAAGTAATGATGCGTCCGGCCGCTCCGGGAACCGGGGTAATTGCAGGGGGAGCAGTGCGAACTGTTCTCGAACTAGCAGGAGTCCGCAACATCTTAGCCAAACAGCTAGGTTCCGGAAATCCCTTAAACAACGCCCGAGCAGCAGTCAACGCCCTCTCCACCCTCCGCACCTTGTCCGAAGTGGCTCAAGAACGCGGAATTCCAGTAGAAAACCTCTACGGTTAGGGCAGAGGGAACGGGAAACAGTCAGTTTTGGGTGTTAAATATTGAGTCTTGAATCAAAGCTATGACAGTTTACAGTTGAGCGATCGCAATTACCTGTTTTTTCAACTTTGAGCTGTCTGTTACTTCTTACCAGTTTCTTTGTTTAATCTTCCACGAACTGTCAACTCTCAACTGTCAACTGTCAACTGTCAATTACCAATTACCAATTACTAAAACTATGAGATTGCAAGACGCCCGACCCAAAGCAGGCTCCCAAAAGCGCCCCCGACGCTTGGGCAGAGGTATTTCTGCCGGTCAAGGCGCGAGCTCCGGCAAAGGGATGCGCGGTCAAAAATCTAGAGCCGGTAGCGGCACTAGACCCGGTTTTGAAGGCGGTCAAAATCCCCTCTACCGCCGCCTGCCCAAGCTGAAAAGCTTCCCTCTAGTGAACCGGAAAGAGTACACTACCATTAATGTAAGTAAATTAGCATCGCTGCCAGCAAACACAGAAGTTACTCTCTCCTCTTTGATGGAAGCAAAAATTGTCAATAGTGACAATGGGCCGCTGAAAATCTTAGGAGATGGCGAACTGAATGTGGCTCTGCAAGTGCGCGCCAAGGCTTTTACCGCAGGTGCTCGCACCAAAATTGAAGCCGCCGGCGGAAGTTGCGAATTAGTTGCGTGAAGATTTGAGGTTTGAGAGTATGTCCAAATCTCAAATCCTCTCTTCTTGCTATCAGAAAATGATTTAGTCGAAAATCCCAAATCTAAAATCCCAAATCGTAACTATGGACGTTAGTAAAGAGAAAGCGCCAACTGCACAAGAGACGTTCATGCAGATGGCTCAAGCTGCTGGTTTGCGGGGCCGCATCCTCGTCACCATTGGCTTATTGATTTTAGTGCGCCTGGGTGTTCACTTGCCAGTCCCCGGCATCGATCGCGCCGCCTTTGCCCAAAACGTCCAAAATAGCCCTTTAATTGGCTTTCTGGACTTGTTTTCAGGAGGCGGTCTCTCAGCTTTGGGGATTTTCGCGCTGGGGATTTTGCCCTACATTAATGCTTCAATTATCGTGCAACTTCTAACTGCGGCTCTGCCAAGTTTAGAAGACTTGCAGAAAAATGAAGGAGAAGCAGGGCGGCGCAAGATTTCTCAAATTACTCGGTACGTTTCTTTGGGCTGGGCTATTCTGCAAAGCATTGGCATTGCGATTTGGGTCAGCCCTTTTGCTCAATCTCCAGCGCCTTTATTCATAGCACAAACCGCTTTGGCCCTGACTGCCGGATCGATGTTTGTGATGTGGCTCTCGGAATTGGTGACGGAACGAGGCATCGGGAACGGAGCGTCGCTGCTGATCTTTATCAACATTGTGTCGGTTTTGCCGCGTTCTTTGGGACAAACTTTTGAATTGGCTCAAAGTGGCGACACGCAAGTTGTCGGCCGCGTAGTAGTTCTGCTGCTGGTCTTTTTGGTGACGATTGTCGGGATTGTTTTTGTTCAGGAAGGTACTCGCCGCATTCCGATTATTTCGGCCCGCCGCCAAGTCGGTCGCAAAGTTTATCGGGAAAGCCGCAGCTATCTGCCCCTGCGCTTGAATCAAGGCGGAGTGATGCCGATTATTTTTGCATCTTCGGTGTTGATTGTGCCTTCTTTCCTCGCTCAGTCTCTCAATAGCCCGTTTTTGGTTCAGGTTGCTAATGTTTTGAGTCCCAACGGGCCGGCGCCTTGGGCTTACGCGCTGTTTTATCTGACTTTGATTCTGTTCTTCAGCTATTTCTACGCTTCGTTGATTGTCAACCCCGTAGATATGTCTCAGAACTTGAAGAAAATGGGCGCCAGTATTCCTGGGATTCGTCCGGGTCAGAAAACCAGCGATTATGTGGAGAAGGTTTTGAACCGTTTGACTTTCTTGGGAGCGATATTTCTCGGTCTGGTGGCCATTGTACCAACTGCTGTAGAAAGCGCGATCGGCGTGCAAACTTTTAGAGGGTTTGGCGCAACTTCCTTACTGATTCTAGTAGGTGTGGCGATCGAAACTGCCAAGCAAATTCAAACTTACGTCATCTCCCAGCGATATGAAGGAATGGTGAAGTAATCGCAATGCAATTGATTTTTATGGGGCCTCCAGGGGCGGGAAAAGGAACTCAGGCTCAGATATTAGCCGCTCTCTGGAAAATACCCCACATTTCTACGGGCGATATCCTGCGCGCCTGCGTGGTTGCCAAAACTGCCTTGGGTCTAAAGGCGAAAGCCTACATGGATGCTGGTGAGTTGGTTCCCGACGAGTTATTGATGGATATCGTACAAGAGCGCATGAATGAACCAGATGCTAGTGCAGGCTGGATTCTGGACGGCTTTCCCCGCACTGTGCCACAGGCAGCGTTTTTTGACAAACTGCTCTGTGATGTTAGCTGTGTTGAGGGAACTACGTCTGGTAAGGACTGCGCTCTCAGAGCTGTCAATTTGGACGTGCCTGACGACATTTTGGTGGCTCGCCTGCTGTCGCGGGGCCGCCAGGATGACAATGAGGAGACGATCCGCCGCCGGTTGCAAGTTTATCGCGAGCAAACTGAGCCTTTGATTGATTTTTACAGAGCCCGCCAACAGCTAGTTGCGGTTGATGGCGATCGCGACATGGAATTAATCACCGCAGAACTGCAACAAGCTCTATCGGGCGACTCTTGAACCCTCTCAATACAGCTTGTTACTCACCAGCTTTTGCTAAGATATGTTAACTAGGAGCTTTTTGTGCGATCGGGTTTTGTGAGGGTTGCTAGAAACCGGATTGAACTCGATACTAATTGCCACAACTTTACTCAAGTAAAGCTGAAGCGAGCGGTTAATTGAGTCGAGAAGTCGATCGAGTCGCCCGAATTCTTCCCCCCGTTCCCGTTTGACCCCTACTTTGTAAATAGGTTTTGAGGCTGCGCAGCGGGACACTCCTAGTTAATCAAATGTAGAGTTGAGGTAAATACCAAATTGTCTAAGCAAGATTTAATTGAAATGGAAGGGACAGTGACGGAATCCCTGCCCAATGCGATGTTTCGCGTTGACCTAGATAATGGGTTTAACGTGCTAGCTCACATTTCCGGCAAGATCCGCCGCAACTACATCAAAATTCTGCCTGGCGATCGCGTCAAAGTCGAATTAACTCCCTACGACTTGACCAAAGGCCGGATTACTTATCGCCTTCGCAAAAAATAGGCTTAGATAAAACTTTCTAAAAACTAATTCTAAGTTTAATTAGAGAGAATTTGGTAAAAAGCGTCAAATTTATGCTATAATGCTACGTTTGTAGTGTTGCCGAGAAGGGAGTCAACAACCCAGCGACGTACCGGGTTAAGTCATTGCTACGCCGCCTAAGTATCGATCGCCAACATTTTTGTGCAGGCGAACTTTACCCCAGCAATGGGAGTGGGTGCAAGCGGGCTCCTTCATAAAACAACCCGCACTTTATACAATTTAATCGAGGAGAGGCCTACACCTTGCCCAGCCTCTCCTCCCACCGCTCTCCGGGCAGTCCCAACGTGCCTGCTCTCCGGTAGAGCGGGGTTCTCCAGGCAGGAAGAAAGATGAAAGTTCGAGCATCTGTCAAAAAAATTTGTGAGAAATGTCGCGTCATCCGCCGTCGCGGTCGAGTGATGGTGATATGCACTAACCCGAAACACAAACAGCGCCAAGGTTAGAAAACAGGAAGATTGGGCAATGCACGCAGGTGCCGCCTAATTCAACATTGTAGCCAAACAGGAAAACTAGGGAGACAAAAAGTGTGGCACGGATTGCCGGTGTAGACCTTCCACGCGATAAGCGCGTCGAAATAGGTCTGACATACATTTACGGAATAGGCCTGTCGCGGGCCCAAAAAATTATCGCTGCAACAGGCGTAAATCCTGACACTCGCGTCAAGGATTTATCAGAAGCCGACGTGACTGCTCTGCGGGCTCACGTAGAAAGCACCTACCAAATCGAAGGAGACCTCCGGCGCTGGGAGTCAATGAACATCAAGCGCCTGATGGATATCGGGACTTATCGCGGTCGCCGTCACCGTTTGGGTCTGCCGGTGCGGGGTCAGCGAACCCGTACCAACGCCAGAACCCGTCGCGGCGTCCGCCGTACAGTGGCGGGCAAGAAAAAAGCACCGTCCAAGAAATAACAGCAGTTTGCAGGAAATTTATGTTCCTGCCGACTGTTTCCCCGCCTTTGGGGAGAGTAATTCAATGAAAACGATAAAGAGACTAATATGCCGCCACGACAACAAACAGGCAAGAAATCTGGTGCAAAAAAGCAGAAGCGCAACGTACCGAATGGGGTAGGCTACATCCAGTCTACCTTTAACAACACGATCGTGACTATTACCGACCTAAATGGCGAAGTAATATCCTGGGCATCAGCAGGTTCCAGCGGTTTCAAAGGAGCTAAGAAGGGGACTCCCTTTGCAGCTCAAACAGCAGCAGAAAGTGCAGCCCGCAGAGCCAACGACCAGGGAATGCGCCAAATAGAAGTAATGGTGAGCGGACCCGGAGCAGGTCGAGAAACTGCAATTCGGGCGCTGCAAGGGGCGGGACTGGAAATTACCCTGATTAGAGATGTTACTCCAATTCCTCACAACGGCTGTCGCCCTCCCAAGCGGCGTAGAGTCTAAAACGATTTGAGATTTTAGATTTTAGATTTTGGATAATGGCTAACTGCTTAAAGTCAAAAAAATCATGGTTCTAACTGTTGCCCCGTCCATCCAAAATCCGAAATCCGTTCAGGGGTATGCTCTGCAATCTAAAATCCAAAATCAAAAATCCAAAGTGGAAAAGGGAGGTCACTCCGTGGCGCAGTTTCAAATTGAATGTATAGAGTCTAACACTGACAAAGACCGCAGTCAGTACGGAAAATTTGTCCTGGAACCGCTCGATCGCGGTCAGGGAACAACTGTTGGGAATGCGCTCCGGCGAGTTCTGCTGTCAAATTTGGAAGGAACAGCAGTAACTTCAGTCCGCATCGCGGGCGTCAATCACGAATTTGCCACGATCGAAGGGGTACGTGAGGACGTTCTGGAAATTCTCCTGAACATGAAAGAGGTTGTTCTCAAAACTCATTCCCAGCAGCCGCAAATCGGTAGGTTGCGGATTGAGGGGCCAGTCACAGTTACTGCCGATCGATTCGATTTGCCCTCAGAGGTGGAATTGATCGATAAATCGCAGTACATTGCGACTCTCTCACCGGGATCTGTTCTGGAAATGGAATTCAGAATTGAAAAAGGCATCGGATATCGAGCAGTAGACCGCAGTCGCGATGATGGGTCGGCTTTGGATTTTCTCCAAATTGACGCCATCTTTATGCCGATTCGCAGAGTCAACTACAGCGTGGAAGATGCTCGGCTCGGTGGCAGTGCTGAGAAAGACCGGCTGGTTATGGAAATCTGGACTGATGGCAGCGTGACTCCTCAAGAAGCTCTGAGTCAATCTGCCCACATCCTGGTAGATTTATTTGCACCTCTCAAAGACATCACCCAAGATTCTCTCAAACCCGAGTATCCAGGTGAGGCCGATCCTACGAGCCAAATTCCGATCGAAGAATTGCAGTTGTCAGTCCGGGCTTACAACTGTCTCAAGCGGGCTCAGATCAACTCAGTTGCAGACTTATTGGATTATACCCAAGAAGACTTGCTCGAGATTAAGAACTTCGGGCAGAAGTCCGCAGAAGAAGTGATTGAAGCTTTACAAAAACGCTTGGGCATAACCTTGCCACAGGAAAAATCAGCTAAAAGTTAATCAACGGGTAACGGGTAAAAAAAATCTGCATTTTCAGTGCGTGAGTGCTTCAGAACCAAGAATTCACCCCCCGAGTTCGCAGACTATCTATCCGGGCGCCCAATTACCAATTACCAATTACCAACTGCCATGCGTCACCGCTGTCGCGTTCCCCAACTCAACAAACCGGCTGACCAGCGCCGCGCCCTGCTGCGCTCGCTGACCACCGAATTAATCCGCCACGGTAAAATTACTACCACTCTCGCCCGCGCCAAAGCGCTGCGCCCAGAGGCGGACAGAATGATTACCCTGGCCAAAGAGGGCTCATTGGCCGCTCGCCGGCAAGCTATGGGCTTTATCTACGACAAACAGTTAGTACACGCCTTGTTTGAAGCAGCCCAAGAACGGTACGGCTCGCGCAACGGGGGCTACACCCGCGTAGTGCGAACTGTCCCCCGCCAAGGAGACAATTCCGAAATGGCGATCGTTGAACTGGTTTAATTCTATTTTGGGTTGGAGATTTTTGATTTATGACTGACAATCCAAAATCCCCAATCGAAAATGCCCGATCGACACAGCGCGTTGCTCTGGTAATCCAATACCTCGGCACTAACTTTCACGGTTGGCAGCGACAGCCGAACCAGCGTACAGTACAAGAAGAAATTGAAACAGCAATATCGACTGTCCTGCAACGCCCGGTAACGCTGCACGCTGCCGGGAGAACTGATGCGGGAGTTCACGCCGCTGCTCAAGTAGCCCATTTTGACGCCTGCGGCCCAATTCCGGCTCACCGCTGGGCAAGCGTTCTCAACTCTCGACTGGCAAAAGATATTTTAATTCGAGCTTCGGCAAAGGTGGAACCTACCTGGCACGCTCGGTTCTCAGCCAGTTGGCGGCGCTATCGCTACACCCTCTATACAGACCCGATTCCTAATTTGTTTGTGCGTCCTTTTGCTTGGCACTGCTACCGGGCGCCTGTGGATGAATCTTTGATTCAGGCAGCTTTGACACCGCTAATCGGGCGGCATCACTTGGCTGCTTTCCACCGCGCGGGGTCTGCCCGCCCGCATTCCTGGGTGGACGTACAAGCGGCAGAGTGTCACCGTTCTGGGCCTTTGATTTATATTGAGGTTCAGGCGAGCGGGTTTCTGTACGGGATGATGCGGCTGCTGGTGGGGTTGCTGGTGCAGGTGGGTCAGGGGGAAAGGGCGATCGACAATTTCACAGATATCTGGGTCAACGAACGCCGAGAAATGGTAAAATATGCCGCTCCCGCTCAAGGTTTGTGCCTGCTGCGGGTTGGCTATTGTGAATTTCCCTTTCCCCTAGATGTCTGGTACGACACTCAGCCAAAATTAGTCATCAGTCATGAGTCATCAGTCATGAGTCATTAGTCATTAGGTAACTACTCATAAAAAACTAACGACAACTAACAATTAAAAACTGACAACTGACAACTGACAACTGACAACTAACAACTGACAACTGACAACTAACAACTAACAATGAACAAAACTTACGTCCCTACTCAAGACTCCCTAGAGCACAAGTGGTACGTGGTCGATGCCGCCGACCAGCGGCTGGGCCGTCTGGCAACTGAAGTTGCCATGTACCTCCGGGGTAAACACAAACCCACTTACACTCCTTCAATGGATACCGGCGACTTCGTAATTGTCATCAATGCTGACAAAATCGCTGTTACTGGCAAAAAACGCACCCAGAAAATCTACCGCCGCCACTCTGGTAGACCGGGCGGTATGAAAACAGAAACTTTTGCAAAATTGCAAGCACGTTTGCCCGAAAGAATTGTCGAAGAAGCTATCCGCGGAATGCTGCCTCACACTTCTCTGGGCAGACAACTGTTTACGAAGCTGAAGGTGTACGCTGGCCCCAACCACCCGCACCAAGCTCAAAAACCAGAAGAGTTAATTGTTCACACGATTCCGGGAGGAAATGAGTAATGCAAGCAACAGATACATCCGGCCGCGCCGTGTACTGGGGTACCGGTCGCCGCAAGTGTTCCGTAGCGCGGGTACGTTTGGTTCCCGGCACTGGCATACTGACTGTCAACGGTAAAGAAGGTGATTTGTACCTGCAATTCAACCCTACTTATTTGGCACTCGCTAAAGCCCCTCTGGAAACTTTGGGCCTGGAAAATGAGTATGACATTTTGGTCAAAGTCGAAGGCGGCGGCTTGACAGGTCAGGCTGACTCGATTCGCTTGGGTGTCGCTAGAGCACTTTGTCAATTAGACCCGGACAACCGGAAACCTCTGAAGACTGAGGGCTATTTGACTCGCGACCCGCGGGCAAAAGAACGGAAAAAGTACGGTTTGCGGAAAGCTCGCAAGGCTCCTCAATACTCGAAACGTTAAACAGTTGACAGTTGACCTGGGACAGTTGACAGTTGAGGTTTTTAAGACGGGGATTTAACTCTCCGCTAAGCCATAGCCTAGTTTTCAAAACAATTCGGCTTCCTGGAGTGGAGGTTTTAAACCCTAAATATTTGCTAAGAGAAGGAAAAGGGAAGAGGGGAGAGGGCAGAGGTTCGAGGGAAGAAAGAAAAATTTTCTAGCTTCCATCCTCCTTTTTTCAAGGTGTTTTTCAGGTTCCTGATTCTGGTTTTCCAAGCAGATATGGCAAAAGTACGGCTGTTGTTGGTACGTAAGTCCGATGACAGCTAAAATGGTTGTAAAGTCAAAAATTAGAGAGTAAAAAAAATGGCGAAAGATGGCATTCACCCTGAGTGGTATCCCGAAGCTCAGGTTTATTGCAACGGGGAACTTGTGATGACTGTTGGTTCGACTAGACCAAAGCTTCAAGTTGATGTCTGGTCGGGAAATCATCCTTTTTATACTGGCACTCAGAAGATTATTGATACTGAAGGTCGTGTGGAACGCTTTATGCGGAAATATGGCATGACGGAGGTAGAAATGCCCAAGGCTGATGCTTCCTCTGGGCCTCTGAAGATGGAAGATCCGAAAGCAGATGCTAAGCCTGCTGGTAAAGGCAAAAAGAAGAAGTAGCCGGATTGTCATTTGTCCGCAGTCGGTTGGGAGTAGTTTTTTTCTACTGCTAACTGACTGCTCTCGGATTTTGGATTTGAGATTTGAGATTGCTACGGCTGGTAGTTGAGTTCGCTCGCGATTCAATCCCAACTTCTCTTCAATTCTAAAATCTAAAATCTAAAATCTATCGGCCCTCGGATTGGAGAACTTAGATTGAAGAGTTGCTACGGCTGGCAGTTGAGTTCGATCGCGATTCAATCCCAACTTCTCTTCAAATCTAAAATCTAAAATCTAAAATCTAAAATCTAAAATCGATTGACGGAGGACATTTGACATGGCTGAATCTTATTTGCTGGATAAATTGAAGTCGGTAGAGCAAACTTTTAATGAGTTGACTCGCCGCATGGCTGACCCAGATGTCGCCAGGGATAATTATGAGTTTCAACGGGTGGCAAAAGCTCGATCGTCCTTGGAGGAAGTGGTCGATACTTTTGCTCTGTGGAAAACCACGACAGAAGATTTGGCGGGCGCGCGACAGGTTCTCAAGGAAGCTGCGGGCGATCGAGAAATGCAAGAAATCGCTGGGCCCGAAGTTGAGGAACTTGAGTCGAAGCTGGAGAATTTGGAAAGTCGTTTGAAGGTGTTGCTGCTACCGCGCGATCCGAACGATGACAAGAATATTATGCTGGAAATTCGGGCGGGTACTGGCGGAGATGAGGCTAGTATTTGGGCGGGCGATTTGCTGCGGCTGTATACCCGTTACGCTCAAACTCAAGGCTGGGTGGTGAAGTTGGTGAGCGAGTCGCTGGCGGAAATGGGCGGCTTTAAAGAGGTAATTCTGGAAGTTACAGGCGACAGCGTGTACAGCAAGCTGAAGTTTGAGGCTGGGGTACATCGGGTGCAGCGCGTACCGGTGACTGAGGCTGGCGGCCGGGTTCATACTTCGACGGCGACGGTGGCTGTGATGCCGGAGGTTGATGATGTGGAGATTCACATCGATCCGAAGGATATTGAGATGAGTACGGCTCGATCGGGCGGCGCTGGCGGCCAAAATGTGAACAAGGTGGAAACTGCTGCGGATTTGTTTCACAAGCCGACTGGGATTCGGATTTTCTGTACTGAGGAGCGCAGTCAGTTGCAGAATAAGGAGCGGGCGATGCAGATTTTGCGGGCTAAGCTCTACGAGATGAAGTTGCGGGAGCAGCAGGATGAGGTGAAGTCGCGGCGTTTGGCTCAGGTTGGTACTGGTTCGCGCTCGGAGAAGATTCGCACTTACAACTATAAGGACAATCGGGCTACTGACCACCGTTTGGGGGAGAATTTCTCGCTCAATACTGTTTTGGAGGGGGATATTGAGGGGATTATTCAGACTTGCATTTCTCAGGATCAGCAGGAACGTTTGGCTGAGTTGGCTGCTTCTACTAATTGATAAATCGTGCGTGGGGGGCTAGGCGCATTGTTTGCTCAGCCTCAGCTCCCTGGTGACGCGGGAGATATTGTTGAGTAGGGCTTCCCAAATTGCGTCGGCGCTCTGGACTGGATATTTGAAATGTTCGATGTCGTATTGTACAATGATTTCTAGAGGCGCGAGGGTTTGCTGGTTTCTACAACTGGCTATGGCTGCGATCGTCTCCTGTTCCCATCTGGCAAATAGTCTGTAGCTGAAAAAGGAGCTGCATTTTTGCCCTTTCTTGTTCAGGTAAACAACTATTACTTGATGTTGTTTGGGGTAGACTTTGACTATGCGGTTGACGGGCATTTTCAGGGCTTCGGCGGCTTCTGTTTTGGAGATTTGCCAGCACTGGGGTTTTAGCCAACCAGAGGCTGTAAGGCTTTGACGGGTGCGGCTGGGCTTGTGAGTTTTTAGATTGCGTCTCTTGGTCATTGTTACTTCCCCTGATGTCTGTCTGTTGTTTCAACGTTCGATCGGGCTGTCCCCTTATGTTGGGTTCCTAGCTCAGAACCATTTGTTTAGCGACCCCTTAGGCGTATCAAAAATTAAGTTGTAATTATTAGTTTACTTGCAATCGGCGCGTGTGTCAAGTGTAATTATGAATTGCAAGTGGGAAATTCTGGAGTTGGGAAGTAAACTGAGTTATGTGGGATTAAGTAGTGACGGCAGTTGTGAACGCAGAAGCTAAGAAAAAATTGATCGAGATTGTCAAACTAGCTCGCGGTTCGATGAGTCAGCGAGCATTCGGCAAGCTTCTGGGCGTCTCTGCGACTGCGGTTCAGTTGTGGGAAAAAGGTCAGAGCATCCCAGATACAGAGAATTTGGCTCAGATTGCTGTGAGGGCGGGGTTTACGCTTGAAGAGCTGCTCGCTCATCTGGAAGGCAAGCCCATGCGTGAACCCGTAGATACTAACGATCTGCTTAAGAAAATTCAATGTATACCAATTAGTGAGTTAGCCGTGGTTGGTAGAGCCGTGATGGATAGACTCGCGGCGGCGGCTGAGTCGTCTGGGAAATATAGTTGATGTATCAGTTGGTAAGTAGACTGGTAGATACGATCGAGTACCTTTTAAGTTGTGAACATCCAAAACAGAGAAAAACTTAGTGAAATCATCAAAACGGCCCGGGGAACAATGAGTCAGCGAGGGTTTGGCAAGCTTTTGGGGGTTTCTGCGACTGCCGTGCAATTGTGGGAAAGGGGCGATACGGTTCCCGATACTGAAAACTTGGCTAAGATTGCAGCCAGAGCCGGCTATACCCTGGAACAGTTTCTCAGCTTTTTGGATGGAAATCCAGTCTCGCAAGCACCAGAAATTAACGATATTGTCAAAAAAATTCAGTTTTTGCCTCTGAGTCAGGTGGCGCTAATTGGCAAAGCTGTAGCGGATAGATTCGCTGGGTCGGCTGAGGCTGCTGGGGAATGAGTTAGGCTCGATCGCGATCGCCCGTTTTGCAGAAGTAGAGCCCGATCGCCCTTAAAAATTTCCACCACTGGTGCATATCACAAATCGAGTAATTTGTCAAGGTTAAATCTACTTTGTTACGGAGTGCGATCGCCCTTATAGACTTACGCACGCAGACTCAGAAACCGGGTTTTTTGACGAAAATTTCGTTGCAGCCCGCAAATTCGGTAAAAAACCCGGTTTCTCGGCCCTATGCGATCGCCCTTACGAAAAAACCTCTCGCCCTATCCCTGACTGAGAATCTCTAAAAACTCTTCGACAATGCGATCGGGTGTTTAACTTTATACCGATGTTCAAGCTGCAAATTTTAATTTTTATGGTGCTGCCCGATCGCCGATCGATACAATGATAGATATCCTAAATCTGTGTTGACGATGAACGTTATTCTTGCCATACCAGAAGAGCTGCAAACCTATATTGAGGGTCAAATTCAGGCAGGGGCTTATGCCAGTGCGGTAGAGTATTTTCTAGATTTGGTGCAGCAAGATCGTCAGCGAAAACACGCACAAGCCAAACTAGAAGGTTTACTGCAAGAGGGTTTAGACTCGGATGGAGAACCCGTTACGGCTGCGTACTGGCAGAATTTGCGCGCATCGGTTTTGGGTGGCGATTCACAACCAGTACGAGCGATCGATTAATTGTCAAAAATCGTGCCACACAGGATCTCAGACAACAGGCAAACTATATTCTGGTCAATGGAAATGCTCGTGCTGCGGAGCAATTTCTGGAGTTAGCCGAAGCCTCTTTTGCCCAATTAGCCACAATACCGGGAATGGGAAAAGTCGTGCGATTGGTCTCTTCTGGGATGGGGGAGATTCGTCAGTGGCGAATTAAGGATTTTCAAGATTATCTAATTTTTTACCGGATTCAAGACGATCGGGTGGAGGTTCTCCGTGTTTTGCATGGTGCTAGGGATTTGGAAGATATTTTGTCTAATCTTGATGAAGAAGTTTAAGGAGCTCATAAGATGTGTTCGATCGCCGATCGATACAATGATAGGTCTTAACTAAATACGATCGCCCTAGGCCTGACTCAATATGTCTAAAAACTCTTGTACAATGCGATCGGGTTCTTCTGTGCATCTGTTAGCGTCGCAGTAGTGGATGATGCTGATACCGTGAGATGCAAACAGGCGATCGCGCGTTTCATCTTTTTCTGTATCGGGATGCGATATTTCCAGAATACCCCATTTGCCTTGGTGGAAGATGAGGAAATCGGGTTCTTGGTTTTGTCGGCCGGAGGGTGTTGTGAGGCGGGCTTTCGAGTTGGGGAAAAAGAGGGCGGAAGTGCGATCGAGTGCTTCGGCAATTTTCACTTGTTCTGGGCTGTGAAAGCGCAAATCATTCCAGTGATAAATGCGTTCTCTTATGCTCGACAAAATTCCCTGGTTATGTGCCTCTTCAGCCTTGATAATTTCATCTGATACTGTATGATAATCAGATAGAATCGCACCGTGTAAATCTGCTGATGAATCTGATTCACTTAAGTTTGCGAATGATAGTTTAGCTCCGCTTAAGTCAGCACCGCTGAGATTAACTCCAATAACTTGAGTTCGATGTAAAGTCACTTGATGTCGCCGCAAGTATCGTTTGATAACTGCTTTAATATTACTTTTTTTTACTTTTTCGTCAAAAGCGTCTGAGAGTAACTTCCAGAGTTTATAGCCAGCGGCTTTAATATATTCATCATCATATTTAGAAAATTTAGCAATTTCCTCATAAGACTGTCTGCCTTCCCAGCACTGTTTGAAGATTAGCTCTTGCACGTCGTTTAACTGTTCGTCATTCTCTAGGACTGTTTCGACAATGGCGAGAGCTTCATCCACAGTCATGGGTTAAATCCTCTTAAAGGTAGTGTCCGAGTTGAGGTTGCGATCTTAGGGTGCATGGAATTTTGCTCGTCCTTGCACCTTTCTGTGGATAGATTTTAGCACACTAGAGCAGATGTTGCTACTTTTTATCACTATTTATCACTATTTGTCGCTGGCAAAGCTGAGGTAGTGTTGGTAAAGTATTACACAAATAGCTGGCCCGTAGTGTTCTCGGGTAGCAATACACAATAATGAATAAGCAATTAAAGCTGATACTTCTAACATCTAGCATTATATGTACAGTGCTGTTTCCTTCGGCAAGCTGGGCGCAGACAGTTTTGCAAGAAATTCAGCAAACAGGAGTTTTAAAAGTTGGTATTAGAAAAGATGCTGTGCTTTTTGGCTATGAAGACGGACAAGGCTGGAAAGGCTATTGTACTACTTTTGCAGATGCACTAGCAAACAGTCTCAGCCGACAACTAAACAGAAATGTTAATGTAGTGGCAGTCCGTTCTACTATTCAAAATCGCGAGGCGATCGTCAGAAACGGAACTGTGCATATAGAGTGTGGGCCTAACACAATAAGCAGTGCTAAAGAACAAGTCGAGAATATTAAGTATTCTCAAGCATTTTTTATTACAGGAACACAATTGATGGTCAAAAATCAAAATAGAAATGTCAACTTGGCAAGTACAAGTATTGGCGTTTTGCAAGGATCTGCTAATTTAGCCGCAGTTGCCAGAGTATATCCTCGTGCTGAAATAGTACAGTTTCCTGAAAGATATTTAGGCTTAACAGCAGTGTCGAACGGTAAAATTACTGCTTTTGCGGGCGATACGGTGCTTTTGGTAGGAGAAGCAGTCAGACAAGGATTGCCTGTAGATGATTTTGCTTTATTGCCCAGTCAACCTCTTTCCTGTGACGTATATGGGATGATACTTCCCGCCAACGATTCTCAGTGGCAAATTTCTGTTAATTCTTTCATTAATAGCAGTGAAGGAAAACAGGCTTGGGGTACTTGGTTTGGAGGATTAGTGCCTTATCTCAAAGCAACTATTGATTATTGCAGTAGATAAGTCAAAGAGTTTGATATTTCTCTCGTTAAATACTTTATTTATTGTCAAGTTATGAATGAACAAGGAATATTCAAAACAATAGTAGGCGGATTAATAGTAGCTGTTGTAGGAGCGTCAATCCATATTTTTCAGGATGAAATTAAACAATGTATGGGTTGGAAAGCAGGTTTCTGCCCTCTGACAAGTGAGGTTACATACTCTAATGGCGGTAGATATAAGGGTGAGACTTTAAATGGTAAGCCACATGGTAAAGGCATATTTACCATTACTGATGGCGATCGCTATGAAGGCGAGTTCAAGAACGGGCAATACGAAGGTAAAGGCCTGTACACTTATGTGAAGGGTCATCGGTATGCAGGGGAGTTAAAGAACGGGAAATACGAAGGTAAAGGGGTGTTTACTTATGCAAATGGCGATCGTCATGAAGGGGAATGGAGTAATGATAAAAAAAATGGTAAAGGGCTGTACACTTATGCGAATGGCAATCGTTTAGAAGGAGAGTGGAAAGATGATAGTTACATCAAAGGTGTATATATTTACAAAAATGGCGATCGCTATGAGGGAGAGTGGAGCAATGATGGAAAAAATCGCAATGGCAAAGGGACTTTGACATATGCTGATGGCAGGCGTTATGTAGGTGAGTTTCGTGACAACGAAATCAATGGTAAAGGAAATATGACTTACCCTAAAAACAATGAGACACAAAGTTATGACGGTGAGTGGAAAAATGGCAACTATAACGGTGTAGGTACTATTATTTGGTCTGATGGCGATCGCTATTCCGGGAATTGGCTTGATGGAAAATATCATGGCTATGGAATATACACATGGGCTAATGGCAATCGCTTTGAAGGGCAGTGGCAGAATCACAAGGTCAACGGTTTAGGAATAATGATATATTCTGATGGCACTCGTAAATCAGGAACTTGGAAAAATAATGAGTTAATTACACCTAGCTTTTCATTAACTCCATGACTGTAAAGCACAGAGTTGAAGCTCGATCACCCGCCACTGACAAGTAGTCTCAAGTCTCCAAGTATTATAAGAATTAGAAAGTACGATCGCGCCCTAAAAATACCAATAAACTAGAAAAAAGGTCCCTCGCCCTTTTCTCCTCCAGCACACAAACAGAATTTTACAATAGCATTCAACAAGCAATTTGAAGCGTCCTAGGTTCAGGGATAGATTCACCTTCCGCTTCCCAAGCTTCCAAATACATTTCAATCACTTCTTCGCCGTTATGAATTGCTTCTGAGCGAGTTTTGCCGTGAGTGCAAGGCATCACCACGCGATCGCCAAACTCTGGAATCGTGACTAGAAAAAGCCGATCTTCATCAGACCATTGAACAATCATACTGTATCGACTCATAAATCCTCGCCCTTCCTTAACTCATTCAGCTCACTTAATAACTGTGCTAACTGCTTTTCTAGATAGAGTGCCACATCATCTCCATCTTTGCCGGGAATTGTCAGTGTTTTTCTGAGCATTGGATGTCGCCAACGCTCATGGCTACCTTTGCCGCGCTTGGGTAGATAAACAAAACCTTCACGCGCAATCTGAACTTTCAACTCTCTAATTTTCCTTGGCAGGGATTTTGTTTACTGCTCTACTCTATTTTATCACTTTTTTTCGACTCCTCCAAATACGATCGCACCTCATCACCCCCACCTTTCTACAACCTTCTCCGATCGCCTGCTTTGAAAGTTTTTTAAGTGCGATCGCCCTTAACAAATAAGAAAAAGCCCGAGCGCTCAATCGTCGCTTAAAGCCGATAGTCTTAAGGAATGAAAATCAGACCAACTCCTATATAGTTTTCGATGTAAAGTACAATTTCAATCAAGCGATCGACACATTGCTCCCGATAGTCACGCTCAGCCACTCGATCGATATTCCCGAGGGTGACAACTGGTAGCGAAGTTGGTGTACTTTCTTCACGAATCACTTGCTCTAACGAGTCTGTTCCCTTCATACTGCGATTTGCTGTCAGCAAAATCATCTGGTTCTCTTGAGCAAACCGCCAAACTATTCTATCGTTACTATTAATGAGTAACTGAACTTCTTCAAAAATCACGAAGCGGATCGATAGTAAATCAACCTAACCTCCGGCAGTTATGCTGCCAAAAAGCATGAGGGCTTGCCCCTCAATATTGTGGTCAATTATAAAAATCATCAGCTCGATACCGCAAATCTTGCTTTTCTTGCCTGAAGTTTTGCCCACGCTGCCTCTCGATCGGGCTTGGGCGGCATTCCTGCAATCTGAGCAAGCCGATCGCGATTCCGATCTTCCCAATACTGCCGGATTTCTTCTGCCTGTTGCAAAACTATTTGATACTCTGCTTCTACTTCTTTACGATTTGCTTCAATATAAGAAATGGCCGCGTTGAATTGTTCGTCGGTTATGTGAAACTGATTGCGAATTAGCTTTAGTGGATAGTCAGCGCAAATGTAGTCCATCAGTTGATACAGCGTAATCCGCGTACCTGCGATCGTAAGTCCGCGCTCGGTGCGAATGATGGCTGATTGTCCGCTCGAGTCCGAAGTCATAGTTGTAACCTTTAAGCGATTATCTTCATTTTACCTTAATGTATCGACTCATAAATTCTCGCCCTCCAATTCAAATCTCTTCCACTCCATCATACTTTCAAACATTCTCGCTGCTGCTCACTACAAGGAACTCCATAAGCAGTATAGGGTCTAACATCAGGCGGTTGAAGCCCCAAAACAATTGATTTGGCCGGAATTCCCGCTGCAACTAACTCCTCAGCAATCAGGCGATCGGTATTATTTGCTTGAATCCACACCTGACAGTCAATAATATCAATATGAATCACGCAATGGTGAATGCGCTGCTCGTTAGACCAGCCTATATTTATTAACATATAGCGGTCATTTTCTAAATCAAAAACTGTTGCGTTTTGTATGCCAGTGTCAACAACAGGAATCTCAGAATATTCAGCGAGGAGCTGCTTAACAATTTGACGATAATTATTTAAGCTATCCATTGTACTATTTCCTCTGTTTTTGGGTTGAAAACAACAAGATTTAAGCGATTATTATCTAGCAATATTTGACCAAAATTTTGTCCTTCAAAAATATCAGTAAAAGCATTTAGTGGAATTGCAAGATACAGCTTTCTTTCAGATTCCGTCCGTTTTAAGATGTCATAGTAAAGAGTATATTGACCCAAAGCTTGCTCTAAATCTGCAATTCTAGACTCTCTGATAAAACTTTTAACTTCAACGGCTATCTTGCGATCGTTGTTCTCAGCAGCTAATAGCTGTTCTGCACCAAGATCGATCGATAGGTTTCTCTTCGCCCAAGCCAAGGGATACGGATCGTGGGTAATTGTCCAGCCAGCCTTAATCAGAGCCTGTTTGACCACTTGATGATAAATGTCTCTTGCTGGCACGATCGCTCTCTTTTGCTATCGAGGTTGACACTGACTATTATAATGTATTGTATCAACAAATTGGATATACTGAGATACGACCTAGTACGATCGCCTTTCCCAATAATTTCTGCAGGTCCAGTTACCCGTACAGAAAGAAAATTATATGAACAACACTGAAGAAGAACTCACATTAAAAGTCCGATCGCGCCCAACAACAACTGTATCAATCGAAATCCCAACAGATACCTTAGAATCTCTAAACAAAGTAGCACTGCATAGAGATATGCCTTTGTCAGCTTTGCTCAAGTTTTACATTGGGCAAGGTTTGCGGGAAGATTTAACCAAATTGTTTAGCGATCGCATCCTGGAAGCAACAGCCCAAGTTTTGGCACGACATCTAGATTCAGAAGAAGAAGTTTCAACCATTATTCGAGAAATTCAATCTGAAACAGCACGATAGCCCTGTTTCCTCAACTTCCCCAAATGCGCTCGCACTCACACACCACAGAAACCGGGTTTTTCGAGAATCTTGGGCTTTGTGCCAAGTATTTTCTCCAAAAACCCGGTTTCTCGCTACCCGTGCGTCCAGAATCGAAAATCCCAAATCCCAAATCTAAAATCGGATCGCCCCCCCAAACCCAAATCTTGCCAATGACTAAATTTAATTAAAATTTGTTAAGATTAACTCGACCTCAGCGCCGGCATCCCATCCGCCGCTAAACCTCCCCTTCCCCAGTCCCCACAACAATGCTGCGACTCGAACACATCAGTAAAATTTACCCCACAGGCGTCGTACTCAAAGATGTCACCTGGGAAGTCAAGCCGGGCGATCGCATCGGCTTAGTAGGCGTCAACGGTGCCGGTAAATCCACCCAACTCAAAATCATCGCCGGCGAAATGGAACCCACCTCAGGCGAAGTCATTCGCCCCGCCAGCCTCCACATCGCCTACCTCTCCCAAGAATTTGAAATTGACCCCACCCGCACCGTCAAAGAAGAATTTTGGCGCGCTTTCAGCGAAGCCAACGAAGTCCACGAATCCCTAATGCAAGTCCATCGAGACTTGGAAAACTCCAGCCCAGAAAATCTCGACCAACTGATCCACAAAATGGATCGGCTGCAACGGCAATTTGAAGGCTTAAACGGCTACGGATTAGAAGCCCAAATCGAGAAAATTTTACCAGAAATCGGATTTGAACCCGAAGATGGCGATCGATTAGTCAGCGCTTTCAGCGGCGGCTGGCAAATGCGGATGAGTTTGGGTAAAATTCTCCTGCAAAAACCCGATATCCTGCTGTTAGACGAACCTACCAACCACCTCGACTTAGAAACGATCGAATGGCTGGAAGTTTACCTCAAAGGGCTGACAACCCCAATGGTAATCGTATCCCACGACCGCGAATTTCTCGATCGGCTTTGCACGCAAATCGTCGAAACCGAACGCGGCGTTTCCACCACCTACCTCGGCAACTACTCCTCCTACCTGCTGCAAAAAGCAGAAGCCAGAGAAGCCCAACTCAGCGCCTACGAAAGTCAGCAAAAAGAACTCGAAAAACAGCAAGCATTCGTTGAAAAATTCCGCGCCAGCGCCACTCGCAGTACCCAAGCCAAAAGCCGCGAGAAACAGTTAGACAAAATCGAACGCATCGAAGCGCCCACCGGCGGCTTAAAAACTTTGCATTTCCGGTTTCCCCCCGCACCCCGCAGCGGCCGCGAAGTAGCCATAATTGAAAACTTGGTGCACACCTACGGCGAGAAAATCCTATTTTTGGGAGCAGACTTATTAATTGAAAGGGGCGATCGCATAGCCTTTCTCGGCCCCAACGGTGCGGGCAAATCAACCCTGCTGCGCTTGATTATGGGTTTAGAAAAGCCGACAGAAGGTACGGTCAAAATGGGAGGCCACAACGTCATCCCCGGTTACTTTGAACAGAATCAAGCAGAAGCCTTAGACTTGAATAAAAGCGTGATGCAAACCATTCACGACGAAGTACCCGACTGGAAAAATGAAGAAGTTCGGACTTTGTTGGGGCGGTTCTTGTTTACCGGCGAAACAGTATTCAAACACGTTGGCGCTTTAAGCGGCGGAGAAAAAGCCCGTCTAGCTTTAGCAAAAATGCTGCTGGAACCTGTGAATTTGCTAATTTTGGACGAACCGACAAATCACCTCGACATTCCCGCGAAAGAGATGATGGAAGAGGCGATTCAGAATTACGACGGCACTGTAATTATCGTTTCGCACGATCGCTATTTTATTTCCCAAGTCGCTAACAAAATAGTAGAAGTTCGGGACGGGGAGTTTCGGACTTATCTGGGAGACTACCATTACTATCTGGACAAAATAGCCGAAGAGAAAGAACTAGCCAAGTTGGCAAAACTTGAAGCTGAGAAGGCAGCGAAGAAAGCTGAGAAAGAGGCGAAGAAGAAAGCGGCGGCCAAACAGAAGTAAATAACATTATAACGCTCTACTTGTAGGGACACTCCAAGAGCCTTTCGTCGTGTCAACTTAGCGTACAACTAATAGTCCGGCAGGGGTTGAAACCCCTGCCTTAAAGCTAAAGTCGTCGGTCGCCGACTAATGAGTTCTTCAGTCCTCTTTGAGAGGACTTTCGCGCTTGAGACAGGGGTTTCAACCCCGCTTAGGACTGACGGGCGAACGGAAGGACTGGGCGGGTTGCAGCTTAAGTTGACACGACGAAAGGCTCTTGGAGTGTCCCGATCAATAAACTTCTTGCATTCCCAAGCTTTCCTCTCTTAAAAGTATCTGCGTTTATCTGTGTTTATCTGCTTTACATCTGCGGTTGACCTATAAATCCAAGATTTATGCAAGAAGTCTAATATTGAATCAATTGCCATATTCGATCGCCTGCATCACAGGAAAACTCATTAATAGTTTAACCCAAAATTCGGTTAATCATTTGATTCGCCTGCGACTCATAACTCCCGCCAAACAAATTAAAGTGATTCAAAATATGATATAAGTTGTAAAGAGTTTTGCGCTTTTCATAACCGGAATCCAGCAACCACACCTCATTATAACCCCGATAAAATGCTGCGGGAAAGCCGCCGAACAGTTCGGTCATCGCAATATCGACTTCTCTGTCGCCCCAATAAGCCGCCGGGTCAAAAATTACAGGTTCCCCCGCAGCAGTTACCGACGCATTTCCTCCCCACAAATCCCCGTGAACCAGCGAAGGTTGAGGCTTGTAACCCTCCAGCAACTTCGGAATAGCTGCTAGCAAGCTTTCCCCCCGACTGAAATTTCCGCCGCGGCGCCTAGCTAACTTTAACTGATAACCAATCCGGTGTTCTGTCCAAAATTCTACCCAATCTGCCGTCCAGTTATTAATTTGAGGAGTTGAGCCGATCGCATTATTAACAGTCCAACCAAAACGTCCCCTCCACAAGGTAGAATTAGGCTCTTCTCCCCCCTTTGGCAAAGGTGAATGCGGGTGGATGTATTTGTGCATTTGAGCCAGTTTGCGCCCCATTTGGGCCCAGGCTATCTCGCCCCCGCCACCTCGCAAATCCAGCCATTCCAATACAATATAAGCAGAATTGCCGGATGTTCCCCAGCAAATCGGTTGAGGAACTCGAATAGTCTGGGTTTGGGCCATTTGCTGCAAACCCAGGGCCTCAGCTTCAAACATCGCGACTTGGGAAGCTTGATTGATTTTCGCGAAATAAGTGCGGGCACTGCTGCTGATAGCATAGCCTTGATTGATGCAGCCACCGCTGACTGAACGGCGGTTGTCGATGGAAAAGCTCTCTCCGGTTGTTTGGGAGATGTGTGCTGCAATTTTGTGCCACATAGCATCAAATGGTTTTGAGGGCGATCGCCATTAGTTTATCTGACTGCCGACACTTTACTGTTGATATTTTTGGTTGATTTGTCGATCGAATTTTCGCTCCGGGCGGCCATAACTCACGCCACACTCAAGTATTATAGGGGTGGAACTGGGGTTAAGGGCGATCGATCGTAGAGGGTAAAAATTCAGCCCTCTAAATTAGTCAGGATAAAAGTCCTGCTCAGTCTCATATCATTTCCAGTTGATTCATTCTTTGATAATAGACCTCTCCAGAAATTAAACTTTAGCTCAAGTAGACCAAGGCTTTCAGACTAATTATTGCAGATGTCTAATGGAAAAGCTGGTAGAGGCTGCTTCACACTAGATATTTCATTTCCTGCCATCAGCGACATAAACCGGCTCGGTTCACACGCAAAGAATGCGATCGGACATAATATTTTGAATATGAGACAAGATTACATTCAATCCCTCTCCTATCTTGAAATTATCTGCGTTTATCGGCGTTTATCTGCGGTTTCCAACAGTGCATCAAAGATTTATGCAATCTTGTCTATTCTATGTAATCATCTCAAACAACAAAGCCCCTTTCTTGATATCAGAAAGAGGCTTTATCTTTTAATAAAATCCCAGGCATCGAGCTATTTTCTCAGACAGTGACCCGCCAAATATCTTCG
>NZ_JAUBVK010000045.1:0-49851 GCF_036705795.1 Microcoleus sp. ARI1-B5
CAAAGTAAAAGTGAAAGGGGAGGGACTTGATGCCTCCCATGTCATGTCATAAATGACTATACTTTTACCAGCTATTATGAATTAAAATTCAGCAGCCAAAAGCCTGTATAAGTCATGCCGCTATCATCGGGCTGCACTAACAAAAAATGCAATCCTTTACTCGATTGCTGGCGCTGTTGGTAAATTTCAGCCGCCGCCTTCACCTCGCTATCTTCAAAAGTAGCCACAACCCACCTATCTGCTAATCCAGCTTCCAATATCAATCCGTCGGGAGCTCCGGCGATATAATTCAATGCGAAAGGTTTGGCCTCCTGAAGCCATCTAGCCAAGCGCATTGACTGTCGCCCGCCGTCAATGACAACTCCGGGCACTGGAACTGTTGAGGCTAAGCCTAAGTTCAGGGGTAACAGCAATTCTGGCATTTCCAATATTGGTAGGGGACGCCCTGTGAAAGCTTCTTCGATGTCGCCGGCCCGTAGGGAAGCAAAACGCCAGCTATCGCCCCAGAGGTTTTCGGGTAGGGGGATGGGTGGCGGTGTGTCAAGGGCGATCGGTCTGTAAGCTTCGCCTGTATAATTAGGCAGACTGGAATATTCTTGGGCGCGCTGTTGCAGCAGGGCTTTCAGAGCGGCAGTGCGCCGAGTCGCTTCTACTTTGACACCCAAAACTTTGCCCGCAGCTTCGATTAAGCCCAGAGACTGAGGTCTAAATACTTGGATTGTGTCGGGCAATTTCTGGGTTTGAGCTTGCTGCTGGAACTGGGCGGCGAGCCAATTAGAGTTTGCTTCCGACTGGCGGCAAACGGCGCTAAATTGAAAAGTTTGTGCCGAGTCGCAGATGAGGAGTTCCCACAATGGTTTGCCGGTTTCGTCTTGGAGAGGGCGGCGGTAGAAATCGGCTTGCCAAATACGCATGGGAATTAAGAGTTAATGTCAACGTAACTCGATTATTTTAATCTGGTTTCGATTCGCCATCGGGATTTATGGGTTTTCTCACGGAAGCTTACGTTGTACGGTTGTTTCAAGCCGTAGACCGGGAAATATGGGTTTTCCGGCGCGGTTTTCCCGCTAGTCGCTTCCCTATGGGAAATTGTAGTTTCAATCCCTGATAGGGATTTATGGGTTTTCCGGCCTGGTTTACTTCTTTAATGGCGGCCAGTTTTGCTGGGTTGTTTCAATCCCTGATAGGGATTTATGGGTTTTCCGGCCGCTGGCATTTGAAACCCTTGCGGTATTTAGTTTTCAACGTTCGTTTGCGTCAGACAAATTAAAAATACCATTTCAGCCTCTACCTGTCAATACCAAATTTTGACTTGTGCCTTGAAACTCTTATCAGATAAAGGCTTCAGCAATTGCGTCTGGCTTTGGTTCCCGCTTGGGGCATCAAACCCTTACAGTAGTTGAATTACAGCCGAAAAATTCAAGCCCTCAATTTTTACACCCACCAACAGACGCACTTTTAGAGAAAAAATATAGTTCCCTCTACGCCCCAGCATCCATAAAACCCATCAACCAATTAGCCATCGTCGCCCTGCGAGTCTGTCTCGGCCCGAATTCCCCAATCTTATACCCCTTAAACCCCAATTTTTCCTTCAGCAACTGCTTGTTTTCTGGAGGAGTCGATCGCGTCAATTTCACCGTCGCAGGCCTAGAATCAATAAAATCCGGGGGTTCTGGATAATCTTCGCGCCACTCGCTAGCAACATCAGCGCTGTTCCACTTACCAGTCTCCGCATCAGGGCGGTAGCCCAGATACAGCCAAACTAATCGGTTGACAGCAGCATCGTCCATTTCTTCGTTGAGGATAGCCCAAATAGTTTCGTTGTTGAGCGGTGGCAGTTCAGACATAATTCGAGTTGGAGTGCGATCGACAATAACAACAATTTAACCTATGGCGGTCTACCGAGATGGTAGGTTCGGCGCGGGAAAATCTGGATTTATTGGTGCTTGCATTCGATCGCCCCGCCGAACCACCCTACAATACTACTTACCCAAAAGTCCGTCCTTCTCGGCCATCGACAGCATCAAATCAATCACGCGGTTAGAATAACCCCACTCGTTGTCATACCAGGAAACAACTTTGAAAAACTTAGAATTCAGTTCAATACCCGCACCAGCATCAAAAATGCTCGATCGGGCGTCGCCCTGAAAATCCGTCGAAACCACCGCATCTTCAGTATATCCAAGAATACCTTTTAGTTCACCCTCAGACGCTTTCTTCATAGCTTCGCAAATTTCTTTGTAGCTAGTTTCCTTCCCCGTTTTGAAAGTAAGATCCACTACAGACACATCCGGAGTCGGCACGCGCAAAGCCATTCCCGTCAATTTTCCTTTCAATTCCGGCAACACCAAACTAACAGCTTTCGCCGCACCAGTCGAAGAAGGAATAATATTTTGAGCCGCGCCGCGTCCTCCCCGCCAATCTTTTTGGCTCGGGCCGTCTACAGTTGGTTGAGTAGCTGTCATTGCGTGAACTGTCGTCATTAAACCTTCTTCCAAACCAAAGTTATCGTCGATCACTTTGGCAATTGGCGCTAAACAATTCGTAGTGCAGCTAGCATTAGAAACAACTGTATCTTTGGCCGAGTCAAATTTGTGGTGGTTGACGCCAACTAGAAAAGTTGGAACTTTTTCCGGGTCTTTTGTCGGTGCTGAAAGTATTACTCGTTTTGCTCCCGCCGTCAAGTGTTTTGATGCGCCTTCAAAATCCGTAAACAATCCGGTAGATTCTACAACATAATCTGCACCGACTTTATCCCAAGGCAATTCTGTCGGATTTCTAATCGAAGTACAGGGGATAAAATGTCCGTCTACGACAATCCCGTCTGGTTTCCCTTCAACTTCGCCGTCGTAGATGCCGTGGGTGGAGTCGTATTTGAAAAGATAAGCTAGGTTTTCTGGCGAAACTAAGTCGTTAATGCCGACAAATTCGATGTTGGGGTTTTTGATGCCGGCACGCATGACTAGCCGTCCGATGCGACCAAATCCGTTGATGCCGACTTTTAATGCAGCCATGTTTAAACTCCTATTGAAAATATCGCTATGTCGATCGCGCGATCGTCTGTTGTCGCTTAGAATTTACCACGCTCGCCTGTTTTTGTAACTTATTCTTTTCTATATCTTAATAATTCTGAATTCTGCCCGCGCGGCGAAGGGCAATTAATCCTGAAATGACCGTTGACTAATGGCTGATGGCTGATGATTGTAAATTTGTAAAATTGCTATAATAGACACAGATTATTTTCAACAATGCTTTTTTTAGATCGCGCTAAAGTAATCTGAAAAAACTTACGCAAAAGCTCGCTCGGCGTTTATGTGGGAGAAATCGCTGATTTCGAGCGGGTTAAATGTGCCATAGGCTAGGGATTCAGAAACCCGGTTTCGAGAGAGAAACCGGGTTTCTAATGACTAATCACCAATAACTAATGACTACCCGACGCACCTAGTAATTAGCAATTCCACCGCATCGGAAATAAAACACGACCCACCAAATTTATTGAGCACTGGTCTAATGTTTTCTGCAACTGCTGATACTTGAGCTGGTGAACAAAAAGCAAGCACATAAATGTTATCCAGTGCCGTCATTGATGAACCACGGGAAACGTGATCCCTGGTGCTTTTTCCCGCGACATCACGAATCACCGAATAACCGGGTACCCCCGCTTTGTCTAAACCGTCTAAAATCTTGCCGAGTTCCACTGAGTGGGCTATGATTTCTACTCTTTTGACTGACTCCATCATCTCACCTCCAAAACATATTGATTCCGTATAGATACATGGGAATGCCTACAATGATATTAAATGGAAATGTCACTGCTAAGGCAGTTGAAATGTAAAGACTTGGATTCGCTTCGGGAACAGTTAGGCGCATGGCTGCTGGTACTGCTATATAAGAAGCACTCGCGCACAATACGGCAAACAGCAAAGTGTCTCCCTGCGGCAGTCCGATTAATTTCGCTATTAGCAAAGCAATTACTGCGTTGAGTATGGGAATTAGGATTGCAAAGCCGATCAGAAAAATTCCTGCTTCTTGCAAATCTTTAATTCTGCTGGCCGCAACCAGCCCCATGTCTAGCAAGAAAAAAGTCAGAACGCCGTAAAACAAATCTTGGGTAAACGGACTCATAACTTCCCAACCGTGTTCTCCTGTCATTATGCCCATAATTAGGCTGCCGATGAGCAGAAAAACTGAACTGTTTAGGAATGCTTCTTGCAGCACTTCTGGCCAAACTATTTCGCGTTTTCCTTCTTCGCCGCCGAATACACTGACGAGAATTAGACCGACTATAATTGCTGGGGATTCCATTAATGCTAGCGCTGCTACCATGTAACCGTCAAAGTCTATCCCCTGTGCTGTGAGGAAGGAGGTTGCGGTGATAAATGTGACGGCGCTGATGGAACCGTAGGTGGCTGCGATCGCTGCGGCATTGTAAGAGTCGAGTTTGATCCTCAATATGAAAAAAGTATAAACGGGTACGAGCATTGACATCAGCATCGCTGCCACAATTGTCAGGGCAACTTGCTGGTCAATTCCGCTTTTGGACAGTTCGACGCCGCCTTTAAATCCGATCGCGAACAGCAGGTACAGCGAAAACAGCTTGGGGATGGGTGCCGGAATTTCCAAGTCGGATTTCAGAAAAATTGCCAGCATTCCCATAAAAAAAGCTAATATTGGGGGATTTAAGATATTTGACGCTACTAAACTCAAATCCACGATCGTTCACTCCCATTTCTTGCGTTTTTAATATTACTTCCCCAGTAATTGTTGCACGAGAATGGATCGATCGACCGATCGAACTCTGGGAATGGCGATATATCTTCCTAAAGACGGTTGCAGGTGCGCAGCGCAAACCCTACAACGAGTAAGGTGTGCGCTGCGCACCCACAGCCTAAGTATTTTTCCCTAACTAAGCGACTGCCAAATAAGACTCTAGAGCTTCCGAACCACCGATCAGCTTGCCGTCGATAAACACTTGCGGCACGGTGGTAGCGCCAGTCACGGCCCGGAGCGATCGGGTTGTGACATCCCGGCCCAAGACGATTTCTTCATAATCCAAGCCCTTTTCACTCAGCATTACCTTAGCCTTAGCGCAGAAAGGACAGCCCATTTTTGTAAACAGCGAAACTACCTTCGGCTTAGCTGCTGCGGAGTTGATGTAGTTGAGCATCGTCTCGGCATCGGACACCTTGAAAGGATCGCCCGGTTCCTCCGGCTCAATAAACATTTTTTCAACCAAGCCATCTCTGACCAGCATCGAATAGCGCCAAGACCGCTTCCCAAAGCCTAAATCTGTTTTATCTACCAGCATTCCCATGCCTTGAGTAAACTCGCCGTTACCGTCGGGAATTAACGTCACATTATCTGATTCTTGGTCTTTTGCCCACTCGTTCATCACAAAAGTGTCGTTGACGGAAATACAAACGATTTCATCTACGCCATTTTCTTTGAAAACTTTCGCCAATTCGTTGTAACCCGGGAGGTGCGTTGACGAACAAGTGGGAGTAAAAGCTCCCGGCAGAGAAAAGACTACTACGGTTTTGCCTGCAAACAAATCATCGGTGGTGACATCCACCCACTCGTTGTCTTTGCGAGTGCGAAAGGTGACTTTGGGTACTCTTTGACCTTCTTGGTTCGTCAGCATGATTTTGAATCCTTGGGTACTTGGGTTAAATTCCTTTGCTTACTTTAGCGTACTCATAACGAGTATGACTTGTCAAGGGGCAGCGGGTTTTTTCCTGGGACGTGGGCGCGGGGCAGTCAGAAACCTGGTTTCTGGGCAATACAGCACTTTTTGGGTAGGTGAAGTACAAAAGAAGCTGTTTTGATCGAGCGATCGAAATATATATTTACAAATATGACTTTTATGACTTGATGAATTTATATTCTGAATTTTATGACTTTTATGAATTGACGATATCGAAAGTTTATTTGATGATGTCAATTACAATTTTTAATCGGGGAATACATCATGGTTTTACTAACAGACCCATCAGAACCGCGCCGCTTAATTGGCGACAATACATCGGAAAGCGTTACTTTGTCTATCGCAAATGCAAATAATTTCCCTTTCGGAGTCTGGATGCTCGAAGGCGACGATTCAGTCGCCGGCTCAGCAGCTAACGATTTGGTGTATGGCAATGAAGGAGAAGATTTTATCTCCGCAGGGTTTGGTAACGATTCCTTATTCGGAGGAAGGGGGAAAGACTACCTAATTGGAGATGCTGGAAATGACTATCTCAGCGGAGGGCAAGATACAGACATTATTGGTGGCGGCGGGGGAAACGATATTGTATTGGGGGGTAAAGGCAATGACTGGTTAGTCGGCGGTAACGGGTACGACACTATAATTGGAGGTTTAGGGCGAGATTTTTTAACTGGCCTGGATGACAATTTATCTTCCCTTAAAACCATCGGCAGCAATTTGTACGTCCTGCAAGACGAACCAGGAGTTACAGACATCAATAATGCCGATATGATTGTACCTTTCAAAGTTGGTGTTGATAGAATTGGATTAGCAGGTGGTTTGACTGCCAGCGATGTAGTTTTGGAAAACTTGACAAATGTGACAGTTGTATTCGGGTTGGACGCACCACAAGCTGTGAAAAATCTTGACACGCTAGGTATATTCGAGCCTAAACCGCTTGTGAGTTCAGGAACTCTCATCAAAGTGAAAAATTCCAGCGATATATTAGGCTATGTTCCAAATGTAACGCCGGCCCAGATTCAAGGCAGTATTATCTCGGTTCAAGGATTCTAATCTCAAACGACAAGACGGTACTCAGTTTAGGGGCGGGAGTTGTCACATACCTTATTCCCAATCAAATTTTATCCCCAAATACTCCTCTAATTCCTGATTGTAAGGTCGAAAATAATCCCTCAACGAGTCGCGAACTGACTCATTTACCCGCTGATAAGAACCAGGATTAGCATTTTGGTATTCAGACAATTGATATTCCGGCAGCTCTAAAAATGCTAAAACTTGCTTGACAATCTCCGCCGCACCTGCATACAAATCTTCGCTTTTCAAAACTAACAACTGTTCTCGCGGAAAGAAAGCCAGCCAATTTTTAATAAATTCTATATACCTACCGCGAGCTAAATAATTCCCCGGTTCTTCGCCGATGATGTATTCTGGGTTTTGATTCAACCGTTCAACTTCATCGCTAATTGCCCGATCGAGCGATCGCGCTTCCCAATTCAAGCCCTTTAAGCGGTAAAAATGAGAAATCGCGCGATCGACCGGATTTCGCAAAAGCACAATCAGTTTCGCCTCTGGACACGCGCTGTAGAGACGTTCCGGGGCTTCCCGAAAGTCAAAATAGCTCGGACTTGCCTCACCCGTTACAAACTGCTCTCCCTGTGGCATTAGCGGAAAATGAGCCAAATACCAATCAATTCCCCTGTCAAAGTGCCACGAGAAAAAATCCATCTCCTTTTTAATCGGAGTCAAAATTTGCGGGTGTTGAGCTAAATAAGTGTACAGAGAAGTCGTGCCGCACCGCTGAGAACCAATAATTATAAACTTAGGAAATTTGACTGTATTTTGTTGTGGCACAGGCATCTTGCCTGTATTATTGCTAAGAATAGATGCAAAAGTTTGTTGGTAACTGACCGTTTGATAACAGCAAATCGCCTCAGCAATTTTTCCTTGTCTCGTCAAAACTTCCCCCAAATTCAAATAAGGCCAAAAAGCCTCCGGTTTAGCATCAACAACTTCGCCGCACAACTTCTCAACTTCATCCAGCTTGTTTTGCTCGATCAAAACTTCCCATAAATTGTAATAAAACCACCAAGGAAGATCGGGATTTATTTGTATTGCTTGCAAAAAAGCCGCCGCTGCTTCCTCCCCATATTTTTGGTGGCTCAAAACAGCACCTAAATTGTAATAAGACCAGCAATCATCGGGTTTTTGGGCGACTGTGGCGCGAGCTGAGGCTAAAGCGCGATCGTCTTCGAGGGCAACGCTTACGCACTTTTCTTGCTCCTGCAACAACTCCTCTAATTCCGGTGAGGCTTCGCCATAATTCGGCAGAAATGTCAAGAGGATTTTGTAAAAAATAATAGCGCTTTTTGGGCCGCGATACTTTACTAAACTTCTTCCTAAATTCAAATAAAATTTCTGATTTTCCGGTGTAACTTGCAATTGAGATTGTTTTAAGACTAAATTTAAATCAGAATCTGTTTGTCCGAGAGCATATCCCAACTTATCGTAAATTCCCGGCAAATCTCCGTCAATTTGAATAGCTTTTAAATACGCGGCGATAGCTTCATCCCAATATTCTAGTTTAGTTAAAGCGTCGCCTAAATTGCAGAAAGACCAAGCAAAATCCGAGTTGAGCGCAATCTCGCAGCGGTAAGCAGCGACAGCTTCCTTCCAGCGTTCCAATTTCAGCAAAGCATCGCCCAAATTGTGAAAAGACCACGAAAAATCAGGATTTAACTCAACAGCTTTTTTGTAAGCAGCGACAGCATCCTCCCATTTTTCAAGTTTCAGTAAAACATCGCCCAAACTGTGATAAGACCACGAAAAATCCGGCCTTAATTCAACAGCTTTGCGGTAAGCAGCAACAGCCTCATCAAACTGACCGCTTTCTTGCAGCGAACTCCCCAAATTGTGGAACTCATTATCCATGAAAAACTCCTGCAAGATTTATTAGCTTCTCCAGCGAGTTCAAATCCACCCGCATATCTTTATGTCCCGGATATTTCTGAGTTGGGTCATCCACCAAATCGCCAAGTAAATAGTAATGTTCCAAACCGCACAAATTGCTAATCATCCAATAACAATGCGGAACGTAAAGGGGAGAAAAAATTTCAATTACCTTGGTTCCCGGACTGCAAAAAACTAGATTAGTCAATCCCCCTCCGTGGGGTGCGACAACTACTTTAGCAGCAGCCAAACACCGGGCTTGTTCCGCTACCGACATCGTTTCCAATTTGACACTGCGAAACCCAAATTTTTCTACTAAGTATTTAATTACCTCTTCATCGTTGACGATGCGCCGATAGGATGCTTGTTGGCGGGTGATATAAATTCGCTCTGAATAGTCTGTATTTAGTAGCTGTTGTTCATTTAAAAATGTCTGTTTTAGATATTCACACTTCCATTTAGAAACTGCTCCCGACCCGTCATAAAATATTGACGGAACTATTAATTTATCTGCTGTAATGTGTAAATTGCAGCGACTTTCTAAAAGTTTATATTGAGAAATTCCTAAAGTCTCTAAAGTTTCTGCTTGATAGGAAGAATCCCTGGCATTGACAACAAACTTATCTATAGTTTCTATCAATCCGCTCCGCTGCAAAAGATCAAATCGCGTAATCACATCAAACATCCAATGAAAATAAGCGGCTCCACCCCAGCGAGCTGATAAAAAAGCTACATTTCCATCGACGTGTTCAGCGGGAGGCAATTTGTCGGAAGTGATTACCAATTCAGCACAACCCATTGAAATATCAGGAACAAGTTTATTGTCTGAAGTAATGACGGCGGTAGTCACAACATCTGCCCAAGCTCGTCCGTTTGGCAATACGGCAACAAAAGCTTTTCTGGAATGACTTTGATGTTCCCAAAATCTGCGGCTGCTGTCGATTGTTTTGGAATCAGATAAATTGATTTGACTCGCAGGATGGATGTCAATGCAGGTGAGGTTAGGATTTGATTCTGGTGCAACGGTCAAATCTTCTGTAAACCCACAGTATTTCTTGAGAATACTTAAGGGTAAGATTTGATTACTGCATTTTGCCCGATCGCTCTCATCGACTTCTCCTTGTTGTTCCAGAGCGTACCCTATATTATCGTAAGCTTCAAACAAATCGGGTTTAATTTGCAGCGCTTGAACTAAATTAGTGATTGCCGGTTCCCACTGCTGTTGTGCAATTAAACTCAAACCCAATCCTTCGTAACACCAGCAGGATTTTGGATCGAGATTGATGCCTTTTTCGTAAATTGCGTTAGCGGAGCCCTCGAAGAGGATCGCCCTTTCCAATTCCCCTTGATTCCGCAAAGCATCACCCAACTTTTTGTACAGCCAACTGTGCTCCGGTTCCAAATCAACAGCACGACCAAAAGCAACTGCGGCTTCGGGCCAATTTTCTTGCTTTTCCAGAACTTCCCCCAAACTATTGTACAACCAACAATCATCGGGATTTAACTCAATAGCTTTGCGGTAAGCCGCCGCCGCTTCCTCCCAGTTTTCCACAGCAACTAAAGCCTTCCCTAACCTGTCGTAAGACCAACAAAAATCGGGATTTAACTCAATTAACTTGCGGTAACTAACAGCAGCTTCCTCCCACTCAGAAAGCTCCACCAGCACATCGCCTAAATTATTGTAAGTCCAACAAAAATCGGGATTTAACTCAACAGCTTTGCGGTAAGCAGCAGCGGCTTCGGCGTATTCCTCGATCGCCTGCCAAGTTTCGCCCAAAAAGTGGTAAGACCAGCTAAAATTAGGGTTGAGTGCGATCGCCCGTTGGTAAGCCGCCGCAGCGTCGTCAAACAGTTCTTTCTCCTGCAAACTTTTACCCAACTTGTGGTAAGTAGAGTAATTGCCCGACTTAATTTTAATAGCAGTTTGATAGCGTGCGATCGCCTCATCCACATAACCAGAATTTGCCGCAGCATCGCCCAACTTTTCCCAACCTAGAGACAGCAGAGTTTGCTCTTCCCCCAAATTTTTATTATCAGTTTTTTTAACAATCAGTTGATAGCCTTTGTGAACTACTTCTAACTGACTTCCAAACATCTCCAGAAAAACATCGATCCCGATTTTAGTATCTTGCTCCGGGCTGTCGGGAAACGTAAACTCGTAATCGTCAAAAATCATCAATCCCCCAACTTTCACCAACCTCCAAGATAAAATCGCATCTTGCAGAGCGCTGGTAGGTTTGTGACAGCCGTCAACGTAAGCAATATCGTAAAATTCTGAATCCAAGTTTACTAACAAATCTTGAGAGTAACCTTCCAATTCAATTACTTTCTCGGCACCTCCCGTTTTAACAATATTGCCCTTAAAAGTTTCTTGGAAATACAAATCAATGCAAGTAATGTTTGCCGTCGGATGAGTTAAAATATTATCCAGCAGCCAGCAAGCCGACATTCCTTGAAAACTGCCGATTTCCACAACTTGAAAATCCGCAATTCCCGCCAACTGCTGCAAGTGCCGTTGCCAAATAGGAATATTGTGGGTAAACCAATCTTGGGTAAATTGATAATCTTTCGCCGCACATTCAGGCCAACCCCTCAATTCGCTCGCTTTTTGGTGGCAAACGATCGCTTCTTCCAATTCTCCTAATTGCGGTAAAATATTGCCGAGATCGTTGTAAGGCTTAGAATTGCTCGGATCTCTTTCAATTTGGTGGCGGTAAGTAGCGATTTGTGCGTACAACTCCTGTTGTTTCGCGCGAACTTCCTTGAGTTGGGCGACAACTTCCGCAGCATTCGGTTCAATTTGCAGTGCCATGCTATAAAATACGATCGCACCTTCGAGCTGCTTCTGTTTCGCTAAACTATTACCTAGATTTATAAAAAACTCGGTTCCCTCTAACTCAATTCCCAGCAATTTGTGGTAAAATTTTCCGCTGGCCAGTAGCTCAATCCCTTGACAATAAGTTGCGATCGTGCTGTCTAAACCAGATTCGCTGCGCTTGCGCAAAACATATCCCAACCTCTGATTAATTCCCCTCAAACTCGGTTCAAGTTGAATGGCGTGCAGGAAAGCAGCAACAGCTTCATCCCAGGATTTGTCGCAGGTTAAGGCCATTCCCAAATTGCAATAAAACCAAGGAATATCAGAATTTAGTTCGATCGCTTTGCGGTAGCAAATAACAGCTTCTTGCCACAGCTTTTTGTGAGCTAAAGCTTCGCCTAAATAATTGTGAGCCCAATAGGAATTATCATTAATTGCCAGAGTCTGGCGGTAACATTTAATTGCTGCATCAAAGTCGCGCTTCTGCACCAAAACATTGCCCAAACCAAGGTAAGCGCGGGCGTAATTCGGATTGAGATCCAGGCTTTTGCGGTAACAGGCGATCGCCCGATCGCATTCTCCTCGCTCCGCCCAAGTTTTACCCAAACTGTGGTAAGATTCAAAAGACTCTGGATTGATGGCAATGGCTTGTCGGTAATTGGCGATCGCCTCATCCCACCGTTTCTGTGCGACCAGCATTTCTCCCAAATTGTGATAAGCTGTTGCCAGCTTCGGGTTTAACTTAATTGCCCCCGAATAACACTCGCTTGCTTGCTGAAACTTTCCCAATTCAACTAAACTATTTCCCAGAGTGACGTGTTCGTCAGCAGTTGCCCATTTCGGTTCGATATTAAAAGCTTGATACCAACACTCAGCAGCCTCTTCTTGCTTCTGCAACTGCGTCCAAACTCTCGCCAACTGCCGGTAAGCAGCCGCAAAATTCGGTGCAAGGGCGATCGCTTTTTCACAATTTGCGATCGCCTTTTGCCACTGTTTCCCATGAGAATACAAACTGCCGAGATTAGCATAAACTTCCGGCAAATTGGGATTGCGATCCAGTGCCGCTTCATACCACTGCTTAGCCTGCTCGATTTCACCTCGAACCTGCATCACCTTTCCCAGCGTCTGACAAGCTGCTGCCAAATTCGGTTCAATTTTCAGCGCTGACTCGCAAGCAGCAACTGCCTCATTCAACCTCCCCTCGGCTAAATAAACTTCGGCTTGCCGACTCAAATCAACCGCTGCTTTTTCCATCTTCTCAATCGAGGGCATAATTAAACTTACTCCAGACACTAGCTAACCCAAACCCACCACTTCAACCATCCTTTTCAGCGAACTCAAGTTCACCAAAATATCCTCAGTCAGCGAATTCTGATACATCAACTGCCTAATAGGATAGCATTCAAAAGCCTCGCCCGCCAAAAAGTAATGTTCCAACTGCAAATATTGACTGATTCCCCAGTAATAATGGCTGATATAATGAGGCGACATCAACTCAATTACTTTAGTTCCCCGCCTGCAAAAAATTGTATTTGTCAACCCGCTGCCGTGGGCGGCAACTATCACCTCAGCGCGCTCAAAATGAGCAATTTGCTCAGCCAAAGACATCGATTCAGGCAAAATAGAAACAAAGCCAGATTGTTCCAAAACCTCAACCACATCTTCCTCATTCAAAACTCGGCGGTATCTCGCTTTGCTGCGGCTGATATAAATCCGTTTTGGATAACTAGCTTGAGGCACAATTCCCTTGAGAAACTCCCGTCTCAAAAAATCGATCGCCCACCCAGAAGGCCAGCCCAAATAGCCCGCAAAAGAAGGTACAATCAACTCTGTTGCTTGAAGGTGAGGAATGCGATCGCTCTCCAGAACTTTCTCCTCGGGAATGCCCAGAATCCTGAGACTTTCCCGCTGAAATTCGTGCTGACAACTGTTCACCACAAACCAATCAATCTGGGCCAAATCCCTACCGCTTTGCCGCAGCAATTCAATTCTCGGCAAAACATCCACCATCCAGTGAAAATAGACATTTCCCGACAAACCCGAAAGCACCACCACGCTGCCGTCAATTTGCTTTAAAGGTGGAAAGGATTCTAAGTTAAAAACGCTGTGTTTTCTCACATCGTGCTTCTCGCATCCCGGCAACAAACCCGGATAATCTCTAGACACATCAGCCAACAAATAATTATCAGGAGTAATGACAGCAATCGCCTTGCAAATCAGCCAATAATTTTGCTGCGGCACAATCCAAACTCGTCCGTCGGGAATCTGTGCCACAAAAGTTTTTGGCGCATCCACAGGTATCGGTTGCGAGTTAGACAAACGGCAAACTCCCCAACCCAAATGCACCGGATCGAACCACTTAGAAATTCGGTGCAAACACAGCCCGCAAGTTAAACCCGCACACTCGGAATTTGCCAACTGCGAATTAGTAACATAAAATTTAGAATTCTGAAGATTTTCGGCACAGGCTTCTGCGGCATATTTCCCAACAATCTCCACATAATTGCCCGCATCCAACTTAGCATTCACCAGCCAATCCCAACTCGATAAATAAATACCGCGAGGAGGTTTGAGAGAATTGCTATCTGGTAAACTAAAAGTAGATTTTTCCCACAGTTTAGGATCTCCATACCCGTGGAATTGCAATTCTAAAACCTGTTGGTAATACTCGATCGCCCTTTCCCAACGCCCCTGTTTTTCCAGCAGTTTGGCCAACTCAAAATAAACCTGGGGTAAAGCAGGTTGAATTGTCAAAGCCATGCGGTAAACTGCAATTGCCGCACCCAAGCGCTGCTGCAGCGCCAAGCAATTTCCCAGACGCCAGTAAAGCTCTGGATTTTGCGGCTGAATTTGCAAAGCTTTTTGATAATAAGCAGCCGCAGATTCATATCCGCCGTACTCTGTTAAAGCATTCCCCAAATGCAGGTAAATTTCTGCTAAATAATCGCAAATTTCAGCAATCGGTAATGTGGAATCGGTAATTAATCTTCCCTCTTCCTTCTTCCCTCTTCCCTCTTCGTTGACTTTTAAATCCGTTACATCCGTTACATCCGCTACAAAATCCGTTGCCGAACTTCCCATCAATGCTGTGAGAAATCGATCGCACGCAGCGATCGCCCTTGACAATTCATCATCCTCTACAGCAGCAACTCTGCGCCTTTCTCCCAAACGGCAGTAAGCCTCAACAAAATCGGGTCGCACAGCTATCGCTCGCTCAAAATAAGCCATGGCTTCCGCAATTTTGCCCAAAACCATCAAAGAAAATCCGGCGTCCGTACAGCCCGAAATATGCTGGGGATTCAGTTCGATTACGCGATCGAAACAAGCAACCGCCGCCGAATGTTCCCCCTGCAATTGCCAAGCTTTGCCCAAATTGTAATGAGCCAAAACCATGTCCGGCTCCAACTCGATCGCCCTGAGGTAAGATGCGATCGCCCGGGAGGGACTTTTGTCCAGCAACACCTGACCCAAATTATTGTGCAGCGTCGCCCAATCCGGCTTAATCTCGATCGCCCGCTGGTAAATCTCCATCGCCTCAGCAGGGCGATCTTCCTTCAGCAAAATCACACCCAGATTGCTGTAAGCTTCCACATAATCCGGAGCCAGAGCGATCGCCTGACGGTAGGTATCAATTGCCGCTTCTAGTTGATTATTTTCATCTAAAACCACAGCCAGATTGTAGAAAGCAAGCAGATAATCGGGTTTTTGGGCGATCGCCTGACGGTAACAGTCGATCGCGCCCAACAAATTTCCCTGGTTGTGAAAAACATTTCCCAAGTTATAATGAACTTCCGCCCAATCAGGTTTCAAATCCAGAGCTTGCCGGTAGTGAAAAGCCGCCTCATCCAGCCAGCAATACTCGCTGTAAAGTTGACCCAAATAAGCATGAGCCAGCACAAACTTGGGCGAAATCTCCAAAGCTTGCACAAAAGCATCTCTTGCCGCCGTCGGATCGCCGCTCGAAGCGAGGATTTCGCCTAAAGTGGTGTAAGCTAGCGGCGAAAATGGCTGTAGTTCGATCGCCTGATGGCAAAAATCGATCGCCTCAGTTAACTTCCCCCGCTTCAAATAAACTTGGGCTTGCCGGATGTATTCTTCAGTGGTCATTGCTTGCGGTGCAGTTGCGGTTGCTTTACCGCTTCAGGAAAATGTATAAATTCTGATTTTAAAACTTTGTATGTATATTTTAGGCGATCGGGCGCAGGACGCGGCGCCCGGCCCGAGCTGTGTCAACTTAAGCCTGAAATCCTCGATCTCTCTGGTTTGTATCAAGCGTCTCGATCCCCCTCGCATCGCCCCGGATAGTCGGGGAGTAGGGATTGACTTCGATCGCTTCAGGTCCCACCCCCTACTCCCCTTATTAAGGGGGGTGCCGGGGAGATCGAGACTCGGATGTAAACGACATTATTTATCCGGGGTTTAACGCGCTTGTTGACAATTTCCCAAAGGCCGTGCCCTGTCCAAAGCTGTATTTCATAGAATCGAAAACTGCTATATTTTGTGCGATCGGGCGATCGATTAATTTGAGCGATCGATTTCATGACTTACGGACAAAATGCCTCAAATCCCGATCCCGCTCCTAACCCCCCTTCAAAAGGGGGAACCTCAAAGCCCCCCTTTTGAAGGGGAGTTGGGGGGATCCATGCGTCCAGGAATGGATTTTTTTTAAATGCCCCTGCTTCACTTCCTGCCTTGAATAGTTCAACCTCACCCCGCTGGTGGCAGAATGAGGTTGAAATCCTTTCAAACTATCGGCTTTTGTGAGAACAGCCCCGGATAAAATCCAGTGCCGCCCCACAACTGCCAGTTGTTTTAGAACACCTCGAAGTTGTTCGAGGTAATCGTCAGGCCTGGTGTCAGTCTCGCCACCTCTAACACTCCGTTGCCACTGTTGAAGAACAGCGCACCGTTTGTGGGGTCGTAGATCAACTTGTTCGTGGTGGCTCCTGGGCTGTTAGCGCTGAAACCAGAAACGACAACAAACTCGCTGGTATCGACGCTGTTGCCCAACACAGAGAACACACCCCCGCCGGTCGTCTTCAAGCGGATCTTATCTTCGGCAGGCGTAAAGTCAGTGATCGTGTCTACGCCGAAATCGCCGCCAGCACTCGCGAAGTAGAACGTGTCGTTGCCAGCACCGCCCGTCAGGAGATCGCTGCCTCTGTCGCCAGAGATAAAGTCATTGCCAGCGCCGCCATCAACAGTATCGTTGCCTTTACCGCCGTAGACGCTGTCGTTACCGTCGCCACCGCCCACTGTATCGCTGCCTTCGCCGCCGTAGACTGCATCGTTGCCAGTTCCGCCGAGTACGACATCGTTGCCTTTTTCTCCAGAAACCACATCATTGCCAGCACCGCCGTCGAGCACGTCATTGCCTTTACCGCCAAAGATCCGGTCGTCACCGTCACCGCCAGCGACGGCATCATTGCCGCTGCCTGAAACGAGGGCATCGTTGCCGCTGCCGCCGCCGATGCTGTCATTCCCGCCACCGGAAAAAATCAGGTCGTCGCCACCGGCACCGGCTATGACATCATTGCCCTCAAAAGTCAGGAAGATATCGGCTCCTGCGGTGCCGTTCAAGTTGTTAGCGGTTGCCTTGCCGATAATGTTTAAGCCACCGCCACCTGCACCTCCAGGTAGAGTAATTGCTGGTTGTGTTGGATTAGTTACCTGTGTCATTTACACTCCTCCTAAAAGATGAATCACTTTTCTACAATACACTTTTCCCTCCAAAGGGATTCAATAAATGGAACCGGACATCGGTTGAGACCCTAATTGACCCGGCTGCTATAAGCTGTCATGTAATTTAATTTGTCAGCAGGGAGCCGGGAGGCGCGAGTTGAATCTTGTATTCGTTGAGCAGCGAGTATCGGTTGTTTTCTGCTTTGGACTCTCGACTCCATCACTCCCTCCTCTAGCACGAAAATATTCCAGTTAAACGTTTGTGAGTCTACCATAGGTCGCTTAGGTGCGGCTAGTCATTTTTCAAACTGTAGCTGGGAAATACACATAGACCATTTTTAATGGGAGTATGCTCTCAAGAAAATTGAGAATTTGCACCGCAGTCCTTGGCAACTGTCGCCCGGAAGTTCGATCGCCCCCAATGGAGCTGGAACTGAGTTGCGATTTTTCAGTAGACTCTGATTGACTTGACTTTTGAGTTCCGCCCATAGTTCCCCAGAAATCTATTTTTTTTAGCTGGCTTTCACAGCCAGCCCGGGCACGGGGCCCACATTCAATCAAACCCCGCCCCAACACAGTCCCGGACGCACTTTTGAGGCCGGGCGCCTTGATTTTTCCACCCATATTCCTCGCCCTCAACTGACGATTTTCGCGAAACCACCCGGTTTTTCAACGAAAATAGGTTATTTCAGCAATCAGCCGCATCCATCCCGACAATCAGACAATGCAGCGCTTGTGTTGTGAACTTGGGATGAAGGGTGGGCCGCTAGAGTTCTGACGGTACTGTCAGTCGATTTTAGATTTTAGATTTTAGATTTACTTGACTGATTTACTCCACAGATGAATCACCCGAGCCCGAACAAGAGTCTAAAATTTGGGGCTGCTCGCGACAGGAGTCCGAAAGCAAGTATCCGTTTTTGGGCGGGGGTAAAAGCTGAGAATAAGCTGCTGCGCCTCTTAATGGTCTGTTGGTTCTGGACGACGCAGTGTCAAACAGACAAATCTTTGACCAGCGGCCAGCGACTCTTGAGAGTGTTCTCGATCGAAGAATGATTAAGTTTTTATATAATTAGATTGGAAAATTTAATTTTACACTATTAAGTTTTCAGTAAAGATATTCTTGCTAATTGTTAACTTCGAGCGCATCGTTAACAATTAGCAATTTCCCTGAAATTTGGTTTGGCATTCATATACAAGCTGTACTATTTACCCGATCGGTGTGCTTCTAGTTGAGCTGTTGACCCGTTGGAATAGCTCTGGCTGTCGTAGCTGTAGATGTGAGCGTCGCTCTGGAAAATGTAATTGATCGAAGTAGCGGCATAGTAAGTCAGCGCTAGCAGCGACACTGCATTAAGAATTCGATAAACTCGCTTCTCAGATATTTCGTTCATTTTCACTCCTACTTTTTGTGCAAATAGCCAATTTGGATACTGTGACGGCACTTTTTTTGAGAAGTTCCCAAAAATGCAGCACCCGATCAAAATCCGATCGCTCGCCTTCTCAACTCGTGATGCCTCGCATAAGACAAGTTTTGTTTGAGATTAGCAAGAATTTTTGTTGGCTATTTCATATTGCAGTCTCTGCCTTGAATTGTCTATCTAACTGCGGTAAGAGTTCGGCAATTTTGGCGGCATCGAACTCTACGATTGCCTGTTTATAGCTGCTATAATTTGCAGTTATATAGCCGCCAAAGCTTACAGGAGAAAGAGTTTCTCGTTTTTTACACAAGCAAGGATTTTTCCAAATTCGATTAATTGCGTGCAGCGATCGGAAGTTACAAAACTTATTAATTTAGTCACCGGCACGCTGAAATATGTCTTAAGTTATACTTGGGCCAGCAACAGACCGTGTTACATTACAGATTAAGTTTGAGCTTGGTGCAGGTGGCAGATAATTTATGATTAAAAAATTGTTGCGGTCGCTCTCCGAAAATCTGGATCTGACACTTTTGACTGACAAATTTGACTGAGCGACAACCTTAAATCACGATGTAACCAAATAAAAATAGGCATCAAAAAGCAGAAGGCCGAATTGGAGAGCGACCCAAAAATACTGTTTTAGGATTCAGCATTTTTATGTGATTCTACCTTGTAGGTGCGATTTGTTGTTGTCATAAAATAAGATGATTTACCAGAAAGAACTGGTTGAAAGCCCCAAGCCCCGAGATCCCTTGAGAAATTAAAATCCGACTATTCATTACTCCAATCCTCGGACTTCCAGGTAGAGGTCGCCCTCTTGCGGTCAACCCTTCGACTTCGCTGACTGACAAGCTGTCACAGGTCAACTGTCAACTGAATCGATGCCAGGAGCGAGGAACGGGGATAATTTAGGCAAGATGACTCACTGTGCTTGAGTAAGTTAATTCCACAATTTATTAGGATTTTTGCTCGGATTTAGTAGCTTGTACAACCGACTTTCGGCTGGTAAGCTGCAAAAAGGATAGGGGCAGAACAACAGGCCAAACCAGAGGGCCGAGCAGTAAGGCTATCCAAGAGAGCAAGTCTTTTTTTGATGTCGAAGTATCGTTCCAAAAAACAATGAACCAAACAACAAAAACGATTAAGGAAATTGAAAAGTAGCCAATAATTATCATTCTTTTACCTGCCTGCCTATATATGGGATCGAAGTATTTATGATTATTGTATCTCAGGGTGCGGCTCGCCGATCGTAACTGGACGCCCTCGGCTGCAAGGGTCGAAAACCCAAAGTTTCACAGCTCTCCGAGTCCAGAGCCTGCGATGTGGTCGATCGGACGCACTCGTGGGCCAACAGCGGCGCCCGGCGCGTTCAAAGTCTGGCGCTCAAAACTTTTCGAGGTTTCGTCTAACTTTGAGGCTACTGCGGCGATCGCAGCAAATGCGATCGAGGTCTTTCTTTCTATGTGATTATACTCACGTATACTCCCAGACTTAGATCACAAGTCGAGCCAAGCAAGATCACAGAGCTTAGCCGACGGCAATCACCCTACTCTGTTCTCAAATGCTCGATATTAGAATAGTCGAGTTCAACGAGATTTTATGCAAACTCTGACTTTAAAATCCGATCGCGCGATCGCTGAACTATTCTATCAAGTCAGCCATTCAGGCAATCTGACTCGCACTGAAAGCCACGGACTGCGGGCACTGTGCAAAAACGCTCTCAGTGAAGACGACCGAGATGCCGTCAACCGCCTGCTTCACGCCATCCGCCGCGGATGGGTCAGGATTTCCGATTAATCCAGTAAAAAAAACGCAACTGTAGGAGATATCCCAACCCCGCTCTCATCAGTTATTCCCAATTCAAGAATCTTCAATGCTTCAATGCGAAAATGGTATCAGTCCCCTCAGACAGGAAGTTTAGATGAGTAGTTCTACTCTCTCTCCTGTAAAGCTTTGCCAGAAATCAGATTTCCGTGAGTATGTCGCTCCATTAACCCTCTAAAAAAAATTGTGGCGATCGTTTCGATCGAACCCGGTTTCCTAAAGAAGCCGGAATTTTTGACGTGAAGCAGTCAGTAGTCAGCAGTCAGCAGTCAGTAGTCAGCAGTTAGCACTGATTAAGTAAATCCACGGAAAAACAACCACACCAAGACACCCAGTAAATGCAAGCAAAAGCGGGTTTCTGAACACAGTCAAAGTTTGACGTTTAATTAAGTCGATTTAGTTAGCAGTCATTAGTTAGCAGTCATCGCAAAAAAACCATAGTATCTTGTAGGGGATATTAAGCGTGAAGATCGCTCCTATACAAACGAGTAGATGAGTGGTCTCACCCCCCGACCCATGTAATGTTTATTGGTCAAGACATATTTATAATTGTTTAATAACTAAATTAGAATTTATTTGTCACAATCTCTTAAGAAAAAATCCTGAGTTCGGAGTAGCCAAAAGCGAGGAATCGGGACGGGGTTTGTGTTTCGAGTTGCTCTCTCAATCGGGGCAACATCTGATCCCCAAGTCCGGCTGACTCAAATCACTAATCAAAACGGAATCGATCACATTTACTCGCGTATTTGAATCACATAAAAATTTGGAAAATCAGTCAATACTGTCAAAAGTCAGTTCAATAAGAAAACCAATGATGACCCAAACGTTTTTACCTCAATTTACGATCGCAGAGCTAGTCTTTCAGGTATATCACTCCGGTCTGCTGACTCCCACTCACCGACAACAGCTCAAGAGTGCGCTGTTAAATGACTGTCTGACCGAAGAAGATCAAACAGCCATCAACCGCTTGCTCCACGCCGTTCGCCGGGGCTGGCTGAAAGTTGTAGATTAAACGCCTGAACTCAAAATTTTTGCCGCTCCTCATTAAATTCACTGTCAATCGATCTTAGATTGTAGATTTGAGATTTTCCATTTTTCGATTTGAGATTTAGTCCACAGATGAATCTGGAGATTGAACTTCGATCTAAAATTTTTGACTCTTCACAAGGCGAGTGTAGGTGGCACAGTATCCGTTTTTGCGCTGTTTCACTAGGCCGAATTAAATCGCCTCAATAAAATCAGGAATTAAGCTAAATGTAGGGTGCGCCACAAGCACCCTGCGGTTTTAACTTATGTTTTGCGAACTTATTTACTCAGAGATTTTGCCGTCAGGCATCATCGCCTCTCTCAGATTCGCCTCCTTCAAATTTGTCCCGCGCAAAGAAGCTTGATGCAAGTTTGCTCCCCGGAGATTTGCTCCCTTCAGGGAAACTCCGCTCAAATCTGCTAGATGGAGATTTGCACAGCTCAAGTTAACTCCGCTCAAATCGGCTCCCTTCAAATCCGCTTTTTCGAGATTTGCTTCTGTCAAATTTGCCCAACTCAGGTTTGCTTGAGCTAAGTTAGCATTGCTGAGGTCAGCTTGTGTTAAGTTGGCGTCGGTTAAATTGGCTTTGCTGAGGTTGATTCCGCAAAGTTTTACCTCTGTCAAGTTGGCACCTTGCAAGTTAGCGTTAACTGCATAAACTTGAATCAAAATTGCCCGCTGAAGGTTGGCATCTCTGATGTCTGCACCCCTGAGACTCGCCCCGGTAAAATCGGCCCCGCCGAGCACCGCACTCCGCAAGATGGCTCCGCTCAAGTTCGCTCCCATCGCCTCGCATTCGCCGAAATTAGCGGACATGAGGTTGGCTTGGGAGAGATCCGCTTGGCTGATATCCGCTTGATACAGATTGGCTCTGTAGAGCGTTATGCCGATCGAATTTGCACCTTTTAAACTAGCTTGACTCAGGTCAATATCGCGCAAATTAGTCCTTGACATATTGACCCCGCTCAGGTCTACTGTACGAAAAACCCGTTCTCCGGCTGCATAGCGTCTGAGAAGTTCCTCTGCATTCATGTCATTTTTCCCAAAATATTGAATAATATCTTTGATATTTCAATAATATTAGGCATGAGCGACCTTTACGTTTCTTGGTCTGAGTACCATCGGAAAATTGAGGATTTGGCTGTAAAGATTGATGAATCTCAGTGGAAATTCGATCGCATTGTCTGTCTGGCGAGGGGAGGGCTGCGCGTGGGCGATACTCTGTCGCGGATTTTCCACAAACCTCTGGCGATTTTAGCGGCCTCGTCATACGGTGGGGCCCAGGGGAAAGTCCGGCGGGCGATCGAGTTTGCGCCTAATTTGACAATGGTGGGCGATAATTTGGGCAGCCACATTCTGCTAGTTGACGATTTGGTGGATTCGGGAATTAGTTTGGAGCAAGGAATCGTTTGGCTAAAGAAGCGCTACGGCGAGGATATTCAGGAAATTCGGACTGCTGTGCTTTGGTACAAGGCTTGCTCTGTTGCGAAGCCGGATTATTATGTAGATTATTTGGCTGACAATCCTTGGATTCACCAACCTTTTGAAGTGTACGAAAAGATGAGTGCGGCTGATTTTGCGGCGAAAGTGGGGAGACGGGTGTTTAATACAAAGTAAAGAGGGCGGGTTTGTGTAGATATCGGGTGAAAGTCAAAGATTGTGGGTGAAACCCGCCCCTACGAGTCTTTGGTTTGTAGTTGCTCTTTTACCCAAGCTCGAAATGCTCTGATTGTCGGGCTTCTTCCTTGGGTGTTGCTGCGATCGACATATTGGGGAATTACATCAATAATGGGAAAATCGGGAAAACTTGGGCTGCTATCAGACTCAATATATTTTCCGTCTAGAAGCCGATAGATTTTCAGGATTCGCCCGTCATATCTCCAAAGTTCCGGCACTTTCAAAGCTTGATAGCTGTTTAAACTGGTTGGTGAGGAGTTGTCAATCCCGATCGCCAAATCGGGAGGCGGATCTACTGTTAAATCTATTCTATCCTTACCTCTGATAGCAGCTTCGTGCTGAATGTAGAAACAATCGTCAGGTTCTACGCCGCTCTGCATTTCTTTGCTTTTGAACGTAGTAGAACCTAAAACATCACAATCAATATTAAGTTCTTCCAGAAGCACGTTGACAAAGTATCCAATCAATGATTTAGCTTTTTCATGTTTTGGTAGTGGCATCCTAATTTCCAGTGTTTCTTTGTAATAAGTAAGTCGAAGTGCGTAACCTTCGCCTAACTCATCTAGGATAGACGAGTACATTTCCCAGCTAACGTTTTGTAACTTTATTTTATTGCCGGGTGGGATAATTAGTTGACTTAGTTCAAATACTGTTGGTTTGGTTTCTGTTTGCATCGGTTGCTTCCAGGAATGGGACTTATAGCTCTATTCTATCAAGGGATTCAAGAATCGATCGCCCAAAACTTTGATTAGCCTCTTTTCAATGTTTGGCATTTACACAAATCCTGAAAAGTAGGGACACGGCAATCCCGTGTCCGGCTTAGGTTCGTAGTGAGGACTTTAGTCCTTTGGTTTTTATGCGGACTAAAGTCCTCACTACGAACCAAAGAATTAGCGAACCGAAAGAATGCGATCGCCCAATTGCATACTTTGTGCCAAAACTTCCTGCCGCGCCCACTTGTCCGCCGCCAAAATATCATCTAAAGCAGGACTTTCACAGTTGTCAGCTTGATGTTTGTCGCAGGCTTTCTCAATCAACTTCGGAATATCCAAAAACGTAATTTTTTCCTCCAAAAATAGCGCTACAGCCTGTTCGTTTGCCGCATTCAGCACCGCAGGCATTGAACCGCCCGCACGTCCCGCCGCATAAGCCAACTGCATACAAGGATACTTTTCGTGGTCGGGTTCTCGGAAAGTCAAATCACCGCATTTTACCAAATCTAGCTGCGGCCAATCTGTATGAATTCGCTCCGGCCAAGACAAAGCGTAAAGCAGCGGCAACCGCATATCCGGCCAGCCCAATTGTGCCAAAACTGACGTATCTTGCAGCTCAATTAACGAGTGAATTATGCTCTGGGGATGGATGACAATATCAATGTCGTCATAATCCATCCCGAACAAGTAATGAGCCTCAATTACTTCTAATCCTTTATTCATCAAAGTAGCAGAATCGATGGTGATTTTCTGCCCCATCGACCAATTCGGATGTTTCAAGGCATCGGCGACTGTTACTTGTGCTAATTTGTCGATCGGCAAATCTCGAAAAGAACCGCCCGAAGCTGTGAGAAGAATTCGGCGCAACCCTCCCGCCGGTATGCCTTGGAGGCATTGAAAAATTGCCGAATGTTCCGAATCAGCCGGCAATATTCTAACGGCGTGTTTTTCGATCAGGGGGTTGACAACGGGGCCGCCTGCGATTAATGTTTCTTTATTGGCTAAGGCAATATCTTTGCCTGCTTTGATGGCGGCAATTGTTGGCAGCAAACCGGCACAGCCAACTATGCCGGTGACGACGGCTTCAGCGTCGCCGTATTTGGCAACTTCGACAACGCCTGACTCGCCAGCAAGTAAAATAGGTTGAGGGTCGAGATCTGCGATCGCCTCCTTCAATTCCTGTAATTTATCTGCGTCGCAAATCGCGACAATTTCCGGTTTAAACTGGCGAATTTGCTGTGCCAGCAAGGTGACATTTCGTCCGGCGGTTAAGCCGACAATCCGAAATTGTTCCGGGTATTCAGCTACAATATCCAGAGTCTGAGTGCCGATGGAGCCTGTGGAGCCGAGAAGAGTTATTGCTTTCACAATAGTTTAAGGTTTTGTGGGATGTTCTAATATTACGATTACTGGAACTCAAATTAGTAAAAGTTTGCCACAGTAAATTCCGATCGGCACCTAAAAGCGCGCACTAGATAGGCAAGGTGCGCCCATAAGCACCCTACATTTAGATAGTCAGTTATACATAACTTACACAAAAAGTGGTTTTATGCGCTACCTTATAGCCGTAAGGTGCGCCACAAGCACCCTACATCTAGATAATTAAATCCTTCTTCCGACTTCCATTTCTCTTCTTCCTTCAACATCTGCTAGTGTCAGCTTTTATGCAAAACTCCTCAGAAAATCTTGCCATCTCCGGCGAGGAAAGCCGCAGCGCACTTGCGGACAATTTACCCCCAGCTAAATTATTTGGGCCGCCGAGTGTAGTTTGGATGGCTGGTGCGGCGGCTGCGATTTTCTTTTTGTGCAGCAGTTTGCGGCACGCTTTGTTTCAATCAACCGCTTGGGATTTAGGAATTTTCGACCAAGTTATCTATTTAATCAGCCGGGGAAAGCCACCGATTTCCTCATTTTTGGGCTTTCACATTATGGGCGATCACGCTAGTTGGATTTTCTATATTTTAGCATTATTCTACAAAATTTATCCCGATGTTCACTGGCTTTTAGCAGTGCAAGCTGTGGCTTTAGCTGCGGGTGCTTTGCCTGTTTGGAGTTTGGCCGAGTTGGCTGGTTTGAATCGAGAAAAATCGGCATCGATGGCAGCGGTTTACTTGCTTTATCCGGTAGTTTTCAATATCAATTTGTTTGATTTTCACCCGGAAGTTATTGCTTTACCCGCTATTTTGTGGGCGATTTTGGTGGCGCGTTTGAGTCAGCCTTGGCGGTTTTGTGCGGCGGTGATTGTGATTTTGGGCTGCAAGGGTGTTTTGGCTTTGACTGTGGCGGCGATGGGTTTGTGGCTGCTGTTATTTGAGCCCGAAAGTTTATCTGGGGGGAAAAAAAGGGTGAGAATGGCGATCGCACTTTTTGCTATTATCATCGGCACAGCTTGGTTTTTGATTGTTACCCAAGCAATTATTCCCGGTTTTCGGGGGACTGAATCCGGCGGCGTCGGGCGCTACGCTTATCTGGGAAGTTCGGTATTAGAAATTGCCGGAAATTTGCTATTAAAACCTGGGTTGGTTTTAGGGAAAATCTTCTCATTCGACACTTTCAAATATCTATTTTTATTGATTTTACCCGTGATTTGGGGGCTTTCACCTCGACATTTAACTCCTCTGGTTGGCGCGCTGCCGACTTTAGTTTTGAATGTGCTTTCCCAAGAACCGTTTCAGCGGAGTTTAGCTTATCAGTATTCGCTCCCAGTAATCCCATTTCTCTTGTTAGCAGTTATCTCAAAGGAAGAAGGAAGTTCGGCAACGGGCAATGTACGGGATTTAACGGATGTCACTGATAAAGGTTCGGCAACGGGCAATGTACGGGATTTAACGGATGTCACTGATAAAGGTAATCATGAAGAAGGAGAAAAAATACCGATTACTAATTACCAATTACCAATTACCCATTCCCAATTACCGATTCCCAATTTAAAATATCCAAAAACAGTTATTATTTGGTCGTTCATAGTTTTCTTGTTTTTGGGCGAGTCTAAGGATTTTTGGCTGTATCTCAATCGCGCCGACACTGCGCCAGCCTCGCGGGAAGCTGTCAGCCAAATTCAGCCGCAAGCTAGCGTTTTAACCGACAACCGACTTGCGGCCCACTTGGCTCACAGGCCAACAATTAAGGCACTTTCGCAAATATCCTCCGAGGCGGATGCAGTGAATTTTGACTCTGTACTGTTGAATTTGCGCCATCCGTGGCCCGATACGAAGCAATTGGGCGATCGCACGGCAAATTACCTCAAAAAATCTCCCAACTTTAAATTACAATATCAAAAAGATGATATTTTGCTATTTCAAAAAATTGGTGAAAATCGATAAAAAGTTAAAATGCTCGATTTAAAACACAAAACAATTCACCCTGTAGCCTGGATGATAGGTGCAGCAACCCTCATCATGTTTGCCGCCAGCAGCGCGCGGCACGCATTGTTTCATTCAACTGCATACGACTTAGCCATTTTTGACCAAGCAATTTACTTAATTTCTCAAAATCAGACGCCATTTTCCTCATTAATGGGAATCAATATTTTAGGCGATCATACGGCGTTTATTTTCTATCCGCTAGCTTTACTTTACAAAATATATCCAGATGTTCACTGGCTGTTATTCCTGCAAGCTTTTGCCCTAGCGTTAGGTGCTTGGCCTAGCTGGAGTTTAGCACGTCTAGCGGGATTAAACGAAGCAAAGGCAATAGGAATTGCAGCCGTATATCTGCTTTATCCCGCAGTATTTAACGTCAATCTTTTTGACTTCCACCCCGAAGTAATTGCCTTACCCGCAATCTTAGCAGCAATCTTAGCCGCTAGACTCGATAAAATATTGTGGTTTTGTGCCGCCATTGTATTAATTTTAAGCTGCAAAGCCGTGCTATCTTTGACAGTTGTGATGATGGGTGTTTGGCTATTTTTCTTTGAAAAAACGCGCAGGTGCGGACTCATAGCTATATTTCTCGGCGCGGCTTGGTTTTTGATCGCAACTCAAGCTATTGTACCGTATTTTAATCAAGGCAAGCAGCACGCAGGTGTCGGGCGATATCAATATTTAGGAAACTCTGTTTTTGAAATAGCGATTAATTTAATTCTCAAACCGCATCTAGTAGCGGGGCGGCTGATTTCAGCCGATACTTTGGGATATTTAATTTTGTTATTTTTGCCTGCTATTTGGTGGCTTTCCCCGCGCCACCTGTCGCCATTAATTGCTGCTTTACCCATGCTCTTGATGAATATTCTTTCGGATATTGAGGCTCAGCGAGATTTGATTCACCAGTATTCTGTGCCGATATTTCCGTTTTTATTAACTGCTGTAATTTATACTCTAGCAGACAGACAGAAAAGAGGCAGCAATTTCGGGAAAAATGCAATTAGTTATCTGGGGAATCACCGCCCATGGATTCCTCGCATCTGGAATCGCATCACACTTAATCGCATATCTATTAAATCTGTTAAACATATCTGGACTAACCGCATTTGGGTTCGCCGGAGTTGGAAAGGTGGAAAATTGCTCTTTGCCAATTCTTTGCTGGCAAAGTTGTTAATTTTGTGGTCGCTGTTAACCTTCTTAATTTTAGCTAAGTACGGCTATTTTTGGACGGTTTATTTAGACTCTCTCGATACTTGGCAAGCGACGCGGCAGGCCATTAACAGAGTGCAAACTAAAGGCAATGTGTTAACAGATAATTCCCTAGCAACTCATCTCGCCCACCGTTCAACAATTAAATTGCTGCATCAAGTTGCCAACGGACAAAGTTTGAATGAATTTGAGTATGTCTTGCTAAATCTGCGCCATCCTTGGCACGATACTGCTGATACTGCTGTCAGTGTCGCTGCTCAACTTAAACAATCTCCTGGGTTTAAGATTAGCTATCAGCAAGATGATGTTTTGTTATTTCAAAAAATCCGCGATTAGTATGATAATAAGTAATAGTCGCGGAGGTATCCATACCAAAGAAACCGGGTTTTTCACTTTTTTTAACGGCTAGGATGCAATATTTTGTAAAAAAACCCAGTTTCTGCCTCCAGGATTAAAGTAAGATACAACCCGGTGAATCAACCGTAATTCCTGTAGGGGCCCGTGAGCCAATATCTTTGAAAAACCGCATCAATCCAATAAACCGGCCCCGACCAAGACTATGAACAATTTTAAGCTAAAATATCATCCAGTAATTTGGCAAATCGCCCTTTTTGCCCTCGTATTTTTCCTGTGCAGCAGTACACGCCACGCCCTGCTTGAATCCAACGCTTTTGAACTGGGAATTTACGACCAAGTAGCGTACTTAATCAGTCAAGGACAAACGCCGTTTTCCTCATTTCTCCAAATTCACCACATGGGAAATCATGCCGCTGGGGTGATGTATCCCGTGGCTTTGCTGTACAAAATATATCCCGACGTTCATTGGCTGTTGCTAGTGCAAGCAGTAGCCCTAGCATTGGGTGCTTTGCCAGTTTGGAGTTTGGCCTGTCAAGCCGGATTAAATAATAGCATATCTCGGGCGATCGCCTGTATATACCTCCTCTATCCATTAGTCTTCAATGTCAACCTCTTCGACTTCCACCCAGAAGTAATTGCTTTACCAGCACTGCTAGCAGCAATCCTAGCCGCGCGGCTGAATAAAACCCTGTGGTTTTGTGCTGCCACCGTCTTAGTTTTGAGCTGCAAAGCCGTGCTATCTTTGACTGTGGCGGCGATGGGACTGTGGTTGTTGTGTTTTGACAAAAAACGCAATTGCGGGCTGATAGCTCTATTTCTCGGTGCGGGTTGGTTCCTCGTAGTTACTCAAGCAGTTATACCGTATTTCAATCAGGGAAGAGAACACGCGGGAATCGGGCGCTATGGATATTTGGGACATTCCGTTTTAGAAATTGCTGTTAATTTAATCTTGAAACCCAATCTAATTTTAGGGCGTTTGTTTTCCGCTGATACTTTTGAATATTTAGCCTTATTAATATTGCCTGTAATTTGGTGGATTTCGCCACGGCATCTGACACCTTTAATTAGTGCGGTGCCGATGTTGGCGATGAATATTCTTTCGGATATCCCGGCTCAGCGAGATTTAATCCATCAGTATTCTATTCCTATATTGCCATTTTTGTTAGTTGCCGTAATTTCGACTTTTGCAGCTAGGAATCAGCCACAGGTAAAGACAATATTTGATAGATTGCCAATTCCTAAATATCAATTGCCTAGAGTCATTGTAATTTGGTCGCTGATTGGGTTTTTAGCTTTAGCGAAATACGGCTATTTTTGGACTATTTATTTAGATTCGCTCGACACTTTGCCAGCTACCAGAGAAGCCATCGCCCTAGTCAATACAAAAGGCAGCGTTTTAACAACTTCTCACATTGCTCCGCACTTAACGCACCGCCCTGTCGTAAAACTAACTCAGGCTCACGCGCCGCCCGCAAATCTCGCAGAATTTGAGTATGTCTTGCTGAATTTGCGCTATCCTGGCTGGATGAGCGATCGAGCTTTTGTGCAAAACCTAGTAACTCAACTAAAAAATTCCCCTCAATTTCAACTAAAATATCAGCGAGACAACATATATCTATTTACTAAGAGTCAGTAGTCAGTAGTCATCAGTCAACAGTCATCATTCAACAGTCAACAGTCAACAGTCAACAGTCAACAGTTAACTGTCAACAAATTCGCGCTAATCCTCAACTTTCAAAGCCCTTCTTGCCAACTTCACATAAGTTTTCACAGTTTCATAAGGCATTTCCAAATCAGCAGCAATATCAGACAAAGATTCCCCCAAATCCCGGCGCGCCAAAATCGTCGCCCAAGTTTCCGCAATCTCAGCAGCCCGACTTCCACCTGTACGCTTTCTGTGCGCCATAAATTTCTCTGTCAATTCATCTATTCGCGCCGCCAATACGCTTTGTATCGACACTTCTGGTATCGCTTCTGTCAACCATTGCGATCGCGTTTGTCCCAATCCAAAAGTTGTTTTGTGCCCCGTGCCGCAGTAAGGCGCTAATCGCCCCAAAGCATAAAATAATTGTACAAAATCTGGGCGCAATGCGGCCGATCGCCCGAGCGCAAATTCCACAGCCCCAGTAAATCCCGTTACCATGCCTTTTTTGCCCGCCGCCACCTTTTGCGATTCCAATTTGTGGCGGCTAATAATTACATTTTCATCAATCCAATGCAAAAAATCTGCTTGGTCAAAATTCATCCCAGAAAAGTTATTCCAGCGGCGCAAATAGCTGTGAAAAACATTTTCGGGAACTGGGAGGGGGAAGTGATGGCCTTTGCTGCGAAAGCTTGTAGGAGTCACAAAACTAAGTTTTATGTTTCGCGATAATGGATGTTCTGCTGTTAGTAATTGCTGGTAAGTTGTGGGAGCAAAAGCAATCTCCCAAGAGCGAATTACCAGCGGAGCATTTCGCAAATCAATCTCTTGGGGCAAATTTTGCAGCCACTGACTCAGCCACTGCACTACTCGCTGGGAAAGTCCTGTTACGTACCAGCGATAAATTCGATCGCCCAAAAGCTGAAATTCCTTACCGGCTGGGAGCAAATCACCCTCCAATCCCGAAATAGTAAAGGCTTTTTCTGACTGCTCGCCGTGCAAAAGCTGCGATAAATCCGGGTCAGTTTCCTGTACTTGATGCAAAAACCAAGCGTGCAAACCTATAGCATACTGCGCGTACAGATAGCTAGCAGCGCGGGGGGTCAATTCAAACACTAATCCGACTAACTCGGTCTCAGCGGGCCAAATCAGCCCAGAGGAAGGAACTTTTTTGGTGCGGGTGGGGGGCGGGGAAATTGCCATGAGATTCCGGAAACAGGGACAGCGGTGTCATATTTTATCTGATTTGTATCCCCTTTGGGGGATGATTTTTCAGGGCGGGCGATCGCCCAAATCTTTGGGCCGCTCCAAAAACCGGGTCAGCCGTCAGTTTCCCGAACCGTCCGGGATGCAGAAAAATCACTAAAAAACCGACAACCTAAAACTCAATTTTTGTCAAGGTTTTGCTCTTTGTAACTAAACAGAAATATACAAGTGTTTAAAATCACATTGTGCGCTACAATTGTCAAAAGCTCGTAGCATCCTCAACTCCGATCCTAAACTATGAACACAACAGAAAAATCCAAACTCTCCAACGAAAAAACTTTGGAGGCAATGAAGAATTTCTCCGAAACCTACGCCAAGCGCACCGGAACTTACTTTTGTTCCGAGCCTTCAGTCACTGCTGTCGTCATAGAAGGACTAGCAAAACACAAGGACGAACTAGGCGCTCCCTTATGCCCTTGTCGCCATTACGAAGATAAAGAAGCCGAAGTAAAAGCCGCCTACTGGAACTGTCCCTGCATTCCCATGCGCGAGCGCAAAGAGTGTCACTGTATGTTATTTCTGACGCCAGATAACGATTTTGCTGGAACTAATCAGGAAATTGGCATGGATCAGATTCACGCTGTCAGAGATACCATGTAATCGGTTAAGTAGGCGGTCTTCAGTTGACAGTTGACAGTTGACAGTTGACAGTTAAGAGCGACCTCTACTGACAGTTGACAGTTAACAGTTAACAGTTAACAGTTGACAGTATTGTTCCTATTTTGAAGACTTAGCTATTAACAAAACCGATCGCCGCCTACTCAAACACGCACCCAATCGAAACTCCCCAATCTCCAATCAATGACAGAGGAAATGCCGATCGAGTTTTGGCAAGGTATCGAACAGTTTAACAGCCAAGATTTTTACGCTTGTCACGATACCTTAGAGGCTTTGTGGATGGAAGCTGGCGAGCCAGAAAAAAAGTTTTATCAGGGAATATTGCAAATTGCCGTCGCGCTTTATCACTTAGGCAATCAAAACTGGCGGGGTGCAGTAATCTTGCTGGGAGAAGGCATAAATCGGCTCAATTATTATCAGCCGAGTTATGCCGGAATTGCTGTTGCAGATTTGCTCGGACAAAGTGCTAAACTTTTGAGCGCTTTGCAGCAAGCTGGCCCGGAAGCAGTAGCTAATTTTATACCGTTGTTCGCCGGTACAGAAATTGCAGGCTTGCAATTGCCGCGAATTATCAAAGTAGAACCAATTTAAATTGCCGGCCACTTGCACAATAAATTATTAGACACCCTTTTATTTGATTATTTTGTTCGATCGTTCGGAATGCAAGTCCTGATTAGACCTTTTCTAAAAGTCGCTTTCCAATGAGGAAATTATCTGCGTTAATCTCCGTCGAGCTGCGGTGGATCTATCAATCAAAGATTTATGCAACAAGTTTATTGACTAAAAGCCACGCTAGAGAGGACGCTCAGTCCGATGCGGAGAACCGTTTGGAGAGGACGCTCAGTCCGAACGATCGAACTGTAAATCAGCCAAACACGTCGTGAAAGTGGCTGCTGTCTTGCTAGGATAATTGGTTGACGCTCTCGGGCAGGTCGATCGACCTCACGGGAATTTTTCACGGCCGTTAAGATAAAATACCTAACTATCGCGTGTGGTAGATCTAATCTCCATAGAGAAAAATCTGGGGGTGAGATAATGCCCTTCAGCAATTTCACAAATTTTGAGGCTTGCAAGCTATGATGCCCTCCGCTAAACTGCTCAATTCCCGAATATTCAAAGGATTATCGCTGCTGTTGCCGCTGACTCTGGCCGGCGCGATCGCCTCTCCCACCTACCCGCAAGCCGCGCCGCCCCGCACTCTTTCCGTGCGATCGGACGTTCAAGAAGCCGACTCCAAAACCGGCATCGTGACAGCCCGCGGCAACGTCCAAATCAACTACCCAGCCCGCCAAATACAAGCAACCGCAGCCCAAGCTCAATACTTCAGCCGCGAGCGCCGGATCATTCTCAGCGGCGACGTGTACGTATTGCAGCAGGGCAACAGCCTGCGCGGCGAAACCGTGACATACTTGATCGATGAAGGCAGGTTTATTGCCCTGCCAGACAACCCAGGACAGGTAGAATCCGTCTATCTGGTTGCCCCGGAACAAGATGCAGCAGCCCAAAACGCGATCGGTCCCAAACCGGCCCCAGTTAATCCCAATCGCGGTGTTAAACCGCCCGCAAGTCCCCGAACAGCTCCTAAGTAACAGCCCCCGGTAGCAGCAAAATTTCGCATCGGCAAAAACATACTACTTGGGATAGATGCGAAATTTCGTGTTTTAAATAGCAAAAAGTTTGAGAATGTAGAATATAAACTTGAAACGCGATCGCACAAGCCCGCAGTCTGAAATTTAACTGGTAGAATTTGCCTCGGCGAGCATGAAAATTGTACTCGAAAATATTCACAAATCCTACGGAAAACGCAATGTAGTCAGTCGCGTCAACCTTTCCGTAGCCCAAGGAGAAATCGTCGGACTCCTCGGCCCCAACGGTGCCGGCAAAACCACAACATTTTACATAGCAACCGGATTAGAAAAACCCAATCAAGGGACTGTTTGGCTCAACGATTTAGACATCACTAAATTGCCGATGCACAAACGAGCCCAGTTGGGAATAGGCTATCTCGCTCAAGAAGCCAGCATTTTCCGCAACATGAGCGTGCGCGACAACATTTTGTTAGTTTTAGAACAAACTCAAGTGCCCCGCTGGGAATGGAACGATCGAGTCGATTTCCTGTTGCAAGAATTTCGCTTAGAAAAAATAGCATCCAGTTTGGGAATTCAAATCTCCGGGGGAGAAAGGCGGCGGACTGAACTGGCGAGAGCCTTAGCCGCTGGGCGAGACGGGCCGATGTTCCTATTTTTAGACGAACCGTTTGCAGGCGTCGATCCGATCGCAGTTGACGAAATTCAGACGATTATTGCCAAACTGCGCGATCGCAAAATCGGCATCCTGATCACGGATCACAACGTCCGAGAAACCCTCGAAATTACCGATCGAGCCTACATCATGCGAGACGGCCAAATTTTAGCCTCCGGGGCTGAAGAAGAACTCTACAGCAACCCTTTAGTGCGGCAGTATTACTTAGGCGACAACTTCGTGCGATAGTCTTTTATAACAACCGCCAAGGGATTAGGACAAATTAAGTAGGGGCTCACTTCGCCTAAATATAAATATCCCATCCCAGATATCGATAAACCCGCCCCCCTCGACTATAAAAACACAAGACAGAATTTGACAATTTAAAATTTAAATTTTAGCTTGAGGAGCAAACCGCAAAAACGCCAAAGTTATGAAAATAGCAATGTCCAAATCTTTCAATCCCCTCAACTGGCTGCCGAGAATTTCAGTAATGGACTGGTACATTACCAAAGAACTAATCGGCCCATTTCTGTTTGGCGTCGGACTATTTACATCCGTCGCCGTCACCGTTGGAGCCTTATTTGAATTAGTACGCAGAGTAGCAGAATCAGGCCTCCCCTACGGCGCCGCCATGGAAATTTTCCTGCTGCAAATTCCGTACTTTGTAGTATTAGCTTTCCCCATGTCAATGCTGCTAGCAACCTTAATGAGCTACAGCCGACTTTCCAGCGACAGCGAACTCATCGCCCTCCGCAGTTGCGGAGTTAGCGTTTACCGATTGATAATGCCCGCAGTCATTATGAGTTTAATCGTTGCCGGCTTCACCTTTGCTTTGCAAGAGTTAGTCGTACCCGCCGCCAGCTACAGAGCTACTTTAACTTTAGACAGAGCTCTGAAGCGAGAAAAACCGACATTTCAAGATCGCAATATTATCTACACAGAATTTCGCAAACCCGAAAAAGGCGGTGAAGAAATCCTGTCCCGCTTTTTTTATGCAGAACAGTTTGACGGCCAGCAAATGAAAGGTTTAACAATTATCGATCGCTCCACCCCAGGCCTCAATCAAATAGTTTCTTCAGAATCAGCTACTTGGAATCCCACAGAAAACACCTGGGATTTTTTCAACGGAACCGCTTATATAGTAGCTCCAGACGGCTCTTACCGCAATATAGTTAGGTTTCAACACCAGCAGTTGCAGCTCCCCCGCACGCCCTTAGATTTAGCTGCCAGAGTCCGAGATTTCAAGGAAATGAACATTGCTCAAGCTTTAGAGCGTTTGGAAATCATTAAAAACAGCGGCGACGCACCCCAAATTCGCAAACTCAAGGTACGAATTCAAGAAAAATATGCTTTTCCTTTCGTGTGCCTGGTATTTGGCTTAGTGGGAGCCGCTTTGGGAACTCAACCGCGCCGCTCCGGGAAAGGGACGAGTTTTGGTATTAGCGTAGTTGTAATTTTCACTTACTACGTATTTTCTTTCATCACCAGTTCTATGGGCGTGAAAGCTGTTTTGACACCGATTCTGTCGGCTTGGCTGCCGATCGCGTTTGGCTTGGGAATCGGCGGATTGTTGTTGGGACGGGCAGCCTCTAAATAATACCATTTTCCCAAAATAATGCAACTGTCGGGCCGCGATCCAAACCCTTATCCAGTAGACTTGCATTGCATTCCCAAGCTCGTTATTCCTAAAATTATCTGCGTTAATTTGTGTGGCATCTGCCTTCAATCTGCGGTTCACCGATCGATCGAAGATTTATGCAATTGCTCGTCCAGTAATATCATGTCCGGTGGATTGACCACAATAAGATTGGTTTGTAGTGCGCCCGAACGTCCGCTCTCAGGCTGCGGACTTCAGTCCGCACAGATCCGTTTTTGTTATGGTAATCGACCGGACATGATATATAGCAACCGCCACATCTGGCGCGGACATAAATAACCTCATCAATAGCTCCCTGAAACCGCTAGCATAAACAGTTTGATTAGGGTACATAGTAAGCTGTCAACTGTCCCCGGTCAACTGTCAACTGAAGGAACAATTCTTTCCCAGAACGGAGGCGATCGCCCCAATCAGTTCATCCGGTTCGATCGGCTTTGCCAGATGTCGTTGAAATCCAGCTTTAAGAGCTTGCTGTTGGTTAAAATCCCCCGCATAGGCAGTTAACGCGATCGCCGGAATTTGCCCGCCTAGGGATGGTGGTAAAGCTCGAATCTGCCGCATCAGCATATAGCCATTCATATCGGGCATTCCAATGTCGCTGAGCAAGACATCGGGCTGGCATTCCAGGAATGCTGCAAATCCTTCACGCGCCGTCGTGGCGGTTGTCACGAACGCTCCCGCCTGCTCTAGGACAAACGCCACAAACTCCCGCGAATCAATTTCATCATCGATCGCCAAAACTCGAACTCCATGCAAATCAAGCGACGGTTCAGAAGATGGACGATCGACCGCAGCGGCAGATGGGACGGGCATCAACGGCAGTTTCACGGTAAAGGTGGCTCCCAAACCTTCGCCAGGACTCTCGGCCTCAACGGTGCCACCGTGCAGTTCCACGATTTGCCGCACGATCGCCAGCCCTAACCCCAAGCCGCCAAATTTGCGAGTTGTCGAGCCGTCTTCTTGCCGGAAATACTCAAACACGTGCGGCAAGAACTGCGGATTGATGCCCGATCCTGTATCCATCACCCGAATCTGAGCCTGTCGCTCGACTTGCCTGAGTTCAACGGTAATAGGGGAGCCGTTGGGCGTGAACTTGACGGCATTGGCGAGCAAGTTCCACACCACTTGCTGCAAGCGCGCAGCATCGCCAGAGACGGGGGCGACGCGCAAGTCGAGGTCAAGCGCGATCGGAATATTCTTTGCTTCTGCTGCCAAACGCACCGTTTCAAGGGCACAAGAAATCACAAACGTCAAACTCACCGGAGCCGGTGTTAGGGTCAGCTTGCCCTGCATGATGCGGGAGATGTCGAGCAAATCTTCGATCAGTTGCGATTGCAGTTTGGCATTGCGCTCGATCGTTGCCAGTGCTTCAGCTTGACGGGCTGTGTCGAGTTTGCCGTTTTGCAGCAAGCGCGTCCAGCCCAAGATCGGGTTGAGGGGCGATCGCAGTTCGTGGGACAGCACCGCGAGAAACTCATCTTTAATGCGGTTCGCACGTTCGGCTTCTTCGCGGGCAGCTTGTGTTTGTTGCAAAAGTTGCTCGCGATCGCTCTCAAGCTGCACGCGATCGGTAACATTCCTAAAATAAATGGTGATTCCCGAAGCCGCAGGGTAGCTGCGAACATCGTACCAACGGTTGTGGTCCGAGTAAAACGCCGTGACTGACAAAGCCACGCGCTCGCTTGCCGCGCGCCGGTGAACTCGCTCAAACTCGCTGCCATTGAGTCCTGGGAATTCTTCCCAAAAATTCTTCCCGATCAGATCGCGCGGAGTGCGGTCTAGCAGAATTTCGGCTGACCGATTCACGTAAGTGAAACGCCAATTCTCATCAAGGGCAAAGAATCCATCATCAATGCTCTCCAGAATATTCCGGCTTTGCTCCTCGCTGGCGCGTAAGGCTGCTTCGGCAAGCTTGCGATCGGTGATGTCGCGGCTTGTTCCTGCGACTGCTTCTACTGCACCACCGGCATCGAACAGCGGCACGAAAATGTACTCGTAAGCTCTTGTGCCCGAAGCGCTGGTGTAGGTCATTTCGTCTTTGAGCGGTTGGCGCTCGCGGATGACTTGTTGAATCTGTTGCTGAAGTCGGGCGGCTAACTCCGGCGGGTAATCCAATTCAAAAAAGTTTTTGCCGATCGCTTCAGCGTATGTTTTCTGCCAGAGGTCGAGCAGCGCTTGGTTGACATAGGTGAACCGTCCCGCCAAATCCAAGGTGTAAATAAAATCTGAAACCGAAGACACAACCGCATCGATGCGGCGGCGCGCTGCATTCGCGCGCGATCGTCCCTGTTCCAAGTTGGCAGCGACACGGGCAAGCAGTTCGCGGGTGCTAAACGGCTTCACCAAATAGTCATTGGCTCCCGCTTCGAGCCCCTCGACTGCCGATTCTTCTCCGGCACGAGCAGACAGCAGCAAAATCGGAATTTCGCGCGTTTGCGGATCGAGCCGCAACTGCCTGAGCAACTCAAAACCATCCATACCCGGCATCATCACATCACTCAGTACCAAATCTGGGGTGCGAGCCCGGGCAGCGACTAGAGCGGTTTCACCATCTGCAACCCTCTCCACTTCATAGAATTGGCTCAAGATGCCGGATAAGTAGTTCCGCATATCTGCATTGTCATCGACTAGCAGAATCCGAGCCGAAGCTGAGAATTGAGCAGCGGTTTTCTTTGGCAGGCTCAGGGCTTCGCTGTCTTCTGAATTTTCTGAGGGCAACCAACCTAACGCTTCTTCAACATAAGATTTCCCCGAAGTTAGAGCCTCGCTTTCGATCGGGCGGTTTGCTCTCGGCGCTGTGCCCACCGGCAACCGCACGCGAAAGGTACTCCCCTTGCCCAGGGTACTCTCAACGGCGATCGTCCCAAACAGCAAATGCACGAGTTCCTGCACTAGAGATAGCCCAATGCCTGTCCCCTCAAAGGTGCGTCCGCGCGCGCCCTCAACGCGGTGAAACCGCTCAAACAATTTGGGAAGCTCGGCTGCTGGGATGCCTGTCCCCGTGTCGCGCACGCTCAGTTCCACCTCGTTTCCCACCGAATGCAGAGCAACCGCTATCTCTCCTTCAAACGTGAACTTAAACGCATTCGAGAGCAGATTCAACACAATTTTCTCCCACATCCCCCGATCGACATAAATCGGTTCCGGCAAGGGAGGACAATCAACCGCGAGTTGCAGTCCGGCTTGCTCGACGGCAGAACGAAACAGACTTGCTAATTGGGCCGTATAGGTTGCTAAATCAGTTGGCTCGTAGTTTGCCTTTTGCCGTCCGGCTTCAATGCGCGAGAAATCGAGCAGCGTATTCACGAGCTTCAGCAGACGCAGGCTGTTGCGGTGCGCTAGGCTGACTTGCTCTCGTTCAAAAGGCGGTAAGCTACCGCTTTGCAGGACATCTGCCAGCGGATTGAGTATCAAGGTCAGCGGTGTCCGAAGCTCGTGACTGACATTTGAGAAGAAAACTGTTTTTGCCCGATCGATCTCGGCGAGCATCTCGGCACGCCGTCGTTCCTCCTCATAGGCACGAGCATTGCGGATGGAAACCGAAACCTGACCGACCAAAAGCTCGTAGAACGATCGGTATCCCTCATCCAGTGCCCGATTCGGGCTAATTCCGGCAACCAGCACTCCCAAGGGGGGGGTTTGTCCTTCGGAGGCGATCGGCATGGCGAGGGCAGAGCGAACAGGCTCGTGCCACGGCCCGCCGGGCACTGTAATGCGGCGATCGATTGCCTCGACTAGAACCGTTTCACCTGTCGCCGATCGATCTAAAGACCAAACATCATCACTAATTGCTAAATCTACTGAGCGCGGGCGTCCGAGTTCCTCTGCTGATAGACCCACAGCAGCTTGCAGGATGAGAGTTGTGCCGTTTGGTTCGCGCAAATAGAGGAGCGCAAAGGGAACGTCTAACGGACTCGCTGCGATCGCGGCCATCAGATCCTGGCAGGTTGCCTCAACACTTTGTGTTTCGCCTGCCTTGGAGGCTAGATCCCGCAGCAGCCGCAATCGCCGTTCTCCTAAGACTTGCTGCGTCACCTCACTACAAACAGCGAGCATACCGACAATCTGTCCGAAATCATCTTCTGCCGGGGCGTGCGAGACGCTGAAGTAAGACTCTTCCCGATAGCGGGCCCGAAGGAGCACCAGCAACAGCGCAGGAGTCCAGTTTGCTACCCCCGTTGCCATGACCCGCTGGATCATTGGCCCGAGAGTATCCCACGCTTCCGCCATCGTCTCCCGGATGTCGGTACCCAGTGCAGCCGGGTGCTTGTCGCCGATCAATTCAGAGTAGGCATCGTTGTAAAACTGCGCGAACTCTGGCCCCCATGTCAGCACCATTGGATACCGCGATGTGAGTAACGTCTTGACCAACGATTTGAGACTTTGCGGCCAAGCTTCGATCGCTCCGAGAGAGGTTTGCGACCAGTCAAAGGAGCGAGTGCGCGAACCCATTTCGCCCCCACCCACGAGCCATGCTGCTTTGTTGTCACCCGCTTGAGTCATCGCCGATCCTTTTGCTAATTCGATTTGGGATTGACACTCCCCGCGCTCTTTGCGACGGGGATTCTTAAGGCATTTCGGCCCTAATATCCTTGTTGCCAAGGTTCCCAAACTCATCACGTTTGCTCTTTGAGCGTGATGATATTTTTTGGGCGTTTAGGTGACAAACACCAAGTTTCGCGTCCTGGCCCACGTACTATTTCCAAGGCTCGATCTCTGATGGTTTTTGCTGCACCAATATCAGCGTGTTCGTGATACCCACATTCAACACAGATGAATTTTTCACCATCTCTATTTGATTTGTCAATGTGTCCACAGCTTCTGCATTCAGTGCTGGAGTATTTGGGGCTAACTTTAATTACGACCTTTCCTTGCTTTGCAGCTAAATACTCGATCTTCAGAATCAAATCACCCCAACTCGCATCAGAGATAGCACGGTTCAATCCTTTCTTTCTTGATTGTCCATTTTTAAGAAACCTCCCTGTTTTTTCATCGGTTTTTACTTTACATCGGCGCATCATCCCAGAAATATTCAAATTTTCTAAAGCGATTGCGTCAATATTGCGAGACACAACTTTATTCGCAATTTTCCATTGATGTGCTTGACGTTTGTTACTAATCTTTTGATAAAAACGCCCTACTTTTTTGATTGCCTTTTGGCGCTTTTTACTTCCCTTAGCTTTGCGACTAACCCGTCTATGTCTGACTTTCAGAATCCGCTTAGTTTTTTTAGCATTGGAGAATTTAGGGTTTTTAATCTGATATCCATCTGACAAATGAACCAATTTGGTAATCCCTAAATCGCACCCAATTACCTTTGTCACTTGTTCGAGAGGTCTACCCTTGTATTCAGGGACGGATTTATCTTCTATCCTGAGAGAAATATGCCAACCATCTTGACGCTTTCTAACGGTGCAAGCCTTAATGGTAAACCCATTGGGAATTTGACGTGAGTTATAAAATCCCATCCAACCTAATTTAGGAAGATAGATTTTATTTGCTTGTATTTTTACACCCATTAGGCAGGTAAAAGATGTAAAATTACTTCGGTTTTTGAATTTAGGAAAGCCCCTACCTTCAAAGAAATTCTTGTAAGCAGTGTCTAGGCGTTTAACGTTCTGCTGTAGAACAGTTGAGTCTACCCCGCTGTACCAAAGTCTAGCCTTTTTCAGTTCTGGTAGCGCTGTAATCTGAATGTCCGTCGCACTTCGACGGGGATTCCTAGTGTTGCCATCCTTATCAGATTTAGAATCTTTCCAAGGATTCCCGGTTGCACCGTTCTTGCTGACAAAGCAAGTTAGCGGTGAAGCTTCGCCACGAGTTGTAATGTTGCAGTAATTACCTTGGATGAATTGTTGATTGTATTGGACAATTCTGTCATTTAGACACCAGTTGTAGTGGCTTCTAAGCATATCCACCCAAGCTGACATTCTTGAGGCTTGCGTTTGATTGGGACGCAGCTTGTAAACGTAGTTGGTCAACAATTGCAGTTCACCTCTTGTCTTTGTCTTGCGTTTAATATACAGTAGACGTAAACAGAAGTCAATGAATATGGCTAAATTTTCTCCTGATGAGTACAGACATGAGAGCAACGCCGTCTCTCTACTAAATTATCACTTTGTTTTCATTCCCAAAAGACGAAAGAAAGTGTTAACTGGTTCAATTGCTGAGCGACTGCAACAGATTATTTGCGATGTCTGCAATGAAAACCGATGGCGCATCATCGCGATGGAGATTATGCCGGATCACGTTCATTTGTTTATCAATGCTAAGCCAATAGATGACCCGGCTACAATTATCAGGAAGATTAAGGGAAGAGCGTCACATCATTTGAGAAAGGAGTTTCCTGAACTCCTTAAATTGCCTACTTTGTGGACACCTAGCTATTTTGTTTCGACTGCTGGGATTATTTGCACGGAAACCGTTAAACGTTACATTGAGGCACAAAGAGATTAGGCAGGATAAATCCTGCAACGCCCTTTCATCCCTAGACTAAAGTCACAGGGTTTTCAGGGTATGTTTTATAATTAGTAGCTGTCATGAGTGTTCTTTCCCAGAACGGAGGCGATCGCCCCAATCAGTTCATCCGGTTCGATCGGCTTTGTCAGATGTCGTTGAAATCCAGCTTTAAGAGCTTGCTGTTGGTTAAAATCTCCGGCATAGGCAGTTAACGCGATCGCCGGAATTTTGCCGCCTAGAGATGGCGGTAAAGCTCGAATTTGCCGCAGCAGCATATAGCCATCCATATCTGGCATCCCAATGTCGCTCAGCAGCACGTCTGGCTTGGATTGCATTAACGCCACCAATGCTTCGCGTGCTGAGTTTGCCCAGATTACACTTGCGCTTGCCTGCTCCAACAGAAAAACCACAAACTCCCGTGTATCGGTATCATCATCCACCACTAAAACTTGAACGCCTTTCAAATTGAGCGATGGCTCTGAGGATTGCTCCTGGCGATCGGCGGCTGGCTTTGGAGGCATCAGCGGCAGTCTGACGGTAAATGTGGCTCCTAACCCTTCGCCTGGGCTGTCTGCCCCAACGGTGCCGCCGTGCAGTTCAACGAGGTGACGGACGATCGCCAATCCTAATCCCAATCCCCCAAACTTGCGCGTGGTGGCACTATCGGCTTGACGGAAGTAGTCAAAGACGTGTGGCAGAAACTCTTGAGGAATGCCGTTGCCGTTGTCGCTGATGGTGATTTGAGCTGACTCGCCCGCTTGCTCTAATCGCACCTGGACTCGACCGCCTGCTGGAGTAAATTTAACAGCATTGGAAAGCAGATTCCACACCACTTGCTGCAAGCGGGTTGAATCACCTGACACAGAACCCGCGTTACGATCGAGGCTTACCTCTAGCCCAATGGATTTGGCAAGAGCCGCCAGCCGCACTGTTTCGATCGCCGCTCTTATAGTCGATGCCAAATCGATCCGAGCGACATTCAGGCTGAGCTTTCCTTGCAAAATCCGGGAGACATCGAGCAAGTCTTCAATCAATTCTGATTGCAATTTAGCGTTCCGTTCAATTGTGGCGAGGGCTTGTGCCGTCTTCGCTTCGTCGAACTTGCGAACTTGTAGCAGCTTTGACCAGCCCAAAATGGGATTGAGGGGCGATCGCAGTTCGTGGGACAATACTGCCAGAAACTCGTCTTTCATGCGATTAGCTTGTTGGAGTTGTTGGGCTTGCTGCTGTAATGAACTTGTCAGGTTTGCCCGTTCCAGAGCGATCGCTACCTGATCGCAGGTTACTTGCAGCAGGTCAATTTCTTCTGAAGTAAAGCAAGTCCGGGTGCGACTGGCGAACGAGAGCATCCCCAACAACCGTCCCTGAGCAATCAGCGGTTGACCGGCATAAGCGGTGATACCCATTGAGCGGATTAGTTGAGCATGAGGATCGGTGGCAATTTGCTCTCGATCGAGAACAATTTGTCGCCGCTCCCGGGCAACCAGTCCACAGGTGTATTGACCGAAGTCGATCCATTCCATCGCTGCTGCCACTTCCTCAGAAATCCCGCTAGAGCTGCTCAAATGCAGGTGCAGCCGATTGTCTTTCTCCTCAACTAAGAAGTTGTAGTAACAATGGAGGTCTAGCTGGGCCGAGAGCTTGCTAAACAAGGTGTTCATCAGCGCTAGGGGTTGTTCTGTCGCAAGCAAATCACTGGTCGTTTCATACAGCAGGTGTAGCCGTTGGTCTGCCTGCCGCTGCGCGGTCTTGTCTTGCAAGATATTAACAAATCCTTGCGTGTTGCCCGTTTCATCCTGTAACGGCATCATTAAACCGCTCGCCCAAAAGCGGCTGCCGTCTTTCCGCACGTGCCAGCGTTCGTTCTCTGCTTGTCCCTGCTTAGCAGCAATTTGCCTCTCCCTCTGTGCTCGTCCCTGTTCCTTGTCTTCGGGGGTGAATATGATGCTACCGCAGCAGCCGATCGCCTCTGCGTCAGTGTAGCCCAAAAGCCTTTGGGCGCCTGAATTCCAACTAGCAATCGTGCCACCGGGATCGAGAGTGAATATGGCGTAATCTTTGGCACTCTCAATAATCAGACGGAGGCGGGATTCACTCTCGCGCAATGCGACTTCTGCTTGGAAGCGATCGGTGATGTCAATACAGGAACCGATGTAGCCCAAGAAATCGCCTTGTAATGTAAACCGGGGGATTCCTGTGTCCATAAACCAACGGTAGACTCCATCAAAGCGTCTGAGGCGATACTCCATCTGAAACTTTTGCCGAGCATCAAAGGCAGTGACATAAGTATCTAAGCAATATTGGAAATCATCCGGATGGACTCCTTGAACCCAACCATTGCCCATTTCTTGCTCCATCGTCCGTCCAGTAAAGTCCAGCCACGGCTGATTAAAGTAATTGCAGAGTTTATCAGTTCCCGACATCCAGATGAGAACAGGAGCGGTATCTGCCAGTTGCCGAAAGCGAACTTCACTCTCGCGCCGTTCAACTTCTGCTTGTTTGCGATCGGTAATGTCAATGATAAATTCCACGCCCTCTGCTTCATTGAACTGCGTCGCAGCGAACAATGCCCACCAGCGCGAGCCGTCTTTGCGGATGTATTCCTTTTCATAAGGAGTCGTGCGCCCGGTGGCTTCAAATTCCTCGACTGCTATCAGGGAATGGGGCATCCACTCCAGCGGTGTCATTTCGTCCCAGCGCACCAATCCTTGCTCAGTATCCTCACGGCTGTAGCCGCTCATGCGGAGGAAAGCGTCGTTGGTGTCGGTGATAGTACCGTCGGTTTTGAAGAAAATGACCCCGACGGTTTCGATCGCGATCGCCCGACGCAGACGCTCTTCGGATTCGCGCAAGGCTCGTATCGAGCCCTCGCGCTCAAATACGATGCTGGCGATTTTGGTGCCGAACTCGGACAGCCGGTACTCCCAATCAGTCGGCATCCGCGCCTCGTCGAAGCACAGCATCAGAGACCCGAGGGGCTGGTTGTCGCCGTCCAGTACGGGCGCCGAATAACACGCCAGCACGCCGTGAGCCGCGCATAAGTCTCGCCAGGGTTGCGACCAGCGATCGTCGTTGGCGATGTCCGCACAGGTGACAGGTTTGCCGCAATACACTGCCTCGCCACAGGTACCGATGGCAAGCTCATTAATCGGGGCATCCTTGAGTCCTTGACCGAATGACGGCTCAAAATCCGGGGTGATGGAGTAGGGAAACCTCAGTCGCTGGGCATCGGCTACCAGGATGCAGGCTCGCGTGCGCGGATTTAGCTGGGACACCGAGGCACACAGGGATGAGAGACATTCGTCCAGCGGGTGTCCCGATGCAGTTAACTCCAGCAGTCTCTTCTGCTCGACCAGCACGAGTTCCGCCTGTTTGCGATCGGTAATGTCAGTTGCAAAAATTGTCAGTCCATCGGGCGAGGGGTAAACCCGGTAATCAAACCAGCGATTCCAAGGCAGATAAAGATACTCAAACTGGATAGGCGTTTGTTCGCTCATCGCCCGATGGAATTGAACGCAAACATCGGTGTCAACGGCATCGGGAAACAAGTCCCAATGGTTATAACCGAGCAGTTCTTCTGGCGGCTTTTGAGCCATTTCGCACAGGCGATCGTTGGCGTAGGTGTAGCGCCAATCGCGATCGAGAGCAAAGAAACCATCACTGATGCTAGAGAGAATGCTTTCAACCTGCTGATAAGCTGTTTCTGCTTCTCGCCGCAGCACCTGTTCCTGCTGCATTGCTTCCCGCCGCAGTTGCGCCAGCTTCAAGTTTGCTTCCACTCGTGCTAACAATTCACGGGCAGAAAACGGCTTCGTCAAGTAGTCATCGGCTCCGGCTTCCAATCCCTCAATTCGGGCTTCTTCTCCCGCACGGGCAGACAGCAGGATAATCGGAATCTCTTTGGTTGTTGGGTCTGCTCGCAACTCCCGTAACAGCCCGAAGCCATCGAGGCGGGGCATCATGATATCTGTCAGGACGAGATCGGGCGTTTGTTGCCCAATTGCAGCTAACGCCGCCATGCCATCTGCTGCCGTTTCCACCGCATACCCTTGATTCAACAACAACCGCCTCACGTAATCGCGCATATCGCTGTTGTCATCGACAAAAATAATTCTACTAGAGAATTTATTTTCAGCGCGGACAGACGGCGGGCTTTGCCCGCCGTCTGTCCCAGCAACCATCTCGTTGCTCTTGTCTGGGAGCCAGCGCAAGAGTTCTTCCACATAGGTTGCAGCACTCGTTGAGGTGGAGGTGAGCGTGCCGGCCCGATCGATCTCAAGGGGCGGCAAGTGAGCAGATCCAGCAGGAATCGATACGGTGAAACTTGTCCCCCGATCGACCGCGCTGCTGACTTCGATCGTGCCTCCATGCAGCCGCACCAACTCCTGAACCAGCGATAACCCAATGCCGGAGCCTTCGTAAGTTCGTCCCTTGGCTCCTCGCACTCGATGAAACCGCTCGAAGATATGGGGTAGCTCCTGGGCCGGAATGCCTGTTCCCGTGTCCCTCACCTCTAGTTCGATCTGGTCGTCGCGATCGCGCAAAATAACGGCTATCTCCCCCTCAAACGTAAATTTGAAGGCATTGGAGAGCAAATTCAGCACGATCTTTTCCCACATCTGGCGATCGACACAGGCAGGTTGAGAAAGCGGCGGACAATCGACGGCGAGGCGCAGATTTGCCCCTTCGAGCGCTGAGCGAAATACACTCGCGAGTTCGGCGGTAAACGCTGCCAGATCCGTCTGTTCGTAGCAGGCTTGAATCCGTCCAGCTTCTATGCGGGAGAAATCGAGCAGCGTGTTGACCAGCTTCAGCAAGCGTTGCCCGTTGCGCTGCACCGCCTCCATCCGTTCTCGATGCTCAGGGGGTAGCGGCACGTTTCGATCGGTGAGAGCTTCCTCAGTTGGACCTAATATCAGGGTGAGGGGTGTCCGAAATTCATGGCTGACGTTATTGAAGAAAACTGTTTTGGCGCGATCGAGTTCTGCGAGTGTCTCGACTCGTTTTCGCTCTTGTTCGTAAGTGCGGGCATTGTTTATGGCTGTTGTCACCTGCCCTGCGAGCAAGTCAAAAAAGCCTTTGCAATCATCATCAAACACTCTGAGCGGACTCACTCCGGCAATCAAGAACCCGAAGGTTTCTCCGGCTCTTGCTAGCGGTAGAATGACCGCTTGATGGGGAGATTCAGACCATGCGCCGCCCGGTAAAAGTCCAAATCGCGCTTCTAAATCCTCAACAATCTTGCTTTCACCCGTCTCCATGACTTGCGCCAGTTGCCACCCGCAGGCCGTTTGGCCGGATGTCAGATCGATCGCCTCTGGGCTGGCGATCGTTCCGGCTGCTAACCTGGTTGTGCCTGCAAGTCGTGCTTGAGTGCGATCGCCATCGAGGAGATACAGCAGCGCAAACGGGATGTCGTGGGCGTTATGGGTCAATACGGTGGCCCAAACAAGGCAGGCGGCTTCTACCGTCAATGCGGTGACTGTTTCTGCTGCTAATTCGCGGAGCGTTCTCAATCGGCGATCGTTCAACACTCGCTCAGTTTCTTCGGTGACAGCGCAAAACACACCACCTGGTCTACCATCATCGCCGGGAACAGGACTGTAGGAGAAGGTGAAGTACGTCTCCTCTGGATACCCGTTTCGCTCCATGATGAGCAAGGCTTCTTTATTCCATGACGATTTGCCTTCATTTAAGACGGCTTCAGCTTGAGGCCCAACGACCTCCCAAACGTCTGCCCAGACATCAAACGCAGATTCACCTAGGGCCTCCGGATGACGCTGACCCAGGACAGGGATGTAAGCGTCGTTGTAGAGGTTAATCATCTGGTGTCCCCACCAAACAAACATGGGGTAGCGGGAACCCAAGACGATCCCAATTGCGGTTTTTAAGCTCTGCGACCATTTCTCGACAGCACCTAATGGCGTTTGCGACCAATCGCGCGATCGGATCAGCGCCGACATCTGGCCGCCACCGGCAAAAAGCTCGCTCGGAATTTCCCCTGCTCCCTTAACACTCATACTTTTGCCTTCCCCATAGAAATATATTTTGTTCGCAGTGCCCCACCGCTAAATCCTAACTGATTGAGTAGGGCTCAAGTACAGTGAGCGATTTGCTAACAGATATTCACAATCACCTATAAATGCTGTAGTGTATGTAAATGCCATACATACCACTCAGATTCATGAGTCGAATTTCTGGGTTTGCATCCAAACACCTTACGAAAGTCCTCCGATGAAGGGAAAATCTAGAGCATCAAAAACGAAGCAGGGCAAAGACTTTTTGATGTCGAGTACGAACAGCGCGGTGCAATTGGAGCTACCAATATTTGCTACTGTCGCGTCAGTTCAACTTTCGCAGCGAGACGACCTTGCAAGGCAAGTTGAATTTATGCGAGAACGACACCCAGAAGCCGAAATCATCCAAGACATCGGATCTGGACTCAACTTCAAAAGGAAAGGATTGCAAGCCTTACTGGTCAGACTTATGCGCGGAGCTCGGCTCAAGATTGTTGTTGCCTGTAGAGACAGATTGTGCAGATTCGGATTTGAATTGTTCGAGTTCATGGTCAAACAAAACGGTGGAGAAATGTTGGTTCTCTCAAATCCTGTTCACTGCCCAGAGAGCGAACTCACCGCCGATCTTCTTGCCATCCTTCACGGCGACCGTTGCAGGATGCACGAACGGCGAAGCTACCGCCCGTAAATCAAGAAAGATCCGAATATTCCCCAACCCTGAGCAAAAAGCCATTCTCAAGAAATGGTTTGGCGTTTCCCGGTTTGTCTTCAACACAACAATTAAATACTTGCAGGAACCGGGAACCAAGGCAAATTGGCTGGCAATCAAGACAGGAATTCTCTACTCACTACCTGACTGGGCTTCATCGGTTCCATTTCAAATTAAGTCAATTGCTATTAAAGATGCCTGTCAAGCTTTCAAAAAAGCCAAAGCAGATTTCAAGAAAGATGGGCAAGTCCGTCGCTGTAAATTCCGCAGTCGCAAAGATACAAAGCAATCTGTTTTTATTCCCAAAACTGCCGTCAAAAACTGTGGTATCTACCACACAATCTTGGGTCAGTCAAAGCTGAAAGAGGCATTACCCGAAGTTTTCAGTGATGGGCGGTTGACGCTTGCCTACGGTGAGTATTACCTTTAGGACTTACGCATTGACAAAATAACTCTATTGTGTATATCTGGAACAGAGGTGAATTCAATTCCCAAAACAAAC
>NZ_JAUBVK010000078.1:0-1434 GCF_036705795.1 Microcoleus sp. ARI1-B5
GCACCCCATAAGTAAACTGATTAGCAGGTCGGTTCTCCTGAAGAATCCCATAGTCAGCAGCAATACTAACCGCCGGATTTATATCATCAATAGGAACCCTTGTGAAATCAGCAGCAGTCACAGACCTCGCCGTAGTAGCATTGAAGAAAGGAGACTTAACACCTCTGTCAAGACTATCAATTTTGAATTGACCAGGATTGTCCAGAGTTTTAATAATTTCCTCAACATCGAAAGCATACACGCTCCCGCTACCACTCAGAGAAGGATAAGAGCCATAAAGGTATTTGTTGTCATTAGAAAGCACTAAATCGTTAGTAAGAGCCTCTGGAATCGGTCTGGTAGCACCGATTAATTGAGGATTTGGCCCCAAGGGGTCTTTAATAATCCCAATATTTCCCCCAGAACGCACATCTGCATCAGGGCCAAGACTTCCAGAATTGCGACCAGCCACAAACCCATACCGCCCATCCCGCGTTACAGTGACAGATACCCCCTCATTCACATCAAAATAATCAGTAGCGAAACCCAAACTTAAAGGGGCATAACTCACAGAAGCAGTAAAGTTAAGAGGATCGTCCGAAGTAATTTCCAACACCCCAAAACCAGGCGCGTCATTATTCAGGCCAGGACCAATCCGATTCAATCCGTTCGTGAACACCATTTTCGTCGGCTCATTGGTAGCTGCTATGCCCTCGGTCTCCGAAATAGTAGGAATAACTCCGATTTGTTGATGCCACTTACGAGGATTAGAATCTTCATCCTTGGGTCGATCCTTCGAGTCAATATTGATTGCATAAATCCGACGATTAGGCACTTGCTCATTATTATCAGAACCCGTGCCGAACAGCCGCCGCCCGTCACTACTAATTGCCAACTGACTCAACCCTAATGGTGAAGTGACGTTAATAGTCTCAACTACTTTGTGATAAGTTGCCGAGTTAGGGTTGATGTCAAGGACGTAAATTTTCGCTTGATTCAAGTCGCCAATGTAAGCATAATCGTCTCTAGGACTGATGACTATTGACTTGGGTCTAGCGCCCGCCGGCAGGACAATGGGATTGACGCCTGAAGTATTTGGCTGAGTATCTACCTGTCGCAGTACCATTGCATCGACCAATGCCACTTGACCTGAATTCCTCAAGGTTGCGTAAACGCGATTTCCGTCGCTAGTCACGGCTGTTGATTCTGCCCAATCTGTGACACCGCTGGTCCCCACAGGAATTTGAGCCAACAGCAAGTCCTTGCTGTTTGTAGTATCAACCACTGATTCGGGGTTTTTACCGTCCAGAACCGCTACTCGGTCAGAACCGCCCAAGGCTGCAAAGACGTACTCTGCTCCCTGTGGCAGCCGAATTGGATTGCTGTTGTACTGGATTTCTTTGTATACTGGTGTAACGCCTTTTTGCTCAACGATCTGGTTCTGCTTCCTCTCGA
>NZ_JAUBVK010000046.1:0-49129 GCF_036705795.1 Microcoleus sp. ARI1-B5
ACAGTCAACCTCTCAGTTTCCCCAGTCACAAGTACAGAAACCGGAAGTCCAGTTATTACCGTCACCGCCACAGCATCTCAAGCAGTTGTCGGAGCTCAAACAGTAAATGTAGCACTTTCAGGAACGGCCACTGCTGCCGACTTTACTGGTACAATTCCCACCAGCATTACCATTCCCAACGGTCAAACCACAGGTTCATTTACCGTCAATGTTAATGATGATGCGCTGATAGAAGGAAGCGAAACAGGTACTTTCACAATCTCCACTCCTTCTAGCGGTATCACACTCGGAACTACGACAACTGGTTCCGTCGCCATTACTGATAACGACTTCCCCACAGTCAACCTCTCAGTTTCCCCAGTCACAAGTACAGAAACCGGAAGTCCAGTTATTACCGTCACCGCCACAGCATCTCAAGCAGTTGTCGGGAATCAAACTGTAAATGTAGCACTGTCAGGAACAGCAACTGCTGCCGACTTCACAGGCACAATTCCCACTAGCATTACCATTCCCAACGGTCAAACCACAGGTTCCTTTACCGTTAATGTCAACGATGATGCGCTGATAGAAGGAAGCGAAACAGGTACTTTCACAATCTCGGCTCCTTCTAGCGGTATCACACTCGGAACTACGACAACGGGTTCCGTCGCCATTACCGACAACGATATAACACCAGTACCAGAAATTCAAGTATTAGACGGGACAACGGATATTGCTGATGGTACTGCAAGTGCGATTAACTTTGGTAGTGCAACTATTGGTGGCACTCTCAACAAAACCTTTACCGTGAAAAATCTCGGTACAGCAGCTTTAAACCTCAGCAACCTGACTTTACCGACAGGATTTAGCTTAGTTGGAAATTTACCTGCAACAGTTGCAGCCGCTGGTAGTGCGACTTTGCAAGTTCAAGTAGATACAGCCACTGCCGGAAATAAAACAGGTACGCTGCAATTTGTCAATGATGATACGGATGAAAATCCCTTCAACTTCCCGATTTCAGCATCAGTCACAGCAACTGCTGCACCAGAAATCCAAGTATTAGACGGAACAACAGATATTGCTGATGGTACTGCAAGTACAATTGATTTTGGCAGTGCAACAATTGGTGGCACTCTCAACAAAACCTTTACCGTGAAAAATCTCGGTACAGCAGCTTTAAACCTCAGCAACCTGACTTTACCAACCGGATTTAGCATTGTCGGAAATTTACCTGCAACTGTGGCGGGAGGAAGTAGTGCTAACCTGCAAGTTCAAGTAGATACAGCCACCGCCGGAAATAAAACAGGTACGCTGCAATTTGTCAATGATGATAGCGATGAAAATCCCTTCAACTTCCCGATTTCAGCATCAGTCACAGCAACTGCTGCACCAGAAATCCAAGTATTAGACGGGACAACAGACATAGCTGATGGTACAACAAGTGCGATTAACTTTGGCAGTGCAACAATTGGTGGCACTCTCAACAAAACCTTTACCGTGAAAAATCTCGGTACAGCAGTTTTAAACCTCAGCAACCTGACTTTACCGACAGGATTTAACTTAGTCGGAACATTGCCTGCAACTGTGGCGGGAGGAGGTAGTGCTAATTTGCAAGTTCAAGTCGATACAGCCACCGCCGGAAATAAAACAGGTACGCTGCAATTTGTCAATGATGATAGCGATGAAACTCCCTTCAACTTCCCGATTTCAGCATCAGTCACAGCAACTGCTGCACCAGAAATCCAAGTATTAGACGGGACAACAGACATAGCTGATGGTACAACAAGTGCGATTAACTTTGGTAGTGCATTAATTGGCGGCACTCTCAACAAAACCTTTACCGTGAAAAATCTCGGTACAGCAGCTTTAAACCTCAGCAACCTGACTTTATCCACAGGATTTAGCTTAGTCGGAAATTTACCTGCGACTGTCGCCGCCTCCGGTAGTGCGACTTTGCAAGTTCAAGTCGATACAACTACCGCCGGAAATAAAACAGGTACGCTGCAATTTGCCAATAACGACAGCGATGAAAATCCCTTCAATTTCCCGATTTCAGCATCAGTCACAGCCACAGCAACTCCAGAAATTCAAGTATTAGACGGTACAACAGATATTGCTGATGGTACGATAAGTGCGATTAACTTTGGTAGTGCATTAATTGGCGGCACTCTCAACAAAACCTTTACCGTGAAAAATCTCGGTACAGCAGCTTTAAATCTCAGTAATCCTACCCTACCAACCGGATTTAGCATTGTCGGAAATTTACCTGCAACTGTCGCCGCCGGCGCGAGTGCAAATGTGCAAGTTCAAGTAGATACAACCACCGCCGGAAATAAAACAGGGACGCTGCAATTTGCCAATAACGACAGCGATGAAAATCCCTTTGATTTCCCGATTTCAGCATCAGTCACAGCAACTGCTGCACCGACGCCAGCACCGGTACCCACGCCAACGCCCACCAACGTCTTCAACTACTCCACCTCCCCCGTCGGTGTCACCCAAAACTTCGACACCTTCCCCCAAGCTGTAACCGTTACTGGCAGCCCCTTTAACGATAACTTCACAGGCACTAGCGGTGCAGACACGCTCAGCGGCGGTGATGGCAATGACATCCTCACAGGCGGTGATGGCAATAACCAGCTCAGCGGCGGTGATGGTAACGACACCATCAATACTGGTAGCGGCAATAACTTGATGGATGGCGGTGCCGGGAATGACGTAATTACAGGCGGTAGTGGCAACGACACCATCACAGGCGGTACCGGAAACAATACCCTGACAGGTGGTACCGGTAGCGATATCTTCAGTTTTGTCCCCGTCTCCGGTGCCACATTAGGGCTAAACTTAATTCCTGACTTCACGACAGGGCAAGATAAACTGCAACTTGATGCTGCCCTCGGTTTCACCTCTGTGGCGCAAGTCTTAGCCGCCCTACAAACGACTCCTGCGGGTTTAGTCTTAAACTTAAGCGGTGGCGGGCAAATCTTACTGAATAACGTTTCTACCTTGTCTCCCAATGACATCATTCTGGTGAATGCACCTGCACCCACGCCGACACCCACGCCTATCTCGCCCGTACCGACTCCAACACCAGCACCCGTACCCACGCCAACGCCTGCACCCGTACCGACTCCAACGCCTGCACCCGTACCGACGCCAACGCCTGCACCCGTACCGACGCCAACGCCTGCACCCGTACCGACGCCAACGCCTGTTAACACTCCAGATACAGACTGCATTTGCGACAAAATTGAGTATCCCAATCTCAACCAACCAAACCAACAAATTGATAATATTATCAATGGTGGTGGTCTGCTAATTGGTACTCCCAAAAACGACGCATATTTGGGCAGCAACAACCCTAATATCTTCGATGCCAAAGAAGGCAATGACAACTTATTTGGTGGCGAATTTAATGATATTTTCAAGGGCAATGAAGGCAACGATTTCATTGACGGCAACAAAGGAGACGACCTCCTGTTTGGCGGCAAAGGAAACGATATCATTTTTGGCAATTTTGGTGAAGATACTCTTTTCGGAAATCAGGGCAATGATTCAATTAACGGTCAAGAAGATGATGACTTAATCTTTGGCAATGAAGGCAATGATTTTATCGACGGCGGCAAAGGAAACGATTCTTTATTCGGCGGTAAAGCAAACGATGTAATTCTCGGCAGCGAAGGCAATGATACTCTTTTCGGACAACTCGGGGACGATACTTTGTGCGGCGGTGCAGGAGATGACCTAGCTTATGGCGGTCAAGGTAATGATTTAATTGACGGCAGCAAGGGCAATGATTCGATTTATGGAGACTTAGGAAATGACACGCTTCTCGGTTGCGAAGGTAATGATATTTTGTTTGGAGGTTTAGGCAATAACAGCTTGAGTGGCGGTTTGGGTAATGATACTTTTGTCATCGGATTCAGTCAAGGATTTGATATTGTCTCTGATTTTGTGACAGGTCAAGATTTCATCGGATTGTCGGGAGGTTTGAGTTTCGACCAGTTAGAAATAACTCAGAATAATAACAATGCGCTGATTAAATTTAAGGGAAGTGGAGAAGTATTTGCTTCGCTAACTGGAGTCAACGCCACCTCTATTGGTGTTAGCGATTTCCGAACAGTTTGAGCCTAAAATACAGCACTTTTGCTGGTAAATGAAGTACAAATAAACTGGTTTTTGTAGGGCGGTGCTCTTCGGCCGAGCACTCGCGTCGAAGCCAAGAGTGCCCGCCCTGACGGGAGTCGTGAAGCTCGATCGCCCAGGCCCGCCGAGTCAACTGCTGCTACCTGCTGTGGCAACCTTCTAAAATAGTTTAAGGAAGTATCAAAGACAAAAGTAAGGTTTTTCATGGCCGATCAATTAATTCGCGCTACAGCAGCAGATGGCGGAATTCGCGCTGTAGCTGTCATTACCACCCGCCTCACCGAAGAAGCAAGAGGGCGCCACAAGCTCTCCTACGTCGCTACAGCCGCCCTCGGACGCACGATGTCGGCGGGGCTGTTACTCGCCTCCAGCATGAAGCGGCCCGAATCGAGAGTCAACATTCGCATCAAAGGAGATGGGCCCCTGGGCGGACTTCTGGTTGATGCGGGACTTGATGGCACGGTTCGAGGTTATGTGAACAATCCCGCAGTGGAATTGCCGCCCAATGCTAGAGGCAAACTAGATGTCGGCGGGGCCATCGGTGACGGCTATTTGTACGTGGTGCGGGACGCAGGATACGGCTTCCCTTACTCAAGTACGGTAGAATTGGTTTCCGGCGAAATAGGCGACGATCTGACTAACTATTTGGCAACCTCGGAACAGACGCCTTCTGCTCTGGTTTTGGGGGTGTTTGTGGGGGCTGCGGGGGTGCAAGCGTCTGGGGGCGTGCTGTTGCAGGTTATGCCGAAGGCTGCTGCGGATGAAGAACTCGTGCAAACTCTAGAATCTAGGGTGGCTGCACTGTCGGGCTTTACGCCGCTGCTACAGTCGGGGAAAACGCTGCACCAGATTCTGGAAGAGTTGCTGGGCGATATGGGCCTGGAAATTTTCCCGGAAACTCAGATGGTGCGCTTTCACTGCGGCTGTTCGTTCGATCGAGTTTTGGGAGCTCTCAAAATGTTGGGCGAAGCGGAACTCCAAGACATGATCGAAAAAGATGGCGGGGCTGAGGCTACGTGCCATTTTTGCAACGAGGTTTACAAGGCTAACAGCGACGAACTTGCCGAACTGATCGGGGATTTGCGATCGAACTCCGGTTCTTGAGACGATAATGTGTAATTGGCTCTATTGACTGCGAGTTGGGGATGACGGCCTTGACCAATTGCCAATTACGCATTATCAATTACCTAATCACGAAATTTAGATTTTGGCGGCTCCGGCGATCGGCCAGGGAGCAGTCTTGAGCCGGCGGGAGTATTTCATTCAGTTGACAGTTGACCTGTGACAGTTGACCTGTGACAGTTGACAGGTTGACAGGTTGACAGCTTTCCAGGTTGACAGTTGACAATGACCTCTACCTAGAAGGAAGAGGATTGGAGTAATGAATAGTCTTCTTTTAAATTATCCCCATAAGGGATAGGCTTGAAACCAATTCTTTCTGGTAAAAGTGATGAATACATCTTATAGAAGAGTAGTTGATATCAGCGATCGCAGTTTTGAAATAACTAACACTGGCTGGTTGCTGTTTGTGGTAAGCACGATATGAGTCAAGATCGCAAAACACCAGGCCGTTGGTCTGCATCAGAATCCTTGGAGTCAAAAAAGGATACTTCCTCGCTAGTGCCAATTCCAGCCAGGAAAAATCGCGCTGAGCGACTTAAAGAGATCCGAGATCTGGTTACTTCGGGAAAACTGCGGGGAGGGCATCTGGAACAGTCGCCGAAAGAGTCTGGGGAAAATTCGCAGTCGCCACGTGACCCCTATCGGCTGTGGCGGAGCTGGTCGAATAAGTGGCAGTTTTGGCTGGCGGTGAGTTTGATGCTGTCGGTTGGTATGGGGTTTGTGGCAATTTCGTCTTTGCTCAACTTGACTGCGCAGTCGAATTGCTCGAAGATTTTTTGGCCGACGGCTTCTGCTAACGATCGCTTTTTTTGCGCTCAAGAAGCAGCTAGCAAGCGGACGGCGGATGATTTGCTCGGCGCGATCGAATTAGTGAATGCTTTGCCCCAAGACCACCCGCTGCGGCCGAGAATTAACGGTCTGATCGATCGCTGGTCGCAGGATATTCTCAGGTTGGGAAATGCTAGCTTCCAAGAAGGAAAGCTCCAGGAGGCGATCGCGATCGCCCGCAAGGTTCCTCAAGACGTTCCCGCTTACCCGGATGTGGCAAAGCAGATTGAAAAGTGGCAGTCAACATGGAGCGATGCAGAGAAACTTTACCGCACGGCAGAAGACCACTTGCGTCAGGAAGAGTGGGGGCTGGCTTTCCGCCAAGCTACTCTGCTGTTGGATTCGGGAAATACTTTCTGGGAATCGACGAAGTATGAGGAACTGACTAAGGTAATTCAGGCGACCAAAGCTGAGGGCAATAAGTTGGTAAAAGCCCGGAATACAGCCTCGGAGGGAGGGCTCGACAATCTGGTGACGGGGATTAAGCTGGCTCAGGGAATTGGTCAAAACAGTTATTTGTATCAAGCGGCCAATAAGCTGATCGCCCAATTTAGCAAGAAAATTATGGGTATCGCCCAAAAACGCTTGCTCTCAGGCGATTGGCAGCAGGCGATCGCGATCGCTAACAAGATTCCGGAGTCGGCAAATTTAAAGGAACAAGTACAGGATTTTAACGAGTTGGCGAACGCTACTGCTCAGGCAATGACAGGCTCTGTTGAGGGTTTGTCGAAGGCGATCGAGATTGCTCAAAAGTTGAACTCCGGCCGCCCTTTGTACAAACAAGCTCAAGATTTAGCCGGCCGCTGGCAGCAAGAAATGGCTGATGTGAAAGTTTTGGATTTGGCAAGCAGGCTGGCGGCGCCGGGAGGGGTAAATGATTTGAGGGCTGCGATCGCCCAATTGCAAACAGTCCCCCAATCAAATCCCCGCTCTGAGGAAGCTCTCCGTCAAATTAGCAGCTTGAGCCGTCAAATCGAGCTGCTCGAAGACAGTCCGTATTTGCAAAGAGCTAACGATTTGGCGAGTACGGGCGATCCGAATTCTCTGGAGGCCGCCGTTGCTCAAGCTTCTCGGATCGGTCAAGGTAGGGCGCTTTACGGGGAAGCTCAAACCAAAATTCAAGCTTGGATCGAGAGAAGACAGCGGCTTGTTGACCAGCCGTTTTTGGAGAGAGCTCAGCAACTAGCGGCTAGGGGCAATTTGGCTGAGGCAATTGAGATGGCGCGCCGGATTCGATCGGGACGGGTGCTTTATGAGGAAGCTCGATCGAACATTCGGACTTGGGAAGCTCAATTTCAGGGCGAGCAAGGTTTGCAGAGCGCTCGCTTAGCAGCCCGAGCGGGGACTGCTGACGCCTTGCAAATGGCAATTACGCTGGCCCTTCAGGTACCCGATTCGAGTTCGCTCTCCTCGCAGGCGAGCGAGGCGATTGATGAGTGGAGCCAGCGGATTTTGGCGATGGGTGTGGAACAGTCGTCGTCGGATGTGGCTGGGGCGATCGCGACTTTGAAGAAGATTCCCTCGGGCACTCGGGCTTTTGAGCAAGCTCGATCGCAAATCAAAATTTGGGAGGAATCGCTGAATCCTCCGGCTGCTGAGTCACCGTCTCCGGCTCCCGAACCGCCGGAAACTGAGCCACCTAGTAGCTCTAGGAGTCGGTAAATTTGAGGCTGAGAAGGTGCTAACTAATATCTTTACTTATCTGTATTAGGGAACCAAAAATGAAAACGCCCAAGCAAGTTCTCCAAGACTGGGTTTCTGCTTATAACACTCGTGACCCTCACGCCCTTATCGAGCTTTATCACGACGATGCAGAGAACCATCAAGTTGCCTTTGGCGCTCCTCTAAACGGGCGTGAGGCATTGCTTGAGAGTTTTGTTACCTTCTTCCAAGCTTTTCCAGACAATTACACGCACGTGGAGAATTTGTTTGAGGATGGCGAGTGGGCGATCGTCGAGTGGACTGGTGGCGGCACATTTCTAGGTGAGTTTGGTGGCAACCTACCAACTGGCAAAAGTTTTACGCTGCAAGGCTGTGGCTTCTTTCATGTTGTTGATGGCAAAATCCATTTTCAACGCGGTTACATAGACAAGCACACTTGGTTCATGCAGCTTGGGTTACCGATATCATAAGCTTCCAGTTGTGCAACTGTACAATTATTTCGCATCAAGTCTTTGCTCACTAAAACCTGCGTTGCAGGTAGATACTACCGAAAAAAGGTGCTTTTTCCCGATGCTTGCAATCCCATTAAAATGACTAATTCCAGAGCCTAAACATCCGCCGGATTGAGGTGCATCATTGCCCAAGTGGTGTAAGTGCCGATCGGACTCCAGAGTATGTAAGGCAGCAATAACAAGGTCGCTGATTCAGAAACTTGCAACACGCTTAAAGCTAGCACCACGCTTAAAATAGCCCCCGTTCCGCCGATGATTGTGCCGACTTTTAGACTCTTAAGTTTGCACATCACGGGGGTGTAAGATATGGTTACTATTTCTAAAAGCAGGTACAAGCCCATTCTCAGCCAAGTTTCCTGAGTTCCCGGTTCTTTTTCCCAAACAATCACTGCTGACCAAGCTGCACAAATAAAAATTACTGTCCAAATTATGGGAATTGCTTTTTCAAATACTAGCCATCTCGGACGCTGCAATCGGTTGAACCATTGGATGTCGCTGGGCGAGAGCAAGTTAGCGAAGAGTGCTACTACAAAGGCGACACCTCCAATTACCATCCACGATTTAATCATTTCTCTACCTTGGGTTAGATTGACCGCTTAGATTAAATATATATTTTAGGTAATTCGGGAGCAAAATACATCTGCATCCAGTCTGAAATTTATAATGCACAGGTAAACTTAGACTGATTGAAAATAGCAAATTTATTGCCGTTGATACTCCTGGGGCAGAACCGCGATTATGTAGGGTGCGACCGGGCGCACCTTACCTCTATAAGTAGCGCTTAGCCTTGCAATTAAATCGGCTAGCCGAGCCGGTGATGCTGTTCTAATTCTAAACTAGACTCATCCTCTTTTCTGGGAACGAGAAGCGTATTTTCGCTGCTCGGTTGCAACACGGCTTTAATCACTTGGAGAAAACGGTTGGGTTTTTTAGTTTGACCGTTGAGAGTGCGGCGGTCTTTCACTTTTTGAGAAAGGTGTCGCATCACAGATAAATCGAGTTCGTCGATGAAATGGTCGGCTATACGTTCTCCCATTAAATCAATAGCTTCAGAATACTGATCGGTCAGCGTTTCTATGGCATCGTATGCTTCGTCAGCAACTTGACTTGCTACTGTTTTATTTTGGTCGCCCGGTGTCTGGGAATGGCTGCGGCGCCGGTCTAAAAGACTTTGGTAGTCCGCAATGCTCATGCCCAAATTGTAAAGGTGGTGGTGAGCGTGATCCATCAAATCTACTTCACTGGGATAGAAGAAACCGCGAGTGCTGTTGATGCCGTGCAGTTTTGCCCAACGCCGCAGATTTGTCTCGTCTTGCAGTTGGTATCGCTCCAACATTTGAGCCGTGTTCAGCTCTACTTCTGGCGTAACTTTGAAATCGCTCATCGGTAAATCCTCGCTGGTGAGTAGATGAATAAAATTGAAACTTAGAATTTGTGATTTGGGTGCAGTCTGAAAATGACGATCGATCCTTTGACGGCATTCACCGAAGTCTTGCAGGCATTTGCTAGCCGTCGAGCGACTCAGAGGATTTCAGGGTAGCGTACTTTTGGGGTTGGTCTCGATCGCGTCCGGAAGCGAGTAGACAGGGTTAATAATATAGCTGATTTAGTGTTTCAACAACCGTTAAAAATAGTAAAGTTTGATTTTTTGGCTTGAATTGTTAGTAATGTTGAGCTATAATACTCTCAACAACTGTGCACTTAGTAATTTTAGTAGTTGCAAGCGAGATTCTTAGTATGCCTGTATACGACTATTTTTGTCCCAAAAACAACCAGCAGTTAGAAGTTTCGCACAGCATGAACCTGGAAGTTTCGACTTGGGGCCAACTGTGCGAGTTGGCTAAGTGCGAACCCGGAGACACTCCTACTGATGCTCCGGTACGCCGTTTGCTGAGCGCTCCGAGGTTGATGAAGCCGACATCCGACACCGATTATAAAAATTCTGGTTTCAGCAAGTACGTGAAGCGGGATGAAGGGGTTTATGAAAATGTCACGGCTAAGGATGGTGAAAGCCGCATTGTCAATCGAGATGGCAAGCCGATTTAAGGGTGAGACTCCAGACTCATCCAGTTTCATCGTTCGGACTTCAGTTTTTTCTTAGACAGGTTCGATCGTTCGGACTTCACTCCTTTCTTAATTTTTAAGCAAATCAGGACTTTAGTCCGAACGATAAAACGTTTGAGAACTTCAGTTTTTGCTGAAGTTTTAAGTTAATCAGGACTTTAGTCCGAACGCTCAAACCTATTAGATTGTGGGTAATTAACCGCACACAATCTTATTTACCAAACCAATCATTCATTTTTTGCTGTGCTTGTGCTTTAGTTTCAGCATTAATGTACACTGAAACGGTAGCAATCGCCGCCAGCAACACTCCCAAATCATCGGTAAATCCGATGCCGACCAATACATCGGGAATCGCATCGACAGGAGATATAAAATAGGTCAAAGCTCCAACAACAACGGTTTTTGCCCAAGCCGGCACGTTGGGATTTTGAGCAGTATAATAAAGGGTCAAAGCTTTTTCAACGACTTCTCTGCCAGCGCTTAAAGCAAAGTTTTTAAGTTTAGCCCAAAAACTCTCATCTGAGTAATTGATTTTGGCATTAATGAGGTTTGTTGTGGTTCTTTTTGGGTCGATTAAATCCAGAGGAATGCCCTTCTTTTTGAGCTGGGAAACACCAGCATTCAAGGATGTTGAAGCCTGATTTTTATTGGGTTCCGCTTCCCGTATTTGTTGGATGTCTGCGATGAATTCTTGCATGGCTTGGATTTGCAAGTCGGAAACCGCCAGAAGTTTTTGGGCGGATTGAATCGCCTCGCTTTCTCCGGGATGCAGCGTATTATTTGCCCAAGCAATGCTGATTAAAAAATACATGACTCCCAAACGCAGCGGTTCGGCTGACTGGCTGATTGTTTGCAAACAGTCGCCCAGAGATGGGGGAGTCGCTGTGTAGGATTGGATTTGAGTCTTGGCTGAGTCAGAAAACTTGTCTAAATTTATGGTTTTAAACAGCAAATTTAGTTCGTCAATATCAATGGAACCGTCGGAGGCTGCGATCGCAAATAAAGATCCATAAAAAGCTAAAAGTTCGCTTTCTGACGATGTGGCAAAAATATCTCTCTCGGACACGATGCAACTGGGATCGATAACGACGCTTTGGATCGTACCATAAAACTCACCTCGAATCATCGCACAAATCGGCAATAATTTTAGAGGGTATGACAAAATGGAGATTTTTTTATGAAAGTTGCGATCGTCGGCTGCGGTTATGTGGGTACTGCGACAGCCCGACATTTACAAGGTAAATCTGATTGTACCGTGACGGCGACAACTACGACGGCGAGCCGAGTTGGTGAATTGGAGGGTGTCGCCCAGCGGGTAGTTGTGCTCAAGGGAAATGATGCAGGTGCGATCGCGAGTTTACTGCAAGACCAAGATGCTGTTATGCTGTGCGTCGGTGCTCCAAATGCTCAGGCTTATCGGGAAAGTTACTTAGAGACAGCGACAACTTTGGTATCAGTTTTACAGCAGATACCGACAGTCAAGCAGGTGATTTATACGGGTACTTATTCAGTGTACGGCGACTGTCAAGGTAAACTGGTAAATGAAGAATCGCCCGTCGCCCCAGCCAATCCCAACGGTGAAATTCTCGCAGAAACAGAACGGGTTTTATTAGCAGCATCGAGTCCCAATCTTCAAGTCTGCATTCTCCGTTTGGGAGGAATTTATGGGCCTGGGCGAGAATTAGTTAAAATCTTTGGAGGCTGGGCTGGGAGCACTCGTCCCGGTAGGGGGGAAGATGCTACTAATTGGGTGCATCGGGATGATGTTGTTGGGGGGTTAACCTTTGCTTTGGAAAATCGATTGCAGGGAATTTACAATTTAGTCGGGGATGTGTCGCTATCGAGTGGTGAATTGCTCGATCGCATTTTTGAAACTCACAATCTGCCTAAAGTTTCTTGGGATGGAAGTCCTAGCGTGCGGCCTTATAATGCGAGGGTGTCGAATCAAAAGATTAAGGCGGCTGGTTATCAGTTTATCCATCCTGAAATTAGGGAGTTTTAATAGTCTTGGGCGCAGCACCTAATTATGTAGGGTGCGCACTGCGCACCTTGCTAGAGAATACTATATTTTCCCTTTAACCCAAGTTCTAAAGGATTTCAGCAAAGCAATTTCTCCTATCGTTTGAGTGCGAGTGAAAAACCCAGCCATTTCTGCTACCGATACAAAGGGAAAAGCAATACTAAAGTCGCGCTCAATATATTCAGTTTCTACCAACTGATAAAATTTCAAAACTCGCCCGTTATATAGCCAGAGTTCCGGGACGCGAAGTGCGGAGTAAATGGCAAACTTATCAACTGAACTGCTGGTAATATCTATTTCAATTGCTAAGTCGGGCGGTGGGGCAGTTTCTAAATCTAGTTCTTGCCTGCCTCTAACTGCTGCTTCATTTTGGATATAATAACAGTTATCTGGTTCTATGCCTTTTTTGGCATTTTTGAGTTTGAGAGTAGTTGAGCCAGCACTTTTAATTTCAATGTCGAGTTCTTCTGCTAAAGCAAGGATGAAATTACCGAAATTGCTCTTGTAGTTCTCATGTTCAAATAGTGGCGCCATAATTTCCAGTCTCCCTTCATCGTAAGCTATGCGATAACCTCGCTTATCGCCTATTTCTTTGAGCAACGTTTCAAAGGTCTGCCAGCTAATGTTTTCTAGCAGTGTTCTCTGTTCGGCTAAACTTGAAGTAGTAGCAATCATCTCAAAATCTCCTTGAGCTGAGAAAACTCTAGTTTTATTTTACCACAGGCCCAGATACTATCAAAAGGGTGATTCCCTACGGGATAGCTGCGCTTCACGCTCTTTTTTTTACCGCAGATGCAGGCGGATTGACGCGGATGAATGCGGATGAAGAAAGGGCGATCGCACTTCACTTAGGTTGTGTTAAATCTTATTTGATGACACCGCTAATTCTTTCTCTTCTTCCCAAGACAGTGATATTTGAAGTTGTCCTGATACTGTAAATGTTTGAGCTGCCAACAAAGCCGTCTCTAAATTTACACACATCCTGGCAGAATAATTACCTTCTTGTCCGCCGACAACTAGCTTTTCTATTGCATCTGGTTTTGAGGGATCTACTAAATTATGGAAGCTAACGTTATCAAAAGTTATGTTAACAACATATTTGCCGGATTCGCCGCCACCAATGCTCATATAACACTCGTCATCTGCACCCAAGGTAACTAAAGTTTTACTTTTCCCATCTAAATCGCGAATGGCTTGTTCTATTTGACTCCAAGTAGGACTTTCTATTAAATCACCTTCCTCCTGGTTGCCAACCCAATTTTCTGCTGATAGGTTTAATACAAACATTATTGCCTCCTTCTATTTGGCGGTTGAACGGTTATTGTCTTACTTCCACTGGGAGTAATAATTTTCAATTACTCTATATTTTTCCTCGGATGCAAGTTCTAATTCAATTGCTGAAAACCTTTGAGCTTCCAGAATACAGCCGAGTACAACAAACAACCGATAAATAACCCAGAAATAGAGCCAATAACTGCTCTCACAAAGATGCCAGAAAAACTTCCATCCTCAGCTAAGTGCAAATTGACAGCAATTAATGCGAAGATACAAGATGTCATAAAAATGCAGCTCTTTGCTAATAGTTTCCAGCGAACGGGCAGCATTTCTTTACTTTGTTGGCGAGGCTGAGTTTTGAGCAGCCACACCAATAACCAAATTGACAAACCACAAAGTCCCAATATGCCGCTACCATATTGAAGTAATTTGTAAACTGACAGAGAGAAGATCTTAGATTGCAGCAGTGGAAATCTGACGACAAACCACCCTGTTGAATGAGTAAAATCATCCCAAATAATATGACTGATTCCGCCGCTCGCGATCGATAGTATAATTATTAAAAATTGCGATAATGGGAAGAGCGAGTATCGCCTTATTGGTGGCAGTCGATCGGCTATTTGCGAGGGAGCAAGTGCCAGTAGCGGATACTTGAAAACCCAGTGAAACACTAGCAAAAGAACTAGCGAACAGGGCAAACCTTCGATGAATACTCCTGGCAAACTGTGACCGATCGCTCTGACTGGTTTCAGGGTGATAAAATATTGCAAATCGGGTATCATTGTCCCAATCGCGAGAGCTAACAGATCCAATTTTCGTTTAGATAGCAACCAAATTGGTGCTGCTGCGATCGGATGTGCGAGTGTAAAAGGCATTCTGCTAAACTTAACGGTGAAAAAAATTCGGTAACTGAGGTGGGCAAATACCCACCCCACAAACTTATCCCATAATCCCACCAAAAAAGTCGATCGTCTCTTTCAACGCTTTCACAAACACATCAATCTCCTCACGAGTATTGTAAAAATACAAACTCGCCCGCGCCGTAGATGAAACGTTCAAATAGCGGTGCAAAGCTTGCGTGCAGTGATGCCCGGAACGAATCGCGACTCCCTCCTGATCTAACATGGTAGACAAGTCTTGAGAGTGAATTTCTCCGGCTGTAAATGCCGCCAAAGCTGCCCTACCTTCGCCGTTGCTGTCTGGTTGTGGCCCGTAAATTTTGATCTCTGGAATTTGCCGCAATTGTTGGAACATATAAGCAGTCAATTCTGCTTCGGCAGCGTGAATCTTATCCATGCCAATGTTACTAAGATAATCGATTGCTGCACCAAGGGCGATCGCCTCACCGATTGCAGGCGTGCCGGCCTCAAATTTGTGCGGCAAATCGGCATAGGTGGAATAATCGAGAAACACGTCAGCAATCATCTCGCCGCCGCCGAAAAACGGAGGCATTTCTCTCAGCAAGTCCAGTTTACCGTACAGAAAACCGATGCCAGTCGGAGCGCACATTTTGTGACCGGAAGCAACCAGCCAATCGCAATCTATTGCTTGCACATCTACTATCATGTGCGGCACGCTTTGGCAAGCATCTATTAAAACTCTTGCGCCGAAACTGTGGGCAATTTTGCAGATTTCTTTGACTGGACTGATGCAGCCCAAAGTATTAGAAACGTGAACGGTTGACACCAATTTAGTTTTATGGGAAATCAGGGTTTTAAACTGTTCCAAATCAAACTCGTTAGTTTCCGTTAACTCGACAAACTTCAGCACCGCACCGGTTCTTTGAGCCATCATTTGCCACGGAACGAGATTGCTGTGGTGTTCCATCACCGACAGGATAATTTCATCTCCGGCTTGCAGATTGCTCAAGCCCCAAGAATAAGCAACCAAATTAATCGCTTCGGTAGCGTTGCGAGTGTAAACAATTTCTTGCCGCGACGCCGCATTTACAAACGCCGCAACTTTGTCTCTCGCACCTTCGTAAGCATCAGTCGCTTTGGCGCTGAGAGTGTGAGCGCCGCGGTGCACGTTTGCATTGTATTGTCCGTAGTAATCGCGCCAAGCGTTGAGCACCGCTAGCGGTTTTTGAGAAGTAGCTGCATTGTCTAAATAAACTAGCCGTTTGCCATTTACTTTTTCATTCAAAATTGGGAAGTCGCCGCGAACTTTTGATGCAAGTGTTTTTTCTTGAATAAGTGTCATATTTTTTGAAGTTAGTGATTTGTCGTTGGGTGGGGGCGGGTTTACGAGATTGTTGGTTTTAGGCAATTATTATTCGTGAAACCCGCCCCTACAGGCTGTTAAAAATGGTGCAAGATGTGGTAGGGACACAGCACTGCTGTGTCCTCTGTGTCCTCATCTTTATGAGTTATCCTTGGATAGCCACGCAGGTAGAAAGCTTTTTCGCCACGCCAATAATTGGCAACTGATTGAGAATTTCGGCTGCAAAAGCATCGATTAGCAAATAGCGGCTTCTTTCTAAATCCAAACCGCGACTTTGCAAGTAGAAAAGTTCATCGTCTTCTAATTGACTGACTGTTGCACCGTGGGAACATTTAACGTTGTCGGCGACAATTTCCAACTGCGGTTTGGTATCTACGCGAGCTCTCGGCGACAGCAACAAATTCCGGCTCAGTTGTCCGGCATCTGTCAATTGTGCGGCTTTGCGAACGAAAACTTTGCCGTTAAATACAGCGCGAGCTTTGTTGCCGACAATGCACTTGTGCAATTGGCGACTTGTACCGTGAGGGTGATTAAAATCGATTAAACTGTGAGTGTCCGCCAACTGTTCCCCAAAGGCTACGCTTAAGCCGTTTAAAGTTGTTTCCGTGGCTTCGCCCCGCTGAAAAACTTCTAAATTGTGCCGCGATATTTTGCCTCCCAAGCTGATAGCATGGCAAGTGTAATGGCTATTACGAGATTGCTCGATCGCACTTTTGCCGATATGAACAACCTCCCCACCTTCCCGCTGAAGCCGAACGTGATTCACAGTGGCGTTTTCGCCGACAATAACATCCGTTACAGCATTAGTAAATGCAGGGACATTACCGATAGTTGCGTAATCCTCAACCAGCGTGACATTGCTTCCAGGCTCAGCTATGACTAAGCAGTGCGGCTGGCACATCGTGCCAGATGCACCAGGCGCTGTCAGGAACAGCAAGTGAATTGGAAGGTCGATCGACATATTGGCCGGCACGAACACCACCGCAGAATCCGCCAAACCCGCAGTATTCAGGGCTGTAAACACTTCAGTTTGCTGTTTGTGCTTGCTCAAAACATCGGTGATGCGCGATCGATATTTTTCCGGTACGTTAGATAGATTACCTGCATAAAGGTCGATCGGCAAATTCGGAACAACCCCCGAATCCACCGTTGACAAATCCGGCGCATAAAAACCGTTGACAAATACCAATCTCAACGGTAAATCATCCCGATTTTTCACAGGCATAATAATATCAGTCAGCTTAACAGTTGACTGATTGCTCTGCGGTACATGAAAAGGAACTTGCAAAACCGGCGACAAATCAGTAAAGCGCCATTCCTCATCCCTCACCGTCGGAAAACTTGCAGCAAGCACGTACTCAGTCGCCGCATCCCGCAAATCCTGCAACCCGTAAGCCGAAGTTTTGCTATTAACAGCCTCCAACTTAGCGCACTGATTTACCAAATCAGCCAAAAACATTTCCCTAGTAGCAACTTGCGTATTTATCATCGCGCGCCCACTCCTGCTGTTTCCTCTTCCAAAACCCAGTCATAACCGCGCTCTTCCAATTCCAGCGCCAACTCTTTCGGGCCAGTCAAGATAATTCTGCCAGCTTCCATGACGTGAATAAAATCAGGAATAATGTAATTCAGCAACCGCTGATAGTGAGTAATCACCAACATCGAATTTTCAGCATTTGACAACTGATTCACACCGCCGGCGACAATCTTGAGAGCATCGATATCCAAACCCGAATCAGTCTCGTCCAAAATAGCTAACTTCGGTTCCAACAGCGCCATTTGCAAAATTTCATTCCGCTTTTTCTCGCCACCGGAAAAACCCTCATTAACGCTGCGGCATAAAAAAGAATCATTCATCTTGACAATATCCAGCTTTTCCTCGATTAAATCTTGGAAATCAAAAGCATCCAATTCTTCCAAGCCGCGATGTTTGCGGTGAGAATTGTAAGCCACGCGCAAGAAATCCAGATTGCTAACGCCGGGAATTTCTAAAGGATATTGGAAAGCCAAAAATATCCCCGCTAAAGAACGTTCTTCCGGCGCTAATTCCAGCAGATTTTGACCCAGAAAAGTAACTTCTCCGCCCGTTACCGTATAAGCAGGATGGCCGGCTAATATCTTGGATAAAGTGCTTTTACCCGAACCGTTCGGGCCCATAATCGCGTGAATTTCACCCGATTTAATTTCCAGATTCAAACCCTTAAGGATTTGGGTATCTTCCACATTTGCCGTTAAATCGCGGACGGATAGCACCACTTGACTATTTTCTACAATCATCTATTTTTGTCCTTTTCCTCTATGCACTTTACAGTTTTTTTTCTCGTTTTTCTCGTTCCTAGGCTCAGCCTAGGAATGCGTGTCGCGAGGCTCTGCCTCGTTATAAATGGGAGAGAGAAATGTGAGGCAGAGCCTCGCTTATATGCGTTACCAGGCAGAGCCTGGTAACGAGGGTTTCTCGCCCGCCCAAATATTTTCTTCCTTCTTCCTTCTTCCTTCTTCCTGACATCCGTTACATCCGTTACATAATCCGTTGCCGAACTTCCTTCTACCCGACACTTCCTTCCAGTTTCAAACTCAACAACTTATCAGCTTCCGCAGCAAATTCCATCGGTAACTGATTGAAAACATCTTTGCAGAAACCGCTAATCATCATCGAAATAGCATTTTCCGCAGAAATTCCCCGCTGAGCGAAGAAGAACAATTGCTCCTCCCCAATCTTAGAAGTAGAAGCTTCGTGTTCCACTTTAGCAGTATGGTTCTGCACTTGAATATAAGGGAAAGTATTCGCTTGAGCGTTATCCCCTATCAGCATCGAATCGCACTGAGAATAATTGCGAGCGCCCTTAGCATTCGGCCCCATTTTCACCAAGCCGCGATAGCTGTTGGCTGAATTTCCCGCCGAAATTCCCTTGGAAATAATCGTGCTGCGAGTATTTTTACCGACGTGGATCATTTTAGTGCCGGTGTCAGCTTGCTGCTTGTTATTTGTCAGCGCTACCGAGTAGAATTCGCCTACCGAATTGTCGCCGACTAACACGCAACTGGGATATTTCCAAGTAATCGCCGAACCTGTTTCTACTTGCGTCCAAGAAATCTTAGAATTGACTCCCTGACACAAACCGCGCTTAGTCACGAAGTTGTAAATGCCACCTTTGCCGTTGGCGTCGCCAGCGTACCAGTTTTGCACTGTGGAGTATTTGATGTCGGCATTGTCCATTGTTACCAATTCCACTACGGCGGCGTGCAGTTGATTGGTGTCAAACATCGGCGCGGTGCAGCCTTCTAGGTAAGACACTGAGCTGTTTTCTTCTGCGACAATTAGTGTGCGCTCGAACTGGCCGGAATCTCCGTTGTTGATGCGGAAATAGGTTGACAGTTCCATCGGGCATTTTACGCCTTTGGGAATGTACACAAAGGAACCGTCGCTGAATACGGCGGAGTTGAGGGCTGCGAAAAAGTTGTCGCCGACTGGTACGACGCTGCCGAGATATTTTTCTATGAGTTCGGGATAATCTTTGACGGCTTCTGAGATGGAACAGAAAATAACGCCATCTTTGGCTAACTTTTCTCTAAATGTTGTGGCAATTGAAACGCTGTCGAAAACGGCATCGACGGCGACATTTCCGAGCCGTTTTTGTTCGGAGAGGGGAATGCCGAGTTTCTCGAAGGTTTCGAGCAGTGTCGGGTCTACTTCTTCCAAACTGTTGAGCTTTTTGGGCTTTTGTTTGGGGGCGGAATAGTAGATAATTTGTTGGTAGTCGATCGCCGGATAGTTGACGTGGGGCCAGGTGGGCTCGGTCATTGTCAGCCACTTGCGGTATGCTTTGAGGCGGAATTCCAGCATGAATTCCGGTTCGTTTTTCTTGGAGGATATCAAGCGGACTACATCTTCGCTCAAGCCGCGGGGGATGGTGTCTGACTCGATGTCGGTGACGAAACCGTATTTGTAGGGCTGGTTGACTAAGGTTTTGACTGTGGTAGAACTCATTATTTTGCGTGTTCAGTGTTCTAGATAATGCTCTCTGGATGGCAGACGGGGCAATGCCTGTCTGGGCTTGAGCGAGTTCTGCTGGACTGCTCTGGGAAGTTAAACAACAATTTTGTTGCTTTACTATATTTTAAGCTACATTAACAATAGTGATATTGTCAAAGTCAAATTAATAATTTTTTGTGAAGATGATGGAGACTACTCAGCAGACTTCCACGAAACAAGACATCCTGGAATATTTGCTCAAGGGGGGGCAGGGGACGGCTCTTGAGTTGGCGGAGTCTTTGGATATCAGCCCGCAGGCGATTCGCCGTCACTTGAAGGATTTGGAGGCGGAGGGGCTGATTGAGTATCAGTCGGTTCAGGCTGGTATGGGGCGGCCCCAGCATATTTATGAGCTTACCAGTCTGGGGCGCGATCGATTCCCGAATCGTTACGGCGATTTTGCTGTCTCTTTCTTGGATACTTTGGCGGAAACCGTCGGCCGCGAGCAAGTGATTACTATCCTGCGAAAACAGTGGCAGCGCAAGGCTACGGACTACCGGCGGCTAGTGGGTACGGGTTCGCTGCAAGAGCGGGTGGCTAAGTTGGTGGAACTCCGCAGGGCTGAAGGTTATATGGCTGAGTGTTATCCTGTAGAATCTGTAGAGGTGGGGATGTGCGATCGCACTGGTTTGGGCGATCGATTTGTGTTGATGGAACACAACTGCGCGATTTCTAATGTTGCTGAAACTTTTCCGAGTGTCTGCGGTAATGAGTTGGAAATGTTTGCAGCGGTTTTGCCGGATTGTATTGTGGAGCGGACTCACTGGATTATTAATGGGGAACACCGCTGCGGTTATTTGATTGCAAGGAAGAAGGAAGAAGTTCGGCAACGGATTTTGTAACGGATTTAACGGATGTCACGCATGGAAGTTCGACAACGGATGAGTGTAACGGATGTCACGGATGTCAGGGATTACCAATTACCGATTACCAATTACTAATTACCAATTTTTAATATATGGAACCGCTAGCTGATTTTTTAAAGCCGGAAGAGTGTGCGGAAGTTGATATGGCGCTGCTGTCGTCGAAGGAAAAGTTTTCGGCGCGGCTGGCTATTTATGCTTTGAGGGTGTTGAAGCAAATTGCTGGGGAGACTGGTTTGCCGGTGGTCCAGGTAAGCAATCAGCAGGTGATGGATTGGGTTAAGAATGATGAGAGCATTAAAGGGTCGATCGATCTTGATGCTAGTTTTGAAAACTTTTTTACGAATTTGGTGGTTGCGTCTTTGCGGCCTTTGAGGCAAATTGCGGCAGAATCGGGAGGGGCGATCGAACAATTAACAGTTAAGCAGGTCGTGGCGTGGTTTGTAAAAGACGGGAAGATTCGCAGAGAACAGGGAACCGAGGCGGCGTTTTTGGATTTGTGAGTTAAAGGTCGATCGGCCCATCTGGCAAATAATACGTCAAACTCGGCTATTAGGGGCGGTTTCGGGCGAGCTAAAAAAAGTTTTGACTTTGGGGTTGACAGACAAAGGAAAACTTGATAAGGTAATTAAGTCGAGCGAAACAGATGCAACGCATCAAGCTTAGAATTAAGCAGAACGCAGACACAGGATTAAAAGTTTTAAAAGCTTTCCTGGTGCTTATGATGTAATGGAACCACTCCGATCCATCCCGAACTCGGTTGTTAAACGTTGCTATGGCGAAGATACTCGGCGGGTCACTGCCCGGTAAAATAGCTCAGTGCCAGGTTAATAATAAATTAAAGCTCTTTTCCCGCAACAACGGAAAAGGGCTTTAGTTTTTTGGTGAGTTACAGATGTTTATAATATGACAAGTGCGTAAGTCCAGAACAAAATCTGGTGTAGTTTGGAAAACAAGGGTGAAATGCGTGTTATCAGCCGAAAAATCCTGCGAGATTTCTGTGAAAGCCATGCCGATTCCTGCGATGCACTTTATGACTGGTATAGAGTTTCAAGTAAAGCCCAATGGCAGAACCTAATTGATGTTCAGCAGATTTATCCAAAAGCTGAGTCAGTCGGAAATTTTACCGTATTTAATATTAAGGGAAATCGATATCGGCTGATTGTTGATTTGGTTTACGTTTCTCAAAGAATCTACATCAAATATGTTCTGACTCACGCGCTCGTATGATAAGGATGAGTGGAAAAATGATCCGTACTTTTGATGCCAAATCTTATACAGATTTACTTGTTCGGTATCAACCAAAACCGATCGCAAATGAAGCAGAAAACGAGGCCGCGATCGCTCTCGCTTGCGAACTAGAACACCGCCCGATGCGATCGCTGGAGGAAGAGCTATTTCTGGAGCTTTTGATAACGCTGATTGAAAAATTTGAAGCTGAAAATTATCCAATTCCCGCAGGAAATGCTGCTTCAATGTTGCAACATTTAATGGATGCGAGAGATTTGGACAAATCCGATTTGATTCCTGTTTTGGGAACGGAAACAGAGGTTGAGAAAGTTTTTGTTAGTGGAAGGGCGATCGAAATAGATGAAGCCAGGAAATTAGCCGATTTTTTCCACGTGGATATTAGTTTGTTTCTCTAAGGGCGATCGGTAACTCGTATTCCAAATCAAAACTACTCAGATTCGATCGTCTTCAAAAACTCGTCTGCTGTGATTACTACCACACCACGAAATGGGTGCAATACGAGCAAATCCCTGTCACCAGTGATGATATAGTTCGCTTCTCCATTTAATGCCAACTCCAAAACTTTGTCATCTTTTGGATCGCGACACTCTTGCACCTTCTCAATTATCTCTACTAGAACTGCCCTGTCCACCAAGGCTGCTAAAAATTCCTCCCTTTCTTCACTTGTGACATACCGATTAAATTTTTCGCGACCCAATACCTCATTCAATTCTTCTAGCAGTTCAAGAGATAGCAATACCTCTCCGTTTGCTAAAGCATATCGAAGGGCGCGATCGGGTTTACTGTTCTCAAACAGAATCGCACTGACAATTGCATTTGTATCAAAAACGTAGCGCATCTCACTCCTCTAAAAGAATTGAATCCAAAATTTCTGGGGTCAATCCTCGCGCTTGAGCATTCCGACTAATCTCACTCATTAACTCCTCTAGCGGTCTTTTGCGTCGAATTGCATCACTAAGTTTCAGGCTAAGTAATGCCTCTAATTTACGACGCTGTTCTTCAGAAGCAGCCTCAAATATCTTAGCAACTTCAGCATTAACGCGAATTGCGATCGTTTTGGTTTGCATGATGGTTATGTGATGTTTCAATGACTGTTTTCAAATAAGCTAGAATTGCCAGGAAAAGGTGTGGCAAAATCAAATAGAAATCAGGTCTCGAACTCAGCTAAAGTAGGGTGAGCATTGCCCACCCTGCTACTCTAATCCAGATTGAGCCGCAGAACTTTAGCTTTACAGCGATTTTTTGGTAATGGGCTATTTTTTGGTGCTTGTTCTATCTGGCCCACCACCTTATTGCGAGATTGACCAAAGTTTCCAAAACCCTCAATAACTATATCCACAGCTTTCTCGCCAGCTTTCTCTCCAAGTTTGCGAGAAGCTCCTGAGACAAAACCATGTAAAAAAGCATCCAACATAGGAAAGTCCTCCCTTAGAGTTTTATATCTATTGTGAACTAGGGTAACACAGGATTTTAGTAGGATAGTAATGGGTTTAACTCGAAAGTCAGAAACCGGGTTTTTGCCATACCTGATAAAATCCCAATCACACTTCCCCTCACCACTACTCACCCACAGTAAACCCGCCTTGAAACCAAAACAAGCCCACCCATAATATCAAAATCATCGGCACCCAACCTCATCAACAGAATACGCCCAGCAACCACCAAAGAACGCGCAAGAATATTTTTGCATTCATTATGACCATACTCGCTCAATGTCATAGGCATCAAAAACCACATCGCAACTAATCAAAACCAGGGAATGATTAATCGCCTGTGCCACCAGAATGCGATCGAAAGGATCAAGGGTGATGCAGCGGCAAGTTAAGATAGCACTCTGTATCAGAGAATGTGATGGGCAAAACCTCTATTTTTAGTTGTTGTAACACTTCCTCTAACTCAGAGAATGAGTTTTGCAAGCTTAGTTTTCCTAAACCAAGCTTAATGGAAATTTCCCATAAGCTAGCGATACTCAACCTGAGAGTGTTACTTGGATCTTCAAGAAGTTCTGCTGCTTTAGAACTTAATTGTTTACTGTCTTCCAAGTACCCGAGAAAAGTATGGGTATCCAGTAGAATATTCATGTTTACATATAATCCTTTAAATCTTCTAGAGGTTCATCAAAATCATCAGACATCCAGATTTTACCTTTCCAAATGCCAAGTCCGCCTCGCTTGGCAGCTTTTTCCGTTTTAGGAGCCTCCTCAGCATATCGGTTTACCAGAAATTCTATATAGTCAAGGACTGCCTGTTTGACAGATTCAGGCAATTTTTCGAGATTTTTTAAGATGGCGGTTTCTATCATCATTTTTTACTCTCCTTTAAATTCGAGACAAACCAGATCAAAGCATGAGTATCTAATAGTAATCTCTTCATGACCTGTATTCCTTCATATCCTCAAGCGGCTCATCAAAGTCATCAGGTAGCGGTAGAACAAACATTCCTTTCATTGTTCCGGCAACTCGACGCTTCTGTGTCGGCTTTTCTTGAGTTGAGTTTTTAGCCTGCTTTTCGATCAAAAACTCAATATAATGAAGCACTTCTGTCTGAAGAGACTCAGGGAGTTCTGCTAATTTTTCTAAAATGACTGGCTGTATCATGGTTTCTTCTCGCGATCGCCCTATCTATTCCATTAAAGCACCAACACCCAATGTCAGCAACAGAATACCCCATGATCTAGCCCGATCGCCCTCACTCTACCCAAATCCCGATCGCACTAACACCATCATAATTGTGCAACTTGCCTAAAATCGCCCGATCGACTATTCTTCCTAGTAGATATGATCTTGATATAACAACCAACAAAAACATGACAGCAATATTACCGCCTTGGATAGTTTTAGACTCGCTATTGCACAACTGGCTGCTAGAAGATATCGGTAGGGGCGATCGCACGACATCGGCCTTATTCCCCGCAGCCAGCATCCAGGGTACTGCTAAATGGATTGTCAAAGAAGCTGGAGTCATAGCCGGATTGCCAATTGCCGATCGCACATTTAAACTTTTAGACAGCCGCCTCAACTTCATCCCGCAAGTACCCGAAGGGAAACTGTGCGAAAAAGGAGAAGTAATTGCCGAGATTTCTGGCAATTTCGATGCGCTGCTAACCGGAGAAAGAGTAGCATTAAACTTGGCAATGCGTTTGAGCGGCATCGCTACTTTGACTCAGAAATATGTTGACAAAATTGCCGATTTACCCGTGCAATTGGTGGATACGCGCAAGACAACGCCGGGGTTGAGATTGTTGGAAAAATACGCGACTCAAGTCGGCGGTGCTTGCAATCACCGGATGGGATTAGACGACGCGGTAATGATTAAAGACAATCACATTGCCGCGGCTGGAGGAATTGCAGAGGCGATCGCCCAAATCCGCAATTCGATTCCCTATCCGCTGACAATTGAAGTCGAAACGGAAACCCTTGCTGAAGTACAAACGGCATTGCAGCACAAAGCTGATATTATTATGTTGGATAATATGTCTTGTGATTTAATGCGGCAGGCTGTAGAAATAATTCGGGAAAAGAGCGATCGGGTAAAAATTGAAGCTTCCGGCAATGTGACTTTAGAAACTATTAGAAGTGTTGCGGAAACGGGAGTTGATTATATTTCAACTAGCGCTCCGATTACGCGATCGACTTGGCTGGATTTGAGTATGAAAATCAGTTGACAGTTGACAGTTGACAGTTGACAGTTGACAGTTGACAGTTGTCAGTTGTCAGTTGTCAGTTGGAGCATCTCAGTTTTGTATAGTGCTGTCCCCGCTCGCGTATTAAGTAACCACACAAAATTAATTACATAAAGACTCCTTGCTAGGTAAGGGTTTCAGTCGAAATCTCGTGTAATTAATTCGGAGCTACTACTTATACAATACGCGAGCGGGGACGCTCGCACTCTAATAAAAAAAAGGCTTTTTATAAAAATGAGATGCTCCCGTTTACAGTTGTCAACTGTCAACTGACTAACGACAATTACTTGGAAATAAAATGCACCCAAAAATTCCCATCAGCCATACAAACGCTGCGGATTAAGCGATAGGAATAGTGCAAGTAAGAACCGCTGACTGTTGTGTCGTAACCGGTGGGGAACCACTCGCCATAGGGATCGTGAACGAAGAATCCTTCGCTGTCATAACCGGCAGCAACTATAATGTGACCGAATGATGTGAAGTATCCGTGGATGACAGCGGGATTTCCGCTGGCGAGCCAATCTTGAACATCATCAATAGTTGCATTCTCGGTAAAGTAATCTTGAGCTCCGTAATCTCTAACAATCTTGGCTAAATCTTTGGGTTCCCAGCGACTGTAACCTTTGTCGATCGCATATTGGTAGAGTTCATCTTCATATTGTCCGGTTTTTTGGCGTCTGGGAACTCTCAAAAAGTCCAGACACATCGCTATGGAAGTGACATTGCAAGAACCTGTAGGATTGTACAAGTTATCCATTTGCGATCGATAAGGAACGCCCAGTCTGACAGTAGGCGGATTCGGTTTGGGATAAAGCAAAACGCCGTCTAGAGTAATTTGAGCGTGGGGGCCGTAAACATACCAAATCCCTGAACCTTTGAAAGACTCGTTGCGGAGAGCCACTCTAATGTGACCGCGAATCGGAGCAAAAGCCAGGAGTTCAAACTCTTTTCCCGCTGGGATTGCTTGTTTTTCCGAGTCCTGAAGTTGAGAAGACGCCAGCGGTTTTGATTTAAAAATGGTGTCTTTGAGCGTTTTCAGGATCGGGCGAGGTGTGGGAATGTCCCCCGGTTTGGCTTCGATCAGCTTTTTGGCTGTGATTGCTCCCAAAAAACCCGGTTCGCCGCACTTCATCAGGGTTTGAAACCGGTGGAGGGCTGCTGTAGAGAGGGGGCCAAATACGCCGTCTACGGGAGGTTTCAGTAAACCTAGGTCAATGAGGCGGCTTTGAATTTGGCGGCCCAGTTCGCCGTCAGCCGCGATCGCCTTAGCATCGTACCTAATTTTTGAGTTTAGAAAGTTTTGTAATTTCATGCTTCCCTGCGCGCTTCAACGAGTCCAAGTTTATACTCTCAGAAATTTACGGCCATTCTACCGATCGTCCGTACCTTAAAGGTTTTGTATTAATGATTCGATACAAAGCCTTCAAGGCGAGTAGCCGATCGAACTTCACGCAGTATTCTAAAATCAAAGATTGCGATGATTTACCTTCTTTGTGCCGTTGCAAGTCTCCCGAGCTTAGGAATCAAACGATTGCGCTGCTTAGGAGGGAGTGTATTTTATGCTTCGTCGGGACGAATTATCACCACACCCATCGCGTCGGGAGACAGATATTTGACGGCGGCTTCCCGAAGATCCTCCGCAGTCTGAGCTTGGATGCAGGCGGCATAGTTGAGCGCGGGAGCGATATCTCCTACCATCGACTGATAGTAACCGTACAAACTTGCTCGATCGCTGGGAGTTTCGTTACCGAAGATAAACCGATTTGCTACTTGGGTGCGGATGCGGGAAATTTCGGCATCTGTCACCAGTTCGGTTTGCAGAGTGCGGATGTGTCCGACGATGGCTGCTTCGACTGCTTCTATGTTTTCTGTCGCTAGTTGAGCAGAAATCGAGAATACACCGCCGAGTCGCTGAGTCATGTTGCTGACCGAAATTGACGAGACTAGCCCTCTGTCTTCGCGCAAATCCTTAACCAAGCGAGTTGTGCGACCGTGACCCAATATTGTCGCCAAAACGTCGAGGGCATAGGTTTCGGACATTTCCACGAAACCGGGCACCCGCCACATCACGATCAGTCGAGCTTGCTGAAGGGCTGAGTCTACAAATTCGCGGCGGACTGTTTCTGTAAACGGCGATTCTTGGCCGTAGTTGAGAATTTCGGATTCAGGGTGAAATTTGCCGACAGCGGGCAGATTGATGGTGCTGTTTTGTGCTGTGCTTTTTGCTGCAAAACTGTCTGCGACAATTTCAATTAGCCGATCGACCGGCAAATTACCTACAGCGACTGCTGTCATGGCTCCTGGCTGATATCTGCTGCTGTGGAAATCGCGCATTTGTTGGGCGGTAAGATTTTCGATGACGGAAGCCGGGCCGAGTACCGGTCGCTTGTAGGGCAGAACTTCAAAGGCTAATTGCATCGATCGCTGATAGGTGCGGCGGCGCGGATTGTCTTCCGATCGTCTAATTTCTTCCAATACTACCAGCCGTTCGCGATCGAAGGCGTCGTCGGGAATGCTCGCATTGAGCAAGACATCGACTTGCAGGGGAGCTAGTTCGGCAAAATCCTTGGGGGCTGTGGTGATGTAGTAGTTAGTGTAATCTTGGCTGGTAGCTGCATTGGTGACAGCGCCGCGCTGTTCGATCGCGCGCTCAAATTCTCCGCTCTTAATGCTGGGTGTTCCCTTAAAAATCATATGTTCTAAAAAGTGCGCCATACCGTTGATTTCGTCGGATTCGACGGCTGAGCCTAAATTCATCCACACGCTGAGGTTAACCGCATCGACCGGCAAATGTTCCGCTATAACTGTGAGGCCGTTGGGGAAGTGGCGCACTGTTGGGGCGTTGAGGGGCGATCTGGAGGAGGCTTTGAGTAGGGTTGATGTCATTGCGCTTTTAAATTTATCTTGTTCTCTATATCTTAAAGGGCCTTTAACGAAGGGATCGGTCATTCGGTCTCTGCCATTGGCATAAAAACTGCCGCCGTGCAAAACTGTTAGTTTTTTTGGTGACAGCAAACGATGGAAAATCGAACATTGCATAAAAATTTAATATTTCCACAGCCTGCTTGGCAGCGATTTTGCCGATCGACCTCTGGGAAAATCGGCTTAATTTTGACAGTAGGGCTGATTTTTTCGGCACTGTTAGCCCCCGTACTTTCCCCTTACGATGCTGCGGTCGATCGAGATTATTTGTCCAGATTAGTGGCTCCTAGCGCCAAACATTGGTTGGGCACCGACGGTTTGGGGCGAGATTTGTTAGTGCGGGTGTGGCACGGATTGGGGATATCTTTGATTGTCAGCTTGGTTTCTGTGGGTGGGGGTTTAATTGCAGGAGCGCTGTTGGGGCTCTTCGCCGGGTATTTTCGGGGGTGGGCTGAGGTGGCGATCGGCACTTTGGCGGATATTTTGCTAGCTTTCCCTTCGATCTTACTGGCGATCGCCGTTGTTACCGTCACCGGGCCCAGCCTGCAAAGCGTAATTATCGCCGTCAGCGTCGTCCAAATTCCGATTTACATCCGTTTAACTCGCAGTATGGTGCTGTCTCTGCGAGAACAAGAATTTGTGTTAGCTGTCAAGGCCTTGGGCGCCAGCGACTTGCGGATTATTTTTCGCCACATTTTGCCGGGAAGTCTCGCGCCGCTAGTCGTACAAGCAACTCTTTCGACTGGTACAGCGACGCTAGAAGCCGCCGGCTTAGGTTTTCTCGGTTTGGGCGCGCAGCCGCCCGCCCCGGAGTTGGGGACGATGCTTTCGGATGCTTTTAAGGGCGGATACGCTCTTTCGTCTCCTTGGACTATTTTGTTTCCCGGTTTGCTGATTACCTTGACTGTTCTGGGTTTCAATCTTTTGGGCGACGGGCTGCGAGACGTTTTAGACCCCAGATCCAATGCGGAGGCAAGGAAATAGCAATCTTCAGGACTTACGCAGCGGGCACAGTATTTGAGCGATACTGTGCCTCCTCTAAAAATTGTTCAGGTATGCTCAAACTTTTAGTCACATCTGTAACTCATATCGTTTCCGGTTGCATCGGTTAACCTGTTCGTCTGGAACGCCTTCGAGGGCGATACCGCGAATGTCTGAACCATTTTGCAGCTTTTTCCAGTTAGAGTTTTGCATAATAATCAATTGTATTTTTTCAGCAACTCATCAGTTTACGACAGGTTTTAAGCAGATATTGTTACAGTTGCTAGAATCAACAAATAGGCAAGCCAGAACAGCGAGTCACAAAAGTTATTGAAAGCGATCGCAAAGCATGAATTATATCAAATCCGGTTAGATCTGAATGATATACAAGTGCGAGCCTCCTGCTCGCTATCGAAAGCAAGCCGGGAGAGTGGGAGAGTGGGAGGATTTCTCTTCTTCCCTTTTCCCTCTTCCTTCGATATTCTGGGATTATTTCAAGGAACAAATCCGCACTCTGACCATCGTGCCACTGCTATTCAAAGTGCACAGAAATCAGCTTCTTTGTAAAACTCCACAGTTCATTTTTCAAACAGTAGTATAGTTCTTTTGCCCACTTTCGTTTTAACAAAGCCTTGATTTGTTACTTTCCACTGAAAAATTAGGCACGGTTACGCCACGGTGAATCTTCGGTGTAAGCTAAAGCTACTCGTTTTGGATCGCGACTATTCCAGTCATCTTCTGCGATTTGAACTTTAGTTTTAGCAGTTTCCCGCGTAAAAGGCGGTAGTGGTGGTTGAGTTTCCATCGGGTTGAATGATTTTGCTCCTTTTCAACGAGTCATCGAACTTAGCATAATAATGAACACAGCACAAGACCACTATAACCAGCAACTTGCTGCCGTTTACAGTTGGATGTCAGGAAATCCTGAAGCAGCGATCGAACGAAATCACGCTCTTTTTTGTCAATTGGGTCTCGACTCAGCACCGCGAGGATTAGCCATTGATTTAGGTGCAGGCTCAGGATTTCAATCTATTCCTTTAGCGAAATTAGGCTTTTCGGTAGTAGCTATAGATTTCTGTGATGCCCTACTTTCAGAGTTACGCGATCGCGCTACACATCTTTCCATCCGTACCATTCACGACGATCTGCTTAATTTCTCGCAACATATTCAGGAACAGGCGCAGCTCATTGTTTGCATGGGCGACACACTTACACACCTAGAATCATTGAGTGCTGTCGATTCATTACTTTTGGACATTGAGCGCTGGCTGATTCAGAATGGGATGTTGATTTTAACTTTCCGCGATTATGTTTCAGCAGAGCTTTATGGAACTCAGCGTTTTATTCCTGTACAAAGTGATGAATTTACAATCCTCACTTGTTTCTTGGAGTATCAGGAAAACAGCGTAGCAGTCCATGACTTACTCTATCAAAAACAGGGCGATCGGTGGTCATTCAGTGCCAGTTCTTACCAAAAACTGCGACTCAATAAAAAGTGGTTGTGCGATCGGCTATCTGAAATAGGTTTACAGGTACTTCAGAACGAGATGATTAATGGAATGGTTTGTATCATTGCCAAGAAATTTTAACCTGAAGTTCCCTCCTTCGGGGAACTTCAGGTTAAAAAGTCAACTGAAGATGCTTCACCATGACCAGAAGTTACTGAAGGTGCTTCTGATAAACTTCTGATGTTAGCGCGATCGCAATGCTTCTGTCAAAGACTTGATTTGAGCCACATTTGCCTCTCGCTGTTGGGCGATCCCCACAATCATGCAGACAAATGTCAATCACCTTAGCTTTATGTAAGTTAAGTACGTCGGTTCCCATCGCACTTAACTTACATACCCACTCTCCCCGAGCGCTCTTCCCGGACGATCCCTCCCAAATAGCCCTTGCGAATATTCACCACTTATGTATGACTTGACTGATCGGCAGATATACGCGAAACTTTACATACAACTGATGTATTGCTCCTACCTATTAATAAGTTTTGTTAAGTTGTGACTCAAAACCTATCAATTCGTCAAAATTGATATAGCGGTTTGCCAGTCAGCCAACTCTCAAGAAGCGACTTCAGGAGGCATCGTCCCCGGCTTGCTGGTGTCGGTGTCTGGTCTCACTATTCCTATTCAGTCAGCCCGGATTATGGAAACACTAGAGTTTGTGATTTATCCAGATGGCCGCGTACAGGAAACAGTCACCGGCATTGTCGGTGCTTCCTGCGCTGAGGTAACGGCTGCGATCGAAGCTCAGCTCGGCGTGGTGCTTCATCAAGAGTCAACATCTGAATATTTCGCGCCAGCGCTGCATCAGTCAGCCGAAGCGACGGCCCAAGTGGCTTTTAGCGATTGGTAATTTTTTTTGTTGAGTTCACTTAAATTATTTTGGAATCACCATGTCACACTTTAGCCAAATTAAGACCCAGATCCGCAATTTGAATTCTTTGGAATCTGCTTTAACTGACTTGGGTATCGACTGGAAGTCGGGCCCGACTGAGGTGCGCGGCTATCGCGGCCTCACCAGCACCGCTGAGGTGGTGATTGAGCAAAAAAACGGCTACGACGTAGGTTTTAGCTGGAACGGGACTGAGTATGAATTGGTGGCTGACTTGCAGTTTTGGCAGCAAGCTTGGTCTGTAGACCGTTTTCTGAATAAGGTGACTCAGCGCTATGCTTACCATACTGTGGTTAATGAAAGCGCTAAGCAGGGTTTCCAAGTTTCTGAGCAAAAGCAAAATCAAGACGGTTCTATTCGCTTGGTGGTTCAGCGCTGGTGCGCTTAATAATTTTTCGAGATTTTTGCAATCTTTTCTCATTCAAGTCCGCCCCGGCGGACTTATTTATTATTGTGAGGGATCTAAATGTCTGAGCTTTCTGGACTCGGAATAGATACAGCAATCGATCGCTCTGGTTTAGAGCCGGAGTTGGGAGGATTTTTGCGGGATGCGCCCGATCGCACTGGTTTAGAACCGGAGTTGGGCGGCGTCTTGCGCCAAAAAGGCGTCTATGTTGACGAGATTACCTGCATTGGCTGCAAGCACTGCGCTCATGTTGCTCGCAATACTTTCTACATTGAACCGGATTACGGGCGATCGCGCGTAGTCCGACAAGACGGGGATTCTGAAGAGTTGATTGCGGAGGCGATCGACACTTGTCCGGTGAATTGCATTCACTGGGTTGACTACACCGAACTCAAGAATCTGGAAGAAGAACGCAAGGATCAGGTGATTCCTGTCGTTGGCTTTCCGGTGGAGTATGCGACGATTCGGGCCGGTGTTCGCCAGCGGCAAAAGAGTAAGGGCGATCGAAAGTTCAAAAGCAGTCATTAAAATCCGCAGGCTTTCACCTCAAGCTCAACAAAAAACAGCCCGCCCGGGCTGTTTTTATATACACTGTATAATTAGATTTATTTGAGAGGATGGTGTTCCGCGAGAATTTTCTCAACTCTGGCTTCGTCGATTCTGGCAGTTAAGGTTGTTGCCTCGTTGTTATCGCGAATGGTTTTTGCTAAAGTAAAAGACGAGCCGACCGAAAAAGTTAGACCCATGCCCATAAAAGCTTTTTGCCAGGGATCTACCTGTAAATAAATGACACCTACAGTAGTTGCGGAAATGGCAACAATAAAAGAAACCCAGCACTGAAGTATCCAAGCATTAGTATCTTTTTGACGTATGATTTGTTTCTGCATAGTGCCTCTAAGTCAAATATATCTTTTGGTTGATTAACTTAAAGAATAAATAGCGTGAGTGAAGCGCTCAGGAGAGCAAGGGACAGTTTCTATAAGTGAACAGGGCGATCGGGCTTTTTACTAAAAACTAGAACGCTTTAGATAGGGTTTGAGGCTCAACGAAGACTGGGTGGGAGTGGACACTTTGCAAACTCCACTAAAGAAAGCTACTTTTTCCTCAAAATAAGGTAAGGTGCGCCCACAAGCACCCCGAGGGCCTGGTGTAAGGTGCGCCGCGCGCACCCTACAACAACTCGAACAACTGCGGACTACTTATTTTTCTGCTGAGTCTTCGCTTGTTCGATCGCAATTTCCCTCACAGCTTGAAAAGAACTCAAATTCGACGCACCTTCAATCGCCTTCACCGCCAAATCTTGCACCTGTTTCAAAGCAGAATCAAGCTGCTTCGACAAACTAGCAATCCGCGCATCTTGATTTTGAATGGTCTGCAACATCCCTTGAATTTGCAGCTCATAATTTTGCTTTTGTCCTTCGATATCTTTAGCAAACAAATCAGCCTTAACTTTAGCTTGATAATTGCCAATATTGCGACCGTTATCTTTCCCGTTCTTGATATTAGCTTCCAGTTCTTTAGGGAAAGCTTCTACCTTAGCTTTAACTTCCGCAGATAGTTTTTCCCGTTCCGAAATAGATTTTTCGCGTTCCGCCCACTGTTTCTCCTGTTCCTGGCGAAACTCTTCAATTTCTTGATACAGCCTTTGCTGGCGCTGTTCGTAATCTTCGATATCCAGATTTCGCTGAAGATTCAAATCATAATTATACAACTCTTCATCCCGAGCGCCAGCTTTTTGCTGATTCTCATTGCGTTCTTTAACAGCCAACTTTTGCAACTCCTGCTCTTTTTCCCAAGCTAGACGCTGTTCCAGCAATTCCTGTTCAACAGTATCGCGCTGTTCGCTGAGTTCGTTAGTAAAAGTTTTCGCACTTTCTTCGTACTGCTGAATTAAATTATCCAGCGTATCTTCCGCAACATCTTCTAAACTGTGCAACTCTTGCAGTTGTTGAATTTCCTCGCCCACAGTGCGCCGCAACTCTTCCAGTTTAGCAGCTTCCGAAGTTAATTTTTCCGACAACTCGCTGACAGCACCACCAAAGCCAAATTGCAGCAAAATCAAATTATCGATAGTGGACTGCATTTTTTGTTGAGTTTGAGTTAAAGCCATTGGTTTTTTTGCCTCCACAATAGGTTTTTCTGGTGCTGGTGCTGGTGGTTGCTTTGGAGAAGCATTTAGCTGTTTGATTTGCAATTCTAACGCAGCTTTTTCTTGCGCTGCTTCCTTGTACGCTTCTAAGATTTCAGCCTTAGTGCTTTTGTCGGTAAGTTTTTTGTTCATGGCTTTTCATTTGTTAATACTTGTGAATTAGGTTCGATCGTTCGGACTTTAGTCCGAACGATCGAACGGGGTTTTAAGCTTTGCTCGCAAAAGCTTTCATTGCCAAATCTTGCGCTTGCTTCATCGTGGCTTGCAGTTGCGCGGAAATTTCGGCAATTTGTTCGGTTTGGCGCTGCATTGTCTGCTGTAAAGATTGCACTTTCAACTCATATCCCTGCTTGGTTCCTTCCCATTCTTTATCCGCTAAATCAGCCTTAACTTTAGCTTCGCGGGAAACTTCTTGAATTGCTTCTTCTTTGGCTTTAACATAAGCCTGTTTGAGTTCTTCTTCAAAGCCGGCGGCTTTCCTTTGATTCTCTTCAAACTCCGCTTGATTGTCGCTGAGGGCTTTTTCTCTTTCTGCCCAGTTTTTATCTTTTTCGCGAGTAGATTCTTGCAATTGCCGTTCTAGTTTGCGCTTCGTTTCTTGGTATTCGTCGGTTTCGATTTGGCGATCGCGCTGCAATTCGTATTGATAATCTGCGGCTTCCTGCTGGCGCTGTTTGGTTGTGAGTGCAGTTTTTTCTGCAACTACGGTGTCAAACTCTTGCTGTTCTTTCCCCCAAATTTTGCGTTTTTGGGTCGTGTCTTTTTCGATAATTTCGCGCTGGTTGGCAGCATTTTGTTCTAGTACAGTCAATTTTTCTTGGTGCTCTTGAGTTAAGATGTGGAGGGCATCTGCTACGACTCGGATTTGCTGCAACTCTTGCAATTGTTCGGCTTCAATTTCGATCGCCCGTTTTAATTCGTCTAATTTTGCAGATTCCGCCTTCAGTTTTTCGGAAAGTCCGCTGGTGATGCTGCCGAAATCTAATTGCAAGTCGGCCAAGCCTTTGACAATGCTGTCAATTGTGTAGGTAGAGGCGACTTCGAGGAGTTGTTTCTTTTTAGCTTTTTCGGCTGACTGTTCTTTAGTTTCAACTTTTGATTCAATCTTTTTCTTCTCTGCTAAAATCTGCTGAAAGCTTTGCAAAATTTGGGCTTTGCTATCTTTGGCAGTTGCTAGTGTCATAATGCTTTTTGCTCCTGATTTTAACTTTTTGAGACCTTGTTACTAAGACGTGTTGAGCTATCCTAAGTTCCGGAGTTGGCTGAGAATAGCTCGGTATTTTCTGGCTGCATTTGGTGGGAAGTCTGGATGATTGCTCTCTAGAGATTTGAGAATTTTTTTACAGCGGCCGCACCGATTGGTTTGCCAGCACTCGCAATCGTAAACTATACTTACAAGTGTGTCTTTAAGCAGTTGATTTTCCGAGAGCAAAGCTTGGTAATTTCGCCGGATAGATTCGGCAACTACTGTCATGTGCTGGAAGTCTTCAGTGAGACTTGCTATGTCGTTAACTGTATCTGCCCTAATTTGGTCTAGTAGCTCGCAATTTTCTCGCAAACGGCTTTCTTGCAAGTTTGGTTTGGTTTTAATTTTCGTTAATTTCTTCATTTTACTCTTCGCTGTCACAGTTACGAAAAAGGCGCGATCTAATCGCGCCTTTTCCACCACAAAATTAGAACAAGTCAGCAGTCGCTCTGTCTTCGGCTGATGGCAGCGACATACCGCCGTTGGAATTCAAAGCAATAGCATCGCTTTCACCGTTGGCGTGAGCGGCCATCAAGGACGCAACTTGTGGCGCCGGCAGGTTATCTAAACAGATCATAGCCCTGGTTCCTTCCAAGTCAATCATCCGCGATTGATTGCTCGGATCGGACAAAACTGCTGCTGCTTGATCGATAACTCCCCAGTCTTTCCGCTCCATCCACGACCATTTTAAACTGTAGTAATTGATCGGTTTTACTACTCCGCTATCGTCGGGTTTTTGGCCAGAATGCTTGACAAATTCGGGAATAAAAATCCCGGTTGCAGGCTCTACGCCGCGGGATTGAACTGATGCGACTAAACGGTTAAAATCGTTCAAGCTGCGGTTTTTGATGTACGTCACCATCACAACTCCTTGGGGGAGTTCGCCTGTTTCTGCGACGAACCAGAGTTGACCCCAAAGTGTGTGGGAAGTTTGACCGAGGGAACCGAAAAATTTTGCAAATTTGAGGATTGTGATCGAACACTTGGAACCGTAATCTGTATCGCCGATCGCCCACTGGCCGCTTTGGCAATTGTTGCGAACGGCGATCGGGATTTCTGGTACTAACAAAGCATTGCTCGGTTTAGCGCCAAATACTGAAAATGTAGGTCTTTCTTGTGTTTTAGTCATGGTTCATTTTTCCTGGGTTCTTGATTTGCTGGTAATTGGTAATGGGTAATTGGTAATGGGGAATTGGTAATGGGTAAGTCACAAAAATCTAATTATTTCTCTTCCCTCTTTCCTCTTCCTTCTTCCGACTTCCATCTTCCTTCTTCCTTCTTCCTTCGATTACCGAATGAGATGTGTTGTCGCTTTTGGTTCTGGATATGTGTACTCAAGCATCGCCTCTTGTTGAGCTTTCATAATCCGCAGCGCGGCGAGCAAGTGCTCTAACGTTTCTAAGTGCGCTGGGGTGAAGTGGATGCTGAAGCCTTCGCCATCCCGCGCGTAGCCCGGACAAACCAGTGAGGCCGAGCTTTGTTCTTCGTGGGTGGCGATGTATAGCCAGTCATCGTCTTCGAGCTTGTAATGCGTATCTGTCCAGGTTCTCAGCATTTGCTATCTGTTCCTCCTTATTTGCTGCGTACAAGCGTTTTGACGCCCAGCGCCGATCGCTCCTCTAAAGTTAATGGCGCTATATGTAGTGTTTTGGCTGGGATAAGTTGCACCCTCAACCATACCACTGCGGTTAAACTCGTTGACTAAACCGTCAACTAAATTCATACTAACGTGTGTTGATTTTCCCGTCAAGTATTTGTTGAACTTTTCATCAAAACAGGCTAGAATGCTTGTCAGGAGGCGAAAAACCGTGGAACAAACATTTGGAAGACTGATCCGTCAAGCTCGCAAGGACAAAGCTTACTCACAACGTGAGCTAGCTGGTATGTTAAGTGTGGATTTTACTTATTTGTCGAAGTTGGAGAACGATCGAGCGGATTATGCGCCAAAAGAGGACGTAATCCGAGCATTAGCGCGGAATCTAGACATCAACGAAGAGGAATTGATTTTTCTGGCGGGGAGACTGCCACAGCAGTACGAAGCGCTGCTGAAGCAGAATCCGAAGGAAATGCAGGCTCTTTTCCGCCGGATGCAAGAAAATCCCGAATGGCTGAAAAATTCTTTGCAACCGTAAGAGAGGGCCCTCAAAGTGAGTATCTTTAAACCGTATTGCTTCTATCCCAAAGAATCGATCGAGCGTTTGGCAAATGACATCTTAATGCAGATGCAGAAAACGCAAAATTTTGCTCCGAGATGGCCAATTGATGCGACAACCGTTGCTGATTTTCTGGACTTGGGCGTAGTCTGGGACTGCATAGAGCCGGACTCCGAAGGTGCGATCGCGGCGAGGATTCTGCCCCAGCAGCGGTTAATCGAAATCAACGAATTGATTCTCGAAAAACCGCCGGGGTTCATCGAATCGACGATCGCGCACGAAATCGGGCACTGGGTGCTGCACGTCAATCAAGACGAAGCAGACGGGACTGTGGAACAGTTGGAACTCAACTTGGGCGATCGAGGAAAAACCGCCCAGGATGTCGAGGAACCGTTTGTTTGTCGGGGTGCGGGTGCCGATAATAAGGTTTTGTCGATCGAATGGCAAGCGCAATATTTTGCAAGCTGTTTGTTGATGCCTCGATGTATTTTGGAGGAAAAAAGACAGGGGCGCGATTTAACAAAGTGGTCGCATTTATACAAAATGAGAGATGAATTGGGAGTGAGCATTTCCAATTTGACAAACCGCTTGCAAGAGTTTGGCTGGATTTACATCCCCAAGGGAACGCGCGAGATTTATGCCGGGAAAGATGTGGCAAACGGGCAGCAGCGGTTATTTGGATAGAATTTGATAGAATTTGAGGTTTGAGAGAGATTCTCGAATCTCAGCTTTTTGTGGTGTAAGGAATGGCGGAAATAATATCAGGGAATAGTGAAGAAGAAAGAAACTGGAGACAAGACAAGCTGCTTACCCAGCAGGAGGTTGAGAGATTGAAAATAGCAGGAATTGACATCCACGAAATCAAAAATGAAGAAAATGCTTCTAAGAAAGACCTTTACAAAGACAGAGATGGAAACATATATGTCAAACCTAAAGGCGGTATGAGTCCGGGCGAACCAACAGATCTAAACATTCATGATTTCTAATCATATTAAACAGGAGTCTGAGGATGGAATCAGAGATTTACGCTTATTTTGCCTTAATTGGAACTGACTTATCTCCAGAAGAGGTAACAGAAAAAGTCGGCATAAAACCAAGTAAAACTTGGAAAATTGGCGACTTAATTCACTCAAAGGCTACTATCCGCAAAAAGTACAATGGCTGGAGAGTAGATTCTCAACTTAGCAAGTCGGACGACTTAGAATCTCAAATTAAATCTGTGATGGAACAACTTCAACCGGGATGGCTATCTTTGGTAGAGTTGTGTAAGCATTGTAAAGCCGAGATTTCTTGCGTCATTTATTACAGAAGTGGCAGCATCCCAGCGATTCATTTTGATAAATATATTGTTGAAAAGGTACATCAATTGAATGCGGCAATTGATGTGGATTTTTATGTCTTGCCAGAAGAAAGTGCATCTGACACAGTAGTAAGTACAGGACTTACTTAAGACCAAAGAAACCGGGTTTTTTACCTAATCTGTGGGTTAAAACGAATAATTTTAGTAAAAAACCCGGTTTCTGACCACCCGTGCGTGAGTCCTAAAGTAAATAAGGCGATCGCCCTTCTGGGCTCCTTGCTTCCTACTGTGGTACAGTATGAATGAAAAAAATCATGAATTACGCATGGTGGCTAGAAACCTGGTTTCTACGATTTTTACGTTGAGTAACGAGAAATAGACGAAGAAACCCGGTTTCTACGAGTTTTGCGTTGAGTGACGAGAAATAGACAAAGAAACCGGGTTTTATAAGTCAGCGCGCGCAAGTCATAAACAAATATACTGTGCAAATTATGCAGACAAATATCAGTCTGATTCTCGAAGCTTGTCAAGAGTTAAATATCAGTTATGAAATCCTCGCGCCCAACCAAAACTTAATTAGAATCAAACTGAACGGTAAAGACTATTACTTTGTTAATTTCAGTATGCCGTTTAACAACGAGCAAATCGTACACATATTTAAAGACAAAGAATATACCTATCACTTGCTGAAAGGTCAAATTAAAACCCCTCAAACTCTAGGATTTCTCTCGCCTTTCTGCGAGGAAAAGTATCACAAATATTTGGTATTTAAAGATTGCGAAGAAATTGCAGCCGAGGTGAGCCAAAAATTTTCCCTACCCGTGATTGTGAAAAGAAATCGCGGTTCGGCTGGAAACAACGTATTGCTTTGTGAAACGAAGGAACAAATCAAAGCAGCGATAGAAACTGTATTTAATATCAACAGCAAAAATTATGACTATGTTTGCCTAGCTCAAGAATACATTGATATCCAACACGAATATCGGGCGGTTTTCTTCAATCATAAACTTGTTTTGCTATATGAAAAAGATAAATCAGAGGCTAAATTTGCGGGTAATTTAAGCCCGCTGCACTGGGAGGGTGCAAAAGCCAAGCATATTACCGACTCAGAGACGATCTCGGAAATCGAAAAATTTGTTCGCCCTGTTTTTGAAGAGATTACGATTAATTACGGCGGGTTTGATATAGCGATAGATCGCAATGGGGAATATTGGTTAATTGAAATTAATTCAAGTCCTAATTTTGAGATTTTTGTGAGAGATAATCATCGCCAGATTGCTGTAAAGATGTTTAAAGACATCCTAGAAAGCTGGAAATGATGCGTTTAACTTAAATTAAGCGGTTTGCGATCGCATGAAATAGAGGACACGGCAGTGCCGTTTCCCTACCTGATATCTATAAAACCTGAAATCTTGCACCATTCTCAACTAGCCATACTGCCAGCCATTTACGGTGATGTCAAAACCTTGCTGACGAGCTAAACTCTGGCTACGGTTGATATTAATCAATAGCCCCACAAACACCCGAGATAGCAACAAAGTTTCTCTCGCTAATTGCGCCGAAGCTGCCCAATCTGGTAAGGTAGTTTTCCCCACTGCTACATATGCGCATTCGGCGAGAAAGTAGGCAATGAAAGATAATACTAACCACCGATAAACCCCCAATAAAGTGCTTTGACCAAACGGATGTAAGCCAAAGCGATGCTTCACAACTTTCAAAAATCCTTCAATCTGCCAACGCCTTCTACCTAACAGAATTATGTAGACAGCAGTTCGAGGTTTTGTAGAAATCACAAAGCGTGTTTCAAGGGCTGCCATCATCCCGCTCAAGCCAATACCAAGATAGGGTGACTGGAAAGTTTAATCCTTGCAGCACTACTTGCTGACCCCTTTGCAGTCCTTGGCTGACGCGCCGCCCATCATCCGACCTCCGAGCGCTCCTCATGCCAAAAATACCACTTGTACGTGGTTGTTTTTTGACCCATTTGACCATTTCTCTACTGCCAAATGCGCTATCCCCTAGCACTCTCATTTCATAATGTGCAGTTAGGCTTTTTGGCCGAGTTTTTAGCAATCTTTGCCCATTCGTGACAAGTTAAGAAAAAGTGCAAATTGTCTCTTGGGGTATGCAAAAGAAAGGTAAAATAGGCTGAAACATTGATCGGCAAAGCAGTCTAGCCCATTGAATCAGTAATGAGTAGCACAAAAAGGCTCAACCGAGACGCAGCAAGCGAAGAAAAATCGTCTAAGAGTGGAAAATGCAGTGATAGCCAGCCACCTCGAAACTCTATTAATTCCAGCGATGGCTGCTCAAAAAACTTTTTCTCGCCAACTTAATCTAAGAGATAGGATTATCACCCTACCATTAATGATGGCATTCCTATTAACTTTATTATGGCGAGACGTAGCAGGAGTAACAGAATTAACCAGATTATTAAAGAGAGAGAGATTTTTATGGTGTCAACTGCAAGAAATTACTCAACAAGCATTATCGCATACTCAACAAGCATTATCGCAGAGATTTCTCACCTTTCCCGTAATTTTATTTGAAAAATTTTTCAAACAATTACTGCCTCATTTTCGCACTTCATGGTTGGCCATAAAATCAAGGCCCTTACCTGAAAGTGTACAATTTGCTTTAATAAATTTTGAAAATATATGGATAGCCGATGGCTCAACATTAGAAGCATTATTTCGTAAATTAAAAATTTAATCAGATGTACCATGGTTGTCAATTAGCCGGAAAAATGGGAATCATAGATTTAGTGACTCATCTTCCCGAAGAAATTTGGTTGTGGACAAATCCTAAACAAGCAGACACTCATGTTCGAGGAAAATTTACTGAAAATAGTCAAGCCAAACACCATACTATTATTGGATAGAGGCTTCTATAACTTCGCATTTTGGCAGAAATTAATTAAACAATATATTGCTTTTATTACGATCAGGAATAAAGAACGGTGTATATTGTAAACTACAACGAATTTCGATCGATTTTTGTGATTAAAAACCCAACAAATAAGATAGTGCAGTCACAAAAAAAACTCCAACTATCCCCTAACAATAGTAAATAAATGCTTAAATATCCGGGCGTTTTTATCTAAAAAATGTTCCGAAAATATGAGATTTTACCAGCCTATGTAGTAGCATAATTCTCTCAAATAGCTGGGGCTAGTGAAGATGCGTTGTGTGTACTATAAGCCTTACTAAATTTAAGTTATTTATGGACAGGCTCATTAAATGCAATCAAGCTACAAATCTGGGGTCCTTGGATATTCTATGCAATTTTAGTAGGTTTAGGAGATACTATTGCTTCAGAATTAGGAAGACCGCTTGAACGCATTTCCTTAAAAATGATTTATCGGGGTATGTATCATTTTTCTCTGGTCTATCAAAAAGGATTAGCTTCTGACCTAGTAAAGTATTTTGTTGACCCCAAAAATCGAGATTTAGGAATTATTAAGCGATCGCGAAAACCTCACGTCAGGCTGATTGTTTCCCCTTTTCCTGAAATTTAACGAAGTCCCGAACAATTTTTTTTCAACCCGCAGGAGCCATATTCTAATTTGATACCAAGATAAAATGAGTAATCTTACTCATTGACAACAGTGCTTTTAGCTTAACTCGTTACGACTGCCAAAGAAGTGGCTTGCATACCGGCGCATTTCTATTGAAGACCCCGATCTGCGACATGGACCCAAAAGCCACTATCAGAAAATAAATGGATATAAACGCCACGTCCTCAAAGATTTAGATATAGCTGTAGTTCTGGCTGTGGCGTTTTCCCTGGGCGAATACTCCTGAATCTGCTGCTACAGTTGACATTTCAAAAGACTTAAAATTAGCAAATACTCAGCTATCTGAGTTACACATTGACGCCCGCTTACTTATCCAGTCACTGGGTCACGCTCGCGCTCTGAAAACTTAAAGATATTTTGTAAGGCGTGGCCGGTCATAAATTTTCGCCGTTTTGATAAAAATGCTTTTGTTTTTGATTGGGATAATCATTTAATTAGCTGCCCGTCCGCAGGTAAGTATCCCCTTTGAACCAGGAAAAGTTGTTCATTTTCCTCAGAATGAATGTGCAATTTGTCCAAAGAGAGAAAGCTGCACTAACAGTCAAAAACGACGGAGTTTATCGATTCATCTGCTATGAATCGTTAATCCAAGAGTTACGCGCACGTCAATCCACTGCTATTGGTCGCGATCGACTCAGACAACGCACTACAGTTGAACAGGCTCTGGCTCATATTGGTCATTGGCAGAGGGGAACCGTGCCCGTTATATTGGACTGCGTAAAAATCTCTTTTCTCTGGGCCCAGTGGCTGTTGTCCATCACCTTCATGTAATTGCTCGAATGGGTAAGGTTCTGCTCTCCTGAACTCGGTGCAGAGTAGAATTTGTTGACAAGCTAACTACATACACTCTCCTTTTTTGTCAACTCTTTTTACTGAACCGACCCCCTAGTATAGGTCGGCGCAAATAAACAGACTATATTAGTGGTATAATATAGTTAAGCCCGTTTCGGCGGGGTATCAACGAGTCAGATGTGGCTAGATTAATTCCTAAAATATTAAATTTAAGTGATGGCCAGCGTCATCAACTTCAGCAATTGATCGAGAGACACAACACGCCACAACAGATCGTGCTACGAGCCAAAATAATTCTCATGGCATCTGATGGTCAAAACCATCGTGAAATAGCCCGAAGCTTAGAGATCGATCGGCAGATGGCTCGTGAAGGGGCGAAACCGATGGTTGGAGAGCGACCCAAAAGATTTATCGATTTTTCAAAGATTACAATATCGACAGCGTGTGGGCGCACCAGTAAAATTTAGCATGGAACAAGTAACCGAGTTGTTTGCACTCTTTGTGTTCCCCACCGTCCGACTACGGACGACCAATAAGTCACTGAACCTAAGCGAGAACTGGCTTCGGAAATCATGAAACAAGGCATTATTGAAAGTATATCCGTCCGCCATGTTGGAAGATTATTAGAAGAAGCAGAACTTAAACCACACGCCTCGCGCTACTGGTTAACCCCCCCCTGTGGATGAAGAATTTGCAAAAGTTAAAGATATTACAGGCTTATATCTTACTGCGATTGAACGCGTTCAAAACGGAGATCGCACAATATCGGTGGATGAAATGACAGGGATTCAAGCTACTGAGCGTCTCGAAAAATATCTACCAATGCTTACCGTAGTAAAGTTGAAATAAGAGAGTTTGAATATATTCGTCATGGTCCCCAGACGTTGATAGCCAATTTCGATATTGCTAGGGGTAAGATTATCGAGCCAAATTGTGGAAATTATCGAACAGAATCCGATTTCGTTCTCAATATTCGTCAAATCATTGAAACTAACCCCCCTGCCCAAAAATGGCATCCGATTATGGATTGTCTGAATACTCACCAATCTGAATCACTGGTGAGTTTGGTCGCAGAAAAAGAAGGCTTGGATATCGACCTCGGTATTAAGGGTCCAAGCGGCCTACTCAAATCCATGAAATCCCGCGCTGCTTTTTTAAGTGACCCAACACATCAAATTGTTTTCCATTACACACCAAAACATTCTTCGTGGCTTAATCTGGCTTGAGATTTGGTTCAGCATTTTGGTGCGCAATTTACTAATAAGAGGAAGTTTCACCAGTCAGGGTGATTTGAAAACTCGCCTCCTCAATTTTATTAACTACTTTATACCAATTTTACATGAAGTTGCATAGAATAAAGATACTGTTGAGAGGTCATTAGTTATGGCACGCCAACTGATTCTGGCGATCGCAGAAAGTGCAGAAAGAAGGCGAGCAACAACTAAAAAATAGCCGCACCGCCAGTCAGAAAGAACGGTTGCAAATGTTGTGGGGGCTGCGAAACAGGACAAATCACGAGCGCATAAAACCCTCGCCGAACGTCTCGGATGCGATGGTTCAACGGTAACGGGCGTGGCTGCAAAAGTATCCTCCTTGAGGATTGTCCGAATTGTTGGCAGTCAAAAGTGCAAGAGTGAAAATCGCCTCACTTGAGTTCAGAAGCTCTCGCCGGATTGCCAGCAAGATTGCAACAGCCACGCCTGATTCAAAAGTTATGGGGAGATTGTGGAGTGGCTGAATCAGACTTATCAACTCAACCTGACATATCCCACAGTGTATAATTGGGTACACTATCGGCTCAAAGCTAAATTGAAAGTACCCCGAGCGAGCGCCAAGCAAGAACCCAATGCCGATCGGCGTTTTAAAAAAACATAGCAAGAGCCCTATTGACCTATCAACGCTTGGAAAGGTAAGGGACAAAGGTTGCGTTATTTGTGTCAAGACGAGACCGGCTCTTGACTCAAAACCGAAACAGGGAAAGTAATTATGGCGTTTGGGTAGTCCTGCACAGTCAGGAAAATTTGTTATAATTTTACTTGTTCAATTTATCTTAAATTTTAACTCATGAACTATCCCCAGTGCAACTCTCAATACATTTTAAAAAATCGTCACACTCATTCCGGCTCTCCCAAAATTTAAATGTGGGGATTGTGGAAGACAATTTGTCATGGCTCCCCGACACCAGCCGATAGATGAAGCAACAAGAGAGTCGATCGGCTTTAGAAAGAAAAGATATCTCGGGCTGGAATTGCGACGGCGACGGGGGTTTCGGAACGGTGGTAACAATATTATCTTAATAAAAAGTTAGGTACCGTAAAAAAAGAAATGGAAGTGAAGTCAAAAAAGAAAGGGAAGCTAACAATTCAATGTGATGAAATGTGGTCATTTGTTGGCAACAAGGATAACAAGCAGTGGAAGGGATTAGCCATTGATGTATTAACAAAAGAAATTGTAGGAGTATATAGCCTTTCCAGCGACAGATGAGCTACAATAACAGCAGTGTGTAAACCAGTTGAAAATATTTGACGATGTAACGAAGCCGAACGCCAACTCTAGGGTTTTTCCTAATTTTTGATAATTAGTGGTCTTGATAGAACGGAGAATAAATTTAAGTTGTGAGCGGAGATTTTAAATGGGTGAAAATTCCGTAAATAAGGTGATAAGTATAGTAATTTTGCCCTTTATTTTCGATTGGTTTTTTTACTTATTCTCCCAGGTGAATGGGACAAGTGTCCATCAATATACGATAACATTTCCAGAGTTTGGGTACGAGTTTTATGATAATAAAAGCTTCAAATGTAATTGCATCTCTTCCCCCTATTAAATAATTAACCGATATCAAGATTTTAGGGACTGACATTGCTCCAATTATTGAGAGATTTTTTCGACTTTGAGTGGGTGGCTCGCCCCTAGCTCTTTCACCTTTTAAATACCGAGCATATAACCTAACCATTGCCAAGTTTACTCCTGATTCATCAATAAACATTAAGTCTTTAAAACTAATTTTTTGGATTGTTTTCCCCAACTCATATTGCAGGTTTTGAACTCTGTTAGTGCCTTTGCCTCAAGGGAAGAGAGTTTTTTTGGGAAAGTCATGTTTAAGAGTTTTGTCATTTTTCCCATTGTTGCTCGGCTCTGAGGGAAATGCCAATTTTTCCATAAAGTAAATAACGGAGTTCTTCAAGAGTTGCATCATCCGAAGCTTCAATCAATTCCGCTAATATGAGTAGTTGCTCCGCATTCAGTTTGCATTTTACTCCGCATCGGTAAGTTCGAGGAGCAATATGCAAGGGTTTCACGATACTGTTTAAGCAATTTTTGTACAAATCTCAGAGCTACACAAAAATGCTTAGCTATTGCTTTTTGTGAGATGGGTTCAGTATGATAACTATCAATAATTTTGGGCCGAAAATCAAGAGAATAAGTTTTCATTGTTAACAATGTATGATATTTTGTACAAGTAAACGTGTTCTGAGTCAAGCCTCGCGTGCTATGAGTCAAAGCAAAGGCTATGAGGCGTGTCCAAGCCGGTGAGGCTTTACTCAGCAATGTAATTATAGTTCATTTTATATTGTGTTCTATGTTTTACCCTCACTCGTTTAGTCAGTAATATGATACCTCATCTTTTTGAGAAAGGCTATATATTGGCAAAAGAGATAAAGCTGGTGCGCTCGGATTATGGGATTCTTGTGCGACCAGTTTATCGCCAATGTGCTGTGAGTTATACAGACTTAGGGAATGCTTGTGGAACATTTTTTCCTTTCAAAACACACAAAGCAGTAGGAAACGATACTGGCAAAAGTAACTCTCTAGAAATATTTAATAATACCATGAAAAATATATTTAGCGGTAATAAAAACTCTTTCATTATCTAAAAAACTATCCAATCATATGGGGGCTATTTCGTATTTTATTCATGAGTATAACGCCAGTTGCATCTCTTAACTAAAACTCTTGATTACACTTACTATGCAGGACTACCCGGTGTGGTCGAACCATTGAGCGGCTGGCATTTTTGTCAAGAATACGATCGACTGAATACTGAAAAATTTCAGCAGTTTATTGATGCCCTCTCAGCTCAACAGGCAAGATGACATCGCGCTGATTCAACTCTCCCCTGGCCCGAGCTCATGTGACCAGCGCTCTGCTCCGGGCCCGACAACTTGATTGCTCTGTGTCAACCAGCTCATAGTCCCGAACTCAAGATTAAACTAAGCAATCCCGTCACCGAGATTACTCGTCTCCAGAACCGTGCGTGATAGTTTCCCATCACACGGCTCCTCAGTGAAACAGCCATTGTCATTGGTACTGGTTGCATGAGTTTTGTCGTGGCAGTGTCCGTGAAGTAATTCCAAATTGGAATACCTATTGTTGCTTCTGTTTCTGTCTTTGTGATGCACTTCTAATACGTCGCTTTCCCAGAAGTAGTACCCACATTCTGGGCATTTGTTCCTTTGTTGTTTTAGCAATGTTGCTATGACTTTTGGAACGCCTGGTACTCCGCCTAATCTTGAACTCCAGTATTTTAGGTTTCCATCAAATGGACTTGCTTCGCCTTTGACTTTTACGTGTCTAACGATGGGTGTTTCTTTATGCAGTTTGAGAACCGCATTTATTTTTCCATCCTGTGAACTTGCGAATTTATTAGTCCCTTCGATTCTCCGCCAGTATTTACTCTTTGTCCATGATTTGGATTTATCAGAGTGTCTCCTATGTGACCATGCTACTAGCTTCCAGAACACCAGATGATCGAGGTTATTTAAGGTTTTTGAACTTACCACGCCTGAGTAATAGTTTGCCCATCCTGTGATTATTGGATTCAGATGATGAATCAAACTATCAGCAGATGCTGCTTTGTGGGTATCGATTACTCTGGCGATGTCATCGTAGTGTTCTTTTACCTTTTTTTTGCTAGGGGTAATAAAAGTTTTGAACCCCAGCTTATTGCCGTACCTGTCATGAGCTGTCTTATATTTTCCAGCTTCATATTGTCGGATGTTAAATCCCAGAAAATCGAATCCTGGATTATTTGCATCGACTTTGTTCAAGGTGTGGCATATTCTTGTTTTGGTGTCTTTTAGCTCTAACCCCATTTCTTTCAACCATTCACTTATCAGGTCTTTGCATTTTTGGATAACCTCAAGACTTTCGTGCATTACCACGAAATCGTCGGCATACCTAACTACATACGCTTGGGGTGTATACCCCATGTAGGTTTGGGTTTTTACCCCGTTTTCCCTACCGTATTTGTAATGCACCCTTCTCGGAAATGCTTTTGTGATTAACTTTTCCAAACCATGTAAGGCGATGTTTGCCAATAGTGGCGAGATTACTCCTCCTTGAGGTGTACCTTCATTGGTTGAAAATAGGGTTTCTCCATCCAGCGTTCCTGCTTTGAGCCATGATTTTATCTGGCGTCTGAGCGTTGGAAATGTTCCGATTTTGCTGATAAGAGTGTTGTGATTGATACGGTCAAAAGTGGGTAGCTAGCCAGCGAGGTTTCCAGAAGGTTCCTTTTCCGACTAGCCCCCTCCGAACCGTGCTTGCGA